>NZ_JBIVGT010000003.1:3463-374868 GCF_044748825.1 Pseudomonas sp. NPDC089741 | reverse complement strand
AACATCTCTTTCAACTCAGGGACCAGCGGGCCGTTCGGGCCTTGTTCGAAACTGGTGGTGAGGATGGTCGGCAGGTTGAAGAACTTGGCCAGATCGGCCAGGGCCAAAACGTTGTTCTTGAACTCGTTCGGCGAGAAGTCCTGCACCAGCGAAATCAGCCCGGTCTGGTGATCGACCAGCAGCACGATGGCGTCGTCTTTGTTCAGGCGGTTGTAGGTTGGAGTGGTCATGGTCTGCGTCCCTTTTGAGTTTTGAAATTGTTGTTGCGTTCAAGTTGGGTACAGATTACTGACGCATTGAAAAGGGATAAATCGGCTGAAAAGTGTTTCACCGTCAACTTCAACAGGACAATCACCTGACCTCACGTCCATCCCTCCAGGCGCATCGTCGCGCGCACCAGCCGCTGCTCTTCGCTTTCGATCTCCTTGAGGTTGTCACTGATGCTCTGGATATGCGCGACAGCGGCCTTGCGCGCCTGTTCCGGCAGGCGTCCGGTCACGGCGTTATAGAGGCGCGCGTGTTGGCGGTCGATCTGGCGTTTCTGCGGTTCGCGGTGATAGAGGTTGTTGACCGAGGCGAACACCGTGTTCAGCAGCAGATCAGTCAACGAGCGCAGCGTCTGCACCAGCACCGGGTTGTGCGAAGCCTCGCAGATCGCCAGATGGAATGCGTGGTCGAGCCGCGCATGTTCGGGTGCTTGCAGCTCCTGGCCACGCGCGTCGAGCAAGGCCTGATAGCTGCGAGTGATCAGGACAAAATCCGCTTCGGTGCCGCGCAGCGCCGCCAGCCGCGCCGACTCGCCTTCCAGCAAGCTGCGCACTTCGAACAGGTCGTACAGGGTGCGCGGTTGCGAGCTGAACAAGTGCATCAGAGGCGATGCGGCGCTCTGCCCGGAAAGGTCGGCGACGAATGAGCCTTTGCCTTGCTCGGTGTTGATGATCCCGCGGGCGCGGAGCAGTTTCAGGCCTTCACGCAACGCGGTGCGCGAAACGCCGAGCTTTTCCGTCAGCCGCCGTTCAGAGGGCAACAGTTGCCCGGTCTTCAACACACCGTCGACGATCAAGCGCTCGACGCGCTCACAAACCACATCCGCCACCTGCACAGTCCGCCCTTCACTGGTATGACCAGCCATAACCCGTCACCTCCATGGTTAGCAATTGCATCGCATCTTGTTGTTTTAAAAGGCCGGAAAGGTCTTGTACGAAAAACCCGGCGAAAAGAACTGGTTCGACCAGTGCCGGACAACTGGACAGTATTGCCCGTGCGCCCAATGATGCAAGCACGCCCATTTGGCGTCGGCCTGTCAAAAACAATAACCAAGGGTTGCCTGCCCGCGATGAATATTCTCTACGACGAACGCGTTGATGGCGTGCTTCCGGCCTCCGATAAACCCGCATTGCTCAGCGCGCTGCGGGCGCAAATGCCGGAGCTGGAAATCCTCGCCAGCGAAGAACAGTTGAAACCGTACGAATGCGACGGTTTGTCGGCCTACCGCACGACGCCAATGCTGGTGGTGCTGCCACGCGAAATCGAACAAGTCGCGATCATCCTCAAGATCTGTCATCAACAACGCGTGCCGGTAGTGCCGCGCGGCGCCGGCACAGGTCTGTCCGGTGGCGCCCTGCCCCTGGAGAAAGGCGTGCTGCTGGTGATGGCGCGCTTCAACCGGATTCTCGAAATCAACCCCGCCGGACGATTTGCCCGCGTGCAGCCGGGCGTGCGCAACCTGGCGATTTCCCAGGCGGCCGCACCGCATGGTTTGTATTACGCGCCGGATCCGTCTTCGCAGATCGCCTGTTCCATCGGCGGCAATGTCGCGGAAAACGCCGGTGGCGTGCACTGCCTGAAATACGGCCTGACCGTGCACAACCTGCTCAAGGTCGAGATGCTCACCGTCGATGGTGAGTGCCTGACGCTCGGTTCCGACGCACTGGACTCACCCGGTTTCGATCTGCTCGCACTGTTCACCGGCTCCGAAGGCATGCTCGGGGTGATCACCGAAGTCACGGTCAGACTGCTGCCGAAACCGCAAACCGCGAAAGTCCTGCTCGCGGCGTTCGACTCGGTGGAAAACGCCGGACGCGCGGTCGCTGACATCATTGCCGCCGGGATCATTCCGGGCGGCCTGGAGATGATGGACAACCTCGCCATCCGCGCCGCCGAGGACTTTATCCATGCCGGATATCCGGTCGACGCCGCAGCAATCCTGCTGTGCGAACTGGATGGCGTCGAAGCCGATGTCGACGACGACTGCCAGCGCGTGCGTCAGGTGCTGCAACACGCCGGCGCCACCGAACTGCGTCAGGCCAGGGACGAGGCCGAGCGCGTGCGTTTCTGGGCCGGACGCAAGAATGCCTTCCCTGCTGTCGGCCGCCTGTCGCCGGATTATTACTGCATGGACGGCACCATCCCGCGCCGCGAGCTGCCCGGTGTGCTGCAGGCGATTGCCGACTTGTCCGCCGAATACGCTTTGCGCGTGGCCAACGTTTTCCATGCCGGTGACGGCAACATGCATCCGCTGATTCTGTTTGATGCCAACCAGCCCGGCGAGCTGGATCGCGCGGAAGCCCTCGGCGGCAAGATCCTCGAATTGTGCGTCAAGGTCGGCGGCAGCATCACCGGCGAACACGGTGTCGGCCGCGAGAAAATCAACCAGATGTGCGCGCAGTTCAGCAGCGATGAATTGACCCTGTTCCATGCCGTCAAAGCAGCATTCGACCCCGGCGGCCTGCTCAATCCCGGGAAGAATATTCCGACCCTGCACCGCTGCGCCGAATTCGGTGCGATGCATGTCCACCACGGTCAGTTGCCCTTCCCCGATCTGGAGCGTTTCTGATGATCAGTGAACATGGCCACGACGCTGCCGCCGAGCTGCTGCAACAGGTGGAGCAGGCGCTGCATGACAACCTTGCGTTGCGCATCCAGGGCGGCAACAGCAAATCCCGTCTGGGCCGCGAGAGCCACGGCGAGTTGCTCGATACTCGTGTGCATCGCGGCATCGTCAGCTACGACCCGACTGAACTGGTGATCACCGCACGCGCCGGCACGCCGTTGGCCGAACTGAATGCCGCCCTCGACGCCGCCGGGCAAATGCTGCCATGCGAGCCGCCACACAGCGAGGACGGCGCCACTGTCGGCGGCATGCTCGCTGCCGGGTTGTCCGGGCCGCGCCGTCCCTGGGCCGGCTCGGTGCGCGATTACGTACTGGGGACGCGGGTCATTACCGGCCACGGCAAACATCTGCGTTTTGGCGGCGAAGTGATGAAAAACGTCGCCGGCTACGATGTCTCGCGGCTGATGGCCGGCAGTTTTGGTTGTTTGGGATTGCTCACCGAAGTCTCGCTGAAAGTGCTGCCGAAACCGCGTCACAGCCTGAGCATTGCCCTGGACATCAGCAGCGAACGCGCACTGCTCAAACTCGCCGAATGGGGCCAGCAACCGATTCCGATCAGCGCCGCCAGCCACGACGGGCAACGCTTGCATCTGCGTCTGGAAGGCGGTGAGGGTTCGGTGACGGCGGCGCATGACCGCCTCGGGGGTGAACCTTTGGACGCGGCGTACTGGGCCGATCTGAATGCTCAGCGCCTGGCCTTTTTTGCCGATCCACGGCCGCTCTGGCGCCTGTCAGTGCCGACTCACACGGGCCCGTTGAGCCTGCCCGGTGAACAACTGATCGATTGGGCCGGAGCGCAGCGCTGGCTGAAATCCGCTGCCGACGCCACGACGATCCGCGCCATCGCCACCCAGGCCGGCGGTCACGCCAGTTGCCATGCAAACTGCGCACAACCGTTCCAGCCGCTCGCACCGGCGTTACTGCGCTATCAGCAAGCGCTGAAGACGCAATTGGACCCGCAAGGGATTTTCAACCCGGGCCGAATGTACGCAGAGATCTGATCATGCAAACCACCCTGAGCGAACAATCCCTGCGCCTGGCACGCGCCGCAGAAGCCGAAAGCATTCTGCGCAGCTGCGTGCATTGCGGTTTCTGCAATGCCACCTGCCCGACCTACCAACTGCTCGGCGATGAGCTGGATGGCCCGCGCGGGCGGATTTACCTGATCAAGCAAGTGCTCGAAGGCAATGCCGTCAGCGCCACCACCCAACAACATCTCGACCGCTGCCTGTCCTGCCGCAATTGCGAGACCACCTGCCCGTCCGGCGTCGATTATCACAACCTGCTCGACATCGGCCGTGCGCTGGTCGATGCAGCGGCACCGCGCAGTACCGGCCAGCGTCTGTTGCGCCAGGGTTTGCGCAGCGTGCTGCCCAACCCGTGGTTGTTCAAACCGTTGCTGAGCCTCGGCGAACAACTGCGTCCATTGTTGCCACAGACCCTGCAAATGAAGTTGCCGCGACACATTGCGCCGGCCAGACCGAGGCCGACACGAACGCAAGCCCGCCGCATGCTGATGCTTGAAGGCTGCGTACAAACCAGCCTGTCGCCGAACACCAACGCCGCGACCGCGCGGGTGCTCGACCGTCTGGGCATCAGCATCACGCCGATCAGCGAGGCCGGTTGCTGCGGCGCGATCGACTATCACCTCGACGCCCAACAGGCCGGACTGCAGCGCGCGCGGCGCAATATCGATGCGTGGTGGCCGGCGATCGCAAGCGGTGCCGAGGCGATCGTGCAGACCGCCAGCGGTTGCGGCGCGTTCATCAAGGACTACGCGCACCTGCTCGAACATGATCCGGCCTACGCGATGAAAGCCGCCAAAGTCAGTGCGATCAGCAAGGATCTGGTGGAGATTCTGCTGGCCGAACCACTGGAACAACTGCTTGTAGCGCATAACGATCAGCGTCTGGCGTTCCATTGTCCGTGCACGCTTCAGCACGCGCTGAAACTCGGTGGCGCGGTGGAAAGTGTTTTGACCCGGCTGGGATTTCATCTCACACCAGTGCCCGACAGTCATTTGTGCTGTGGTTCCGCCGGTACCTATTCGATCACCCAGCCGGCACTTTCGCGGCAATTGCGCGACAACAAGATCAATGCACTGGAAAGCGCTTCACCGAGCCTTATCGTCACCGCCAACATTGGTTGCCAGGTTCACCTCGACAGCGCTGGCCGCACGCCGGTCAGGCACTGGATCGAAGTGGTTGAAGAGTCCCTTCACGCGCAGGAAAAAGCATGAACAGCAAATTCGTCTTGAGCCAGAAAGAAGTGGCGCTGATCCTCGCCGCCGGGCGCACCGAAGCGCAGCGCAACCAATGGCCGGTGAGCATTGCCGTGGTCGACGATGGCGGGCATTTATTGGCGCTTGAGCGCCTCGACGGTTGTGCGCCGATTGGCGCTTACATCTGCATGGAAAAGGCCCGCACTTCAGCCCTCGGCCGTCGTGAATCGAATGTCTATGAAGAGATGGTCAACAACGGCCGTCACGCGTTTCTCTCGGCGCCGCTGCTGACCTCGCTTGAAGGCGGCGTGCCGATCATTGTCGATGGACAAGTGATCGGCGCGGTGGGTGTGTCCGGGGTCAAATCCGCGCAGGACGCGCAGATTGCCAAGGCTGCGGTCCTCGCGCTGCAAGGCTAGTCGTAGAACGGTTCGACCGCTTCGCGACTGCCGACAAAAAAGCTGTCCGCGACCAAGCGCAAGGGTTGCAGGTCGAGGTCACTGGCGCGGTCGCCGATCAGCTGTTGGAAGTGCCGGTACACCGCCGCGTATTCGCCCTCCTCCGAGACAGCTTGCGGCACGCCGTCGATGCTCAACAGTGCACCACCATTGTCCAGGCGCAAAACGCCTTCAACGCAACGAATCTCGATGCTCCAGAGTTCGTCGTGACCGTGGTCGAAATCGAATTCGGCGCGCACCTCTAGCTGACGCGCGTCGGACATCTTGATCGACGCAGCAATCGGCGACTGGCAATTGCCGGGCACGCGCAGTTCGGCGGATTCGACAAACAGCGGCAGCGCCAGCAGGTTCGTGGCGATCGACAAGGCGTTGATGCCCGGATCGAACACGCCGAGGCCGCCGGGTTGCCAGATCCAGGCCTGGCCCGGGTGCCATTTGCGCACGTCTTCCTTCCAGTCGATCTGCACGCTTTGCAAAGTGCGCGAGGCGAGCCAGTCACGAGCGGCGGCGATGCCTGGCGCATAACGCGAATGCCAGGCAAACAAGCCGCTGACGCCTTGCGCAGCAACCTGATCAACCAGCGCCATGGCTTCGCCCAGCGTCGCACAGGGCGGTTTTTCCACCAGCACATGTTTGCCGGCCGCCAGCGCTTCTTGCACCAGCGCAAAACGCCCTTGCGGAGGGGTGCAGAAAGCAATTGCATCGACCGCCGGGCCGTTAGCCAGCAACTCGCTCAGCGACTGGAAGTTTTCCACCCCGGCGCAGGGCTTGCCTTGGGTGGCGACTGACACCAACTGGAACGCCGGATTGGCGAGAATGGCGGGCACGTGTTGATCCTGGGCAATCTTGCCGTAACCCACCAGACCGAGACGGATCGGTTGCATCGGTAACTCCTGTTGTTGTTCTTGTATTGAAATGCGTGGCGCCAAGAGTACGTACTTCTGCACCGCGGCTCCATCAGCCAATGGTCGCTGACCGCCTCAATCGAACAGGTCGCGAGGCAGCTCGACCCGCGCCACCAGGCCACCGCCACTGCGATTGCGCAAGGTCAGCTCACCGCCCTGCTCGCGCACGATCGCCTGCGCAGCCGAAAGGCCCAGCCCGACGCCGCCGGTATCACGATTGCGCGAGGCTTCAAGGCGATAGAACGGATCGAACACCCGTTGCAGCGCTGATTCGGGAATCCCCGGCCCTTGATCGCGCACCTCGATGCGGATCGTATGGTCGTCGCCGCTCAGCGCGATGCTCGGTTGCTGCGCGTATTTGGCGACGTTTTCCAGCAAATTGACGATCACCCGTTTGATGCCCAGCGGTCGTCCCTCATACACCAGATGCGCGGGGCCACTGAAGTCGACTGTCAGATGCTGGTCGCGGTAATCGTCGATGATGGTTTGCAGCAACTCCGACAGGTCGAACGCGGTGGGCTGCTCGCGGTGAGTGTCCTCGCGAAAGAACACCAGCGCGGCGTTGATCATCGACTGCATTTCTTCGACATCTCGGATCAGTTTGTGCTGATGATCGAGGTCTTCCATGAACTCGCTGCGCAAGCGCATGCGGGTCAGCGGCGCGCGCAGATCGTGGGAAATGGCCGCGAGCATGTGCGTGCGCTCGGCGATGAAATGCTGGATCTGCGCCTGCATGGTGTTGAAGGCGATGATCGCCTGACGTATTTCGTCCGGCCCTTCGACGTGGATCGGCGGCGCCCGCAAGTCGCTGCCGAAACGCCGGGCGGCGCTGGCAAAACGCTGCAGCGGAGTGGCCAACTGGCGCGTAGCGAGCCATGCCACCAGCAAGGTGGCGATCAATCCGAGGGCGATGACCACCGCGATTCGCGTGCCAACGTCAAGGCCCCAACTACGTTGCGGCGGCGTGAACGACAACCAGCTGCCATCGACCAACTGCACCAGCGCAACGTAATGCGCGCGCGGGCTGTCGCGCGGAAAGTCATCGGGGCTGAACACTTCGATCTCACGGTCGTCGCCGAGCAGTTGTTGCATCATTGGCCCTCTGCCCGCCTCGATTTGCGTGCCAATCGCAGGCAGGTCGAAGTCGGCGCGCCGGGCGTTCCAGACCACCTTCAGCATCGAGTTGCCGGCTGCGCTGGCCAGTTGCGGGCGCAGCGGCGTCGGGGCGGCTTCGATCAGCCGCGTGGTCACGGCAATCTGTTCGAGCAGGCCGGTGCGTTCAATCGGCGGGCGCGCCCAGATCCCGGCGACCTGCACGAACAAGGCATTGAGCGCCAGTGAAGCGAGCATCGCCGCAAGAATGGTCAGGGCTATTCGCCGGCGCAGGGTGTCGCGGCGCAACAGACGGCGGATCACGAGCGGCTGACCTTGGCGGTGAACATGTAGCCGCCATTGCGCACGGTGCGGATCAGGTCCGGGCGTTTGCTGTCGGGTTCGATCTTGCGCCGCAGGCGACTGACCTGGACATCGATGCTGCGATCAAACGCGTCGTGGCCTTCGCCATGCGTCAGGTCGATCAATTGTTCGCGGGTGAGAATGCGTTGCGGATGGTCGAGAAACACCACCAACAGGTCGAACTCGCCAGCCGACAGCGGGATCATCACCTGCTCCGGCGAGCGTAACTCGCGACAGGTGATATCCAGGTGCCAACCGGCGAAGGCAATCACCGGTCGCGGGCGTTCACTGGGCGGACTTGGCTGCTCGCCGGCCCGCCGTTGCAAGGCGCGCACCCGGGCGAGCAATTCGCGCGGTGCGAAAGGCTTGGTCAGGTAATCGTCGGCGCCGAGTTCCAGGCCGACGATGCGATCGCTGAGCTCGGCCATGGCCGTGAGCATGATGATCGGAATGCCCATCTGTGCACGGATTTTCTGGCACAGGCTCAGGCCGCCTTCGCCGGGCAGCATGACGTCAAGGATGATCGTGTCCGGACGCTGCTGCGCGATGGCCGCCCACATCGCCACGCCATCGGGCGCGACATCGACCTCGTAGGCGTGCTGAACGAAGAACTTCTTCAGCAGGGACAGCACTTCCACGTCGTCATCGACGAACAGCAATCTGCTCACGGTCACAAGATCCAAAGGCCAGAAAAGAGCGCATCTAAAACCATTTCGCCGTCCCGGTCATTTATTTCAATCGCGCAACATTCCTACCGCGCCGACAACAATCGGACATTCCCCGGCAATCCTCCTCGGGCACTCTGCGGGTAATTCATCGCAGGGGGCTCCCATGAAGGAATTCAATCAGAGGCACACCGCCGAGGGCCGCGCCAGCCATCGTCCATTGATCCTCAGCCAGCGCACCACGGCACCCGGGCACGGTACGCCGATTCTGTTTCAGGAGGCATGCCTGGGCCTGACCGGCAATCAGGAGCGCATCGTCCTGCGCCGCTACTTCGAACAATTCAGCCCGGACAGCGCGCACTGGGTCGAATACGTGCATTCGATCCCGGTCGCTGACCTGGTGAACTGGATCATGCGCCACGGCCAGTTGCACATCGAGTGCTCGGACAACACAGCGCCAGCCCACAAGGAAAGCCATTGATGCTCAGTAATTTCTCCAGGTCGCTGGTGCTTTCCGCCACCTTGAGCTTGCCGGCCTGCAGCAGTAAAACCGTCGAACCGAAGTTGTACAGCGGATTTCTGCATGACTACAGCGTGTTGAGCGAACGCCAGTCGCCGTCGGGGCAGCCGGTACTTGGCTGGGTCAGCCCGGCATTGGCCCGAGGCCGTTATACCCAAGCCTATCTGGCGCCGAGCCAGTTCTACCCGAGCGTTGCGCCGACCGCGCGGATTCCGCTGAGCACGTTGTCTGGCGTGACCGAGTATTACGACGCGGCGCTCAGGCAGGAACTGGGCAAAGTCATGCGGCTGGTATCGTCACCCGGACCGAATACGCTGATCGTGCGCCCGGCGATTACCCGGGTCGCCACCCGCACCCAGGGTTTGCGTTTTTTTGAATGGCTGCCGGTCACCCTGGTCGCTGCGGGCGTGAGCACTGCCGCCGGCATTCGCGACCAGGACAGCGAAATCGCCACGGAAGTGTCATTCGAGGATGGTTCGACCGGTGAGGTGGTTGCCGAAGTGATTCGCAAGGGCACCGGCGTGCCGCTGGAGAACGATAAACAGGTGCTTAGCGCCGATGACGTCAAGGTCGTGCTGGACGGCTGGGCCGGCGATCTGGGCAAATCCTACGTGGCGCTGCGCAAGTAAACGGCCGTCGGCAAGGCGAGGTGTGCGTCGGTTATGAACTAATAACCCCTTCATTAAGCGATCGCTGAAACGTTGTACTAGGATAGGATCCAATTCCCGAGGCGTTTTTACCGGTCAAGGAGCTTCACCCCGGCGCCTGCGGGACACGAGCCGCCCATTGCAACTCATGGATGAATGACATGAACTCACACCTGTTCCCGCAGATTGGCAAAGTCATTGCCAGCACCGGCAGCCGGCATTTTCCGCGCATGCTGCACGACCTGATCCTCACTCAACTGGCGGTGGACGCCACGCACATCCGCCAGATGCGCGTCGAGCCGGTCAGCCGCGCAGCCCATCGCAGCGGCCCGGAACCGCTGAAAGAGCCAGCCTTGCTCGCCGAAACCCTGTTCTCCGAACACAGCGCGGCGGCCAGTCACGATCTGCCGCCGCCGGAGTCAGCCAGCGTCTCCGATGCCTCGCAACTGCACCTGAGCCGCCGCAAAGACGGTTTTCGCTACGTGATTTCGGTGTACCGCAACGGCCAGTCGCAACGTTTTTCCGCGCAGGAGCGCAGCCTGTTACAGGACATCTCCCCGGTGCTGCTGCCGATGGTCGAGAAACACATCAACGCCGTACAACCCGCCAGCCCTGACGCCGAAACCCCCAGTGAACCCCCAGAGGGCACCGGCCTGGAAACCCTGCGCCTGCGCTTCAGCGAGCGCTTGCAGCAATTGGGCCTGGGCCTGTCGAATCGTGAAACCGAGGTGTGCATCGGCCTGCTCGCCGGGCGCACGGCCCCGGAACTGGCCGAGCAGTTGCAACTGAAGGTCAACACGGTGGAAAGCTATCTCAAGCGGGCAGCGATCAAATTGGGCATCAGTGGCCGACATTCGCTGATGCGCTGGATGTATTCACCGCAGGAAACCTCGGCATCGAGCGCGGCCTGATAACCCTGCAAAAATCGCTGTTTGATAACGCCGCTATTGATCGTTCCCACGCTCCGCGTGGGAATGCAGCCCGTGACGCTTCGCGTCACTGGACGCAGAGCGTCCCTAGAGGCATTCCCACGCGGAGCGTGGGAACGATCAACGCAGAGCGTGGGAACGATCAACAACAAGCGCGGGCTATCAGTCGCGGGCGAGCGCTTCGATCGGGTCGAGGCGCGAGGCGTTGCGCGCCGGGACGAAGCCGAAGACGATGCCGATCAGCGTCGAGCAGATCACCGCCGTGAGCACCGAGGTCAGCGAGAAAACCATCTCCCATTCCTTGATAAACAGCGAAAACAGATGCCCGATGGCATACGACAGCGAAATGCCGATCGCCCCGCCCAACAGGCAGACCATCACCGCCTCGACCAGAAACTGCTGACGAATATCCGACTGCCGCGCCCCCACCGCCATGCGAATGCCGATCTCCCGCGTACGCTCGGTTACCGAAACCAGCATGATGTTCATCACCCCGATACCGCCGACCACCAGCGAAATCACCGCAATCAACGACAACAGCAAGGCCAGCGAACGACTGGTTTTCTGCACCGTCTGCAACACGCTGTCGAGGTTGTTGGTGAAGAAATCCTTGCTGCCGTGGCGTTGCAACAACAGCTGCGTGACATGTTCTTCAACCACCTTGCTCGGCTGGCCGTCCTTCATGCGCACGCTGATACTGTCCAGATAACGCTGGCCCAACACCCGCCCGGCGGCCGTTTCGTAAGGCACCCAGACGTTAAGGGTCTTGCCCGAGGCAAACAGGCTTTTATCCGGCGCCGCGACGCCGATCACCGTGCACGGCAGGTTGCCGATCAGGATCACCTGGCCCAGCGGATCGACATCCTGCCCGAACAAGCGCTGACGGGTGTTGTGATCGATCACCACGACTTGCGCCTGGCGTCGCGCATCGCTTTCGCTGAACGCAATGCCCGCCGCCATCTTGATCCCGCGCACCTTGAAATACTGATCGCTGACCCCGTTGACCTGCGCATCCAGATCGATATTGCGGTAGCGCAGCAACAGACTGCGGCCGATCATCGGCGTGGCGCTGTCGACGTAATACAGCTGATTCAGGGCTGTGACATCGGCCGGCGTCAGGGTTTCGATGGCCGCTGCACGCTTGTCACCGTAGCTGCTGCCGGGATAGACATCGATGGTGTTGCTGCCAATCGCCGCGATGTCCTTGAGCACGTAGTTCTTGGCGCCCTCGCCGACCGCCGAGATCGACACCACCGAGGTGATGCCGATGACAATGCCGAGCATTGTCAGCAAGGTGCGCATGCGGTGCGAGATCAACGCGACCCAGGCCATGCTGAAAGCTTCCTTGAACAGGCCGAGGCTAGCGACCAGACGCCGTGAAGCGGTGGCTTTCGGCGCCACCGGCTCATCGCTGAGCAAGTGCGTGGTGTCGCGTTCGTTGGCGCGGTCGCTGAGGATTTCACCGTCGCTGACTTCGATGATGCGCTCGGCGTTGGCCGCGACTTTCGGGTCGTGGGTCACCAGAATCACCGTGTGCCCGGCCGCGTGCAGCTCCAGCAGGATGCGCATCACCTCTTTGCCGCTGGCCGTGTCGAGCGCGCCGGTGGGCTCGTCGGCGAGGATCACTTCGCCGCCATTCATCAACGCTCGGGCGATACTCACCCGCTGCTGCTGGCCACCGGACAACTGGCTCGGCCGATGCGTCAGGTGGCCTTCCAGGCCCAGCCGCGCCAACAGCTCGCGGGCGCGGGCATGGCGTTGCAACTGTGGCGTACCGGCATAAATCGCCGGCATCTCGACGTTGTGCATCGCACTCAGGTGCGGCAGCAAATGGTAGCGCTGGAAGATGAAGCCGAAGTAGTCGCGGCGCAGTTCGGCCAGCGCCTGATTGTCCAGGTCGCGGGTTTCCTGACCATTGATTTTGTAGCTGCCGGCGGTGGCGTAATCGAGGCAACCGAGGATGTTCATCAGCGTTGACTTGCCAGAGCCGGAAGCGCCAATGATCGCGACCATTTCCCCGGCATGGATCGTCAGGTTGATGTTGTTCAGCGCGAGAAATTCACGGTCACCAGCGGTGAAACTGCGGGTGATGCCGGTGAGCTGTAACAGTGGTTCAGTCATGCTCAGGCCCCCGCCACATTGGTCAGCGGATCACCGATCACCACCCGATCGCCTTCAGCCAGACCGCCATTGATCTGCACTTTGACGTTGTTGTTGATCCCGGTCTGCACATTGCGCGACTGCGCGTGGCCCTTGGCGTCGAGTACGCGCACCGGGAAACTGCCATCGGCATTGCGCGGGCCGAGCGCCGCCACCGGCACGGTCAGCACAGCCTTGGCGGTGTCGAGGACGATACGCACCTGCGCGGTCATCGAAATACGCAGGCGATGGTCAGGGTTTGGCACCTCGAACAAGGCGTTGTAGAACACTGCGCTGCTTTGCTTCGGCGTGCCGGCGGGCGGCGTTTCGAGAAAGTTCTGTGGCGCAGGATCGGTGCCGCGCAGTTTCGCGTAGTAGCGTTTGTCCTCGCCGAGAATAGTGAAATACACCTCCTGCCCCGGCGCGATATGAATCACATCGGCCTCCGAGACCTGCGCCTTGACCGTCATGGTGTCCAGATCCGCCAGTTTCAGCAGGACCGGCGCCAGTTGGCTGGCGATGACTGTCTGGCCTTCCTGAGTGACCACGCCGACCACGTCGCCATCGATCGGCGCGACAATCCGCGTGTAGGCCAGATTGACCTTGGCGGTGTCGATCTGGATGTGCGCACTTTTGATCTGCGCATCCAGCGACATCAGGTTGGCCTGCTGCACCTGATAGTTCGACTCGGCGGTTTCGAAATCCTGGCGCGAGATCGACGCATCCTCCTGCAGGTTCTGATAGCGCTCGTAAATCGCCTTGGTCTGTTTGAGCTGGGCCTGCGTGGCGCGTTTCTGCGCCTGCAGATTTTCCTCATCGACCTGAGCCTGGCGCAGGGTGTTCTGCAGCACCAGCGGATCGATCTCCGCCAGCCACTGGCCTTTTTTCACCTTGTCGCCGACCTTGACCTTCAGCGACTTCAGCTGACCCGAGACCTGCGCACCGACGTCGACCTGCTTGATCCCTTCGAGCACGCCGGTGGCCAGCACCGCGTTCTCGATGTCATCGCGCGCGACCGTGGCGGTCAGGTACTGCGGCGCCTCCGCCGGCGCCTGCACCGTGTAGAACACCAACCCCGCCACCACCGCCAACGCCAAACCCATACCGACTTTGCGCCACTTCGACTTTTCCATAAATGCCCACAAGTCCGTTCAGGATCGAGCCCGGCGCGACGCCGGGCTCTGCTAGATAAACAACAATCAGGACAATATTTCGCCCGCCGGCACTTTCCGTCCGTCATGCCACCACGCCGCGAAACTGAAGACGTTGGGCGCCTTGAGAATCGTGAAATGGTTGCCCGGCCCGTACCACACCGCCAGATCTGCGACCTGGCGCTGCCAACCCTCAACCATCGCCGCTTGCTCGCGCTGATTGCCCCACGCATCCAGCGTCGGGTCATCGACCAGCGCCAGCCGCACTGGGCCGGTGTAGGCCAGTTGCGGTTGATAGACCGTGCGCAGTGCCGTGGCGAAAGTGCGGACCGGGCCGTGCATCGCCTGCTCCGATGACCGCGCCGACAACACACCGGCGCGCACCATGCCTTGGTGCAACAGGCGCATTTGCGCAGACTCGTCAGCCTCGGCAAACGCTTGCGGATCGATGCCCAGAGACTTGCCGCTGGACAGCTGCAACGTCTCGATCAAACGTTGCAGCGCGGCGGTCGTCGTGTACGGTTTGCCCGCCGTGCCGTTGCCACCGGGGGCTTCGCTGTCGATCAGGGTCAACGACGCCACTTCACGTCCGGCCGCCTGCAACTGCGCGGCCATGGCATGCACGACCCAGCCGCCGAACGAATGGCCGATCAGGTGCACCGGGCCTTGCGGATACAGCTGTTCGACGGCTTGCAGATAACACTTCGCCGCCGCCTCGACCTGACTGTGCGGCACGCCGCTGCCATCGAGCCCGCGCGGTTGCAGACCGAAAATCGGCCATTCCGGGCCGAGTGCTTCGGTCAGGTGAATGAAGCCGGTGACACTGTCGCCCGCCCCCGGCACGCAGAAGATCGGCGCATGCCCGGGGTGCCCGCTCTGGATCGTCAACAGTGGCTGATAGGCCTGTGGCTGCGGAGCCTGCGCCGCCGCCATGGCCTGACTCAGGGCATGGCCGAGTGCCTCGATATCCGGGGTTTTCATCATGCTGCGGTGATCACCCGGTACATCGATACAGTGCAGCAAACCTGGGGTGACCTTGGTCTCCCAGCCTCGGGTCGGACTCGGTTGTGCCTGCCCCGGCATCAGCCCCTGAGCGCGGAACAGGTGCACCGGCTGACTGGCCGGGGCGAGCCGGTAATGCGCCAGCGCCAGGCCATGGGCGGCCTCACGATCAAAGTAACTCCAGGATTCCGCTGCGCTCAGTGCAGCCAGTTCCGGGTCCGGCAATTGCTGTTCGCAGCAGCGCCGAAACAAATCGTCGAAGGCAATAAGTTCGACTTCCGCCTCCAGCGTCTCTACCTCAGTCAACGCTTGCTGCCCTTCTGCACCGCGCATCTGCGAACGCGCACGGCAATGTTCGAGCAATTGACGTTTGTCGCGATGCTCGCCACTCCAGCGGGTTTTATCCTGGCTGACCGGGTGCGGCGCGTAAGTATCGAGCAGGCCGACAAACGCCACGGCCTCATCGAGACCGAGCAGTTGCTGCGCGATTTCATAGGCCAGCAAGCCACCAAACGACCACCCGGCCAGACGATACGGCCCCTGCGGCTGCACCGAGCGGATGATCCCGACCATCCGCGCGGCCATGCATTCAAGGGTGCGCAGTTGCGGCTGCCTCAGCGGCACACCGGGCAAGCCGTAAATCGGGAACTGCCCGTCGATGTGCAAACCCAATGCCGGGAAATACACATCGCGGCCGCTGAACTCATGGATCAGGAACAGCGCATGACCGCCCTCTCCCGGTCGCACCACGACCAGTCCTTCCGGTTGCTCGGGAACGCCATTGCGCTGACTGATCAGCGCCGCCAGTGATTCGATGTTCGGCCGCTGGAACAGCTCCGCCAGCGTCACCTGCTGCCCTGCACGCTGCAACAGGTTGACCAGACGAATCGCCAGCAATGAATGCCCGCCCAATTCAAAGAAATTGTCGTGACGTCCGACCTGCTCGACATTCAGTACCTCGCCCCAGATGCGCGCCAGCACGGTTTCGACCTCGCCTTGGGGCGCTTCGTAGTGGCGGCTGAGCACCGCGTCGAGGCCCGGTGCCGGCAGCGCCTGACGGTCGATTTTGCCGTTGGGACTCAACGGCAAAACATCGAGCGCAACAAACGCGCCCGGCACCATGTACTCGGGCAATTGTTCGAGGATGAACGCGCGCAGCGTGTCGATCGCCGGTACAGCACTGCCATTAACCGTAGTGAAATAGGCGACCAGACGTTCGTCACGCATCAACACCACCACCTCGCGCACATCCGGGTGCTGGATCAACCGCGCTTCGATTTCACCGAGTTCCAGGCGCAAGCCATGCAGCTTGACCTGGAAGTCATTGCGCCCGAGGAACTCGAGGTTGCCGTCCGCGCGGTAACGCACCAGATCGCCGGTGCGGTACAAGCGATCACCGGCCACGAACGGACTGTCGATAAAGCGCTCGGCCTGCATCTGCGGCAGTCCCATATACCCTCGCGCCACGCCGACCCCGCCGATGTGCAACTGGCCGACGACGCCAAGTGGCACAACCTGATCATGCGCATCGAGTACATACAGGCGGGTGTTGCAGATGGCTTTACCGATCGGCAACTCCGATGTCGGCACGGCCATGTGCGGTTCCAGCGTCCATGCCGTGCTGTCGACCGTGGCTTCGGTCGGGCCATAGACGTTATGCAGGCGCACCCACGGCAGGTGCTGGCGCACAGCAGCGGCCAGCGCCGCCGTCAGTTCGCCGCCACCACAAAACACATCGGTGAGGCTGGTGCATTCACTGACCTCCTGCAGTTCAAGAAACTGCTGCAACAGTGCCGGCACAAACTTGACCACCGTAACCCGTTGCTGACGAATCACTTGCGCCAGATACGCCGGTTCACGGTGGCCGCCCGGCCGTGCCAATACCAGGCGCACACCCGCCGTCAGCGGCCAGAAGAACTCCCACACCGAACCGTCGAAACTGAAAGGCGCCTTCTGCAACAGCGCGCCGTCTGTGCTCGGCGGGCAAATCTGCGAGCCCCAATGCACCAGATTGCACAGGCCACGATGCTCGAGCATTACGCCTTTTGGCGTGCCGGTCGAACCCGAGGTGTAGATCATGTAGGCCAGATTCGAAGCACTCAGGCCGGGAACTTGCGGATTGTTTTCCGACTGGTCATGCCAGCTGCATTGGTCGAAATCGATCAACAGCGCATCGGTCGCGGCGAACAGCGATCGGGTGGCGGTGTGTACCAACACCGCCGTCGGCGCGCAGTCCCTGAGCATGAAGTCGAGGCGCTCCGCCGGATAAGCCGGATCCAGCGGCACATATGCGCCACCGGCCTTGAGAATGCCAAGCAACCCCACCACCAGATCTAGCCCACGCTCGACACACAGCGCCACCCGCGCATCCGGCCCAACGCCTTGCTCGCGCAGATGATGCGCGAGTCGATTGGCGCGGGCATTCAGTTGGCGATACGTCAGGCAGAGTTCGCCAGCTTGCACGGCGATGGCGTCTGGCTGACGCTGCACCTGTGCTTCGAACAGGCTTTGAATCGGCTGCTCGACCGGGCAATCGAGCGCAGTCGCATTGAACTCGCCGAGCAGGCGCTGCTGCTCATCCGCCGCCAGCAGATTGACCTGCGCCAGTTTCGCCTGGTCATCGCTGACCAGCGCCGCCAGCAAGCGCCGGAAGTAACCGACAAAACGCCGCACCGTCGACTCATCGAACAACGCCGTGGCGTAGCGCAGCGAGCCGCGAACGCCTTGCGCAGTTTCACCGAGGCTCAGCGACAGGTCGAACTTCACGAAGTGATTTTCCCCAGCGACACCTTCCAGCGTCAGGCCACCCAGTGCCAGGGCGGGCGCGACGCTACTGTCCCAGCTCAGCAGCGTCTGGAACAACGGTGTGTGGGCGAGGCTGCGCAGCGGCCGGGTGATTTCCACCACGTGCTCGAACGGCAGATCCTGATGCGCCTGCGCCGCCAAAGTCTGCGCCTTGACCCGCGCCAGCAGCGCCGCGCCGTTCAGATCGCCCGAGGTATCAATGCGCAGCGCCAGCGTATTGACGAACATACCGATCAAGCCTTCGATCTCGGCGCGGGTGCGGTTGGCCACCGGCGTGCCGACCACCACATCGGACTGTCCGGACAGGCGAGCGAGCAACATCGCCCAGGCGCTCATGATGACCATGTACGGCGTCACGGCGTGACGCTGACACAGCGCCTTGAGAGCAGCGCTGGTCTGTTCGTCCAGCACGATTTCGACACTGCCACCGTGGTGTTCCTGTTGTGCCGGACGCGGATGGTCAGTCGGCAGGCTCAACAAGGCTGGCGCTCCGGCCAGCGTCTGCTGCCAGTAATCGCTCTGGCGTTGCAACACCTCGCCGCTCAGCCAGCGCCTCTGCCACACCGCGTAGTCGGCGTATTGCAGGGCCAACGGCGGCAGCGGATCGTCCTCGCCGTGGCTGAACGCCTGATACAGCGCCATCAATTCGCGGGTCAGCACGCCCATCGACCAGCCGTCGGAGATGATGTGGTGCATCGTCAGCAACAGCACATGGTGATCATCGGCCAGACGTACCAGACGGCCACGAATCAGCGGTTCATCCTGCAAATTGAAAGGCCCGCGTGCTTCCGTGTCGAGCAGTGTGCGCAAGGCCTCGTCGCTCTGCGGGTGTTGGCGCCAATCTTCCTCAATCAGCGGCAAGCCACTGTCGACCGGGGCAATCAGCACCTGTGCTTCGTCGTTGAATTGCGCGAAACGGCTGCGCAGGCTTTCGTGGCGCGCGACGATCCGCGCCAGTGCCCGTTGCAGGGCCACGGCGTCGAGTCGGCCACGCAGGTGCAGGCCCAGAGGAATGTTGTAGGCGGTGTTGCCGCCGTCCATCTGCGCGAGGAACCACAAACGTTGCTGGGCGAACGACAGCGGCAACGCCTGATCTCGCGGCGCCGGCAGAATCGGCGGCAAGCTGCTGCGTTCGGCCTGACTCAAGACTTCAGCGACCGCCGCCAGCTGCGGATTGGCGAACAGAACGGCCAGCGCCAGTTCCACACCCAATTGCTCGCGCACCTGGGACAACATGCGCATCGCCAGCAACGAATGGCCGCCGAGGTCGAAGAAGTTGTCGTGGCGGCCGACCTGTTCGACCTGCAACACCTCGGCCCAGACCCGTGCGAGGCTGATTTCCAGTGGATTGGCCGGCGCCTCGTAAACCCTACTGAGCAGCGCCTCCTGCGTCGGTGCCGGCAGTGCCTTGCGGTCGACCTTGCCGTTGTTGTTCAACGGCAACACATCGAGTTGCACCCACGCCGTCGGCACCATGTATTCCGGCAGTCGTGCGTGCAACTGTGCGTGCAGTTCGGCGCTGTCCAAGACGCCATCGTGCGCGGTGTAGTAAGCCACCAGACGCGTGGCGTCCTGACCGTCACGACGCGCCAGCACCACCGCTTCCTTGATCCCCGGGCAGTTCAGCAGGCGATTCTCGATTTCGCCCAGTTCGATGCGGAAGCCACGGATCTTCACCTGATCGTCGTTGCGGCCGATGCAGTCGAGTTGCCCCGGCGCCAGCCAGCGTGCGAGGTCGCCGGTGCGGTAGAGCAACGCGCCAGGCTTATCGCTGAACGGATCGCGGAGGAATTTCTCGGCGGTCAGATCCGGTCGGTTCAGGTAACCCAGTGCCACGCCCTGGCCGCCGATGTACAGCTCGCCGGTCACGCCCATCGGCACCGGTTGCTGGTATGCGTCGAGTACGTAGACCTGGGTGTTGCCGATCGGCCCGCCAATCGGCACGCTCTCGGCGTGTTCCGCCACTTCGCACACGGCAAAGGTTGTTGCGTAGGTGGTGGTTTCGGTCGGGCCGTAGCAATGCACGATGCGCAATGCGGGGGCCTCGGCCAGCAGACGCCGGAACGCCGCCGGATCGCCACGCTCACCGCCGCACAGCAGAATCCGCAGGCCTTTGAGCGCCTGCGGGATCAGTTGCACGTACTGGTTGAACAGCGCGGTGGTGACGAACAGGATCGTCGCGCCACTGGCGCTCAGTTCACGGCCGAAGGCATTCGGATCGAGCAGGGTTTGATGGTCGATGATCACCACGCGACCGCCATTGAGCAGCGGCCCCCAGATGTCCATGGTGCTCGCATCGAACGCCGGGTTCGAGGCGAACACGACGCGATCCTGCGCATTGAAATCGGCGTAACCGTTGTTGAGCACCAAGCGGCCAATGCCCCGGTGCGGCACCATCACCCCTTTCGGCGTGCCGGTGGAACCGGAGGTGTACATGATGTACGCCAGTGTTTCGGAAGACTGCACCAGATTGGGGTTATGCGTCGGCTGACCGTTGAGAGTCAGCGTGTCGAGATCGATGCGCGGCGCGGCGTAGTCGATGACTTCGCTACTCAAGGTCAGCAGCGCCAGCGCCTGACAGTCCTCGACCATGAACGCCTGACGCTCGCTCGGCGCATTGATGTCCAGCGGCACATAGGCCGCCGCGCACTTGGCAATGGCCAGTTGCGCCACCAGCAGTTCCAGCGAACGCGGCAGCAGGATCGCCACGTGGTCTCCCGGTTGTACGCCGTGTGCGATCAGGTGATGGGCCAGGCGGTTGGCCTGCGCGTTCAGCTCGAAGTAGCTCAGCGAATGCGCACCCTGCACCGCCGCCACGGCTTTTGGATGCGCCGCAGCCTGCTGCTGGAAAACCCCGTGCACGGTCAACGTTTGCGGGTAATCGCGCGCCGTGGCGTTGAAGTCACGCAGCAAGCGCTTGCGCTCATCCGCTGCCAGCAACGGCACCTGCTCCAACACCGTTTGATCACTGCTGATCATCGCCTCAAGCAAGCACTGCAAGTAGCCGATGTAGCGCTCGATCGTCGATGCATCGAACAGCACCGTGGCGTAGTTCAGCGAGCCGCGAATCACCCCGTTGACCTCGCCCAGTGTCAGCGTCAGGTCGAACTTGGCGACATCGCCCGGCCCGGCGACGCCCTCCAGTGTCAGCTCGCCGAGCGCCAGTTGCGGGCCGACGCTGCCGTCCCAGTTCAGTGTGGTCTGGAACAGCGGGCTGTGCGCCAGACTGCGCAGCGGTCGGGCGATTTCCACCACTTGTTCGAACGGCAGATCCTGATGCGCCTGCGCCGCCAGTGTCCGCGCCTTGACCTGCGCCAACAGCGCTTCGACGCTCACCGCGCCCGAGGTGTCGATGCGCAAGGCCAGCGTGTTGACGAACATGCCGATCAAGCCTTCGAGTTCAGCGCGGCTGCGGTTGGCCACCGGCGCACCGATCAGCACATCGGTCTGCCCGGACAGGCGACTCATCAGCGATGCCCAGGCGCTCATCACAGTCATGAACAGGGTCACGCCGTGACGTTGGCTCAAGGCCTTGAGCCCTGCACTCAGGCGCGGGTCCAGCAGCACGTCGACGTTGCCGCCGGTGTAATCCTGTTGCGCCGGTCGCGGACGATCGGTGGGCAGCGTCAACAAGGCCGGCGCGCCGTCGAGGGTCTGCTGCCAGTAATGGCTTTGCCGTTGCAATATTTCACCGCTGAGCCAGCGCCGCTGCCACACGGCGTAGTCGCCGTATTGCAGGGTCAGGGCTGGCAGCGGGTCAGGCTGACCCTGGCTGAACGCTTGATACAACGCCATCAGCTCAGCGGTCAGTACGCCCATCGACCAGCCATCGGCGACGATGTGATGCACGGTCAACAGCAGTACATGATGCTCGTCGGCCAGACGCACCAGTTGTCCGCGAATCAGTTGATCGTTCTGCAGATCGAACGCTGCCGAGGCTTCTTGCGCCATCAATCCCTGCAAGGTGAGTTCGCCTTGCAAGTCTTGGCGCAGGTCTTCCATGCGCAAGAGCAAACCGCTGTCGACCGGGGCAATCGACACCTGCGCGGTATCGTCGATGCGGATGAAACGGCTGCGCAGGGTTTCGTGGCGGGCCACGATCTGCGCCAGCGCCGCTTGCAGGGCATCGACGTCGAGGTGCCCGCGCAAGCGCAAGGCGACAGGGATGTTGTACGCCGAGTTGCCACCGGCCATCTGCGCCAGGAACCACAGGCGTTGTTGGGCGAAAGACATCGGCAGCGCTTGATCGCGCGGTGCCGGCACAATGTCCGCTAGCGTGCTGCGCCCGGCACGGTTCAATACTGCGGCGACGGCACTCAATTGGGCGTCGGCAAACAGCTCACTCAGCGCCAGTTCGACGCCGAGGCGCTGACGGATCAGCGAGACCATGCGCATCGCCAACAGCGAATGACCGCCAAGTTCAAAAAAGTGATCGTGACGGCCGACCTGCCCGACTTGCAGCACTTCGGCCCAGATCTGCGCCAGCGCGGTTTCCAGCTCGCCTTGCGGCGCCACGTATTCACGGGTCGGCAGCGCGGCCAGATCCGGCTTCGGTAAAGCCTTGCGGTCGACCTTGCCATTGGCGGTCAGCGGCAAAGCTTCGAGCCGGACAAACGCCGCCGGCACCATGTAGTCCGGCAACTGCGCCAGCAGATGCTCGCGCAAGTTGCCCACTGCCAGTGGCTCGGCCCCCGCCTGTTCGGTGAAATACGCCACCAGTCGCGGCTGACCGGGTTGGTCCTCGCGGGCCAGCAGCACCGCTTCGTTGATACCGGGGAGCTGATTGAGGCGGGTCTCGATTTCGCCCAACTCGATGCGCATGCCACGGATTTTTACCTGATCGTCGTTACGCCCCAGATAGTCGAGCGAGCCGTCTTCGCGCCAGCGTGCAAGGTCACCGGTGCGGTACATGCGCGCATTCGGCGCGCGGCTGAACGGGTCGTGCAGGAAACGTTCGGCGGTCAGATCTGCGCGGTTCAGATAACCCCGGGCCACGCCCGCGCCACCGACGTACAACTCGCCCATGACCCCCATTGGCACAGGCCGTTGCTGTTCGTCGAGCAAGTAAACCGCCGCGTTCGCCACTGGCGTGCCGATGTGCAACGCCGCGCCAACGTCAATGCGCCCGGAAGTGGCGACCACCGTGGCCTCGGTCGGGCCGTAGTTGTTGATCACCGCGAAACGCTGCTCACGGCTGAACTGGCGCAAGCGATCGCCACCGATCAACAGAGTGCGCAAGGTCGGATGATCGCGGTTCTGGTTGAACGCGTATTCGGCGACCGGGGTCGGCAAAAAGCTCACGTCCAGCGGTTGCGCGCGCCACCAGTCGAGCAACGCATCGATGTCTTCAGCACCGTCATGGGTCGGTGCCAGGTGCAAGGTCGCGCCCGCACACAGGGCCGGCCAGACTTCCCACGCCATCGCATCGAAGCCAAAGCCAGCAAGGCTCGAGGTGTGGCTGCCGGCGCGTAAATCGAACGCTTCGCAGTGCCAATCGATCAGGTTGGACAGGGTCTGATGCTCGACCATGACCCCTTTGGGCAGGCCGGTCGAACCGGAGGTGTAGATCACGTACGCCAGATGCTTGACCGTCAAGTCTGCTACCGAAGGGTTGTGCTGCGCCTGCGCCGGCCATGCGCACAGGTCGACATCGATCACTGGCACGCTCAGCAGCGGCAGTCTCTGGTGCAGATCGCTTTGCGTGAGCACCGCGACCGGTGCGCTGTCGTTCAACAAATAGCTGATCCGCTCGGCGGGATGCGCCGGATCGATCGGCACATAGCCGGCGCCGGCCTTGAGAATGGCCACCAGACCGACCAAGGTGTCCAGCCCCCGACGGGCGACGATGGCCACGCGGTCATCCGGTTTTACGCCCAATTCGATCAAGTGATGCGCCAACGCATTGGCCTGGCGATTGAGCTGCAAGTAAGTCAGTGGCTGTCCGCCAAACACCGCCGCCACGGCCTGCGGACGCTCGGCGACCTGCGACTCGAAGCGCTGGGCAATCGTCAGCCCACGCGGGAAATCGGCCTCGGTTGCATTGAAGCGCACCAGCAACTGTTCGCGCTCTGCTGCCGGCAGGATCGACAAGCGATCAAAGCCTGCGTGCGGCGTATGCTCCAGCGCCTCCAGCAAATTCATCAACGCAGCCTGCATGTAGCCGCAGATACGCTGCGCATCAATGCCAGCCCCGGCCAATACCTTCAGGCGGAAGTCTTCACCGAGATCATCAACGCTGAGGGTCAGGCGATAGTTGCTGTGTTCCTCGGCATCGAGCAGTTGCATGCCGTGCCACGCTGCTTGCACCTCGGCGGATATCGGCCCGACCGGGGTGCTGTGACGATAATTGAGCAGCGTGCTGAACAGCGGCGTGCCCGTCGGCATGGCGCTGCACTGTTGCACCTGTGCCAGTTGCGCATGTTCGTGGGCGAGCAACTGACTAAGGCGTTCATGGGTCGCCAACGCGGCGCCTTTGACGCTGTGCGCATTGAGTTCGATGCACAACGGCAAGGTGTTGATGAACACCCCAAGCGCACGCTCCGAGCCTTCACCACCCTGCAATCGGCCGAGCAACACCGTGCCGAATACCACGGCGTCGCGCCCGGACAATTGCCCCAGCACCTGCGCCCAGGCGAGGTGCATCAGGCTGGCGGCGCTGACACCCAAGCGCCGTGCCTGTTGGCGCACGCTGTGGCTGAGTGAATTTGGTAGCGTCAGTTGCGCCTCTTGCGCTGGCGCGTCATCCACCCGGTTGTGGCCGTAGGGCAAAGTCGGCTCATCGACAGCACCGAGCATCTCGCCGAAGAAGCTTTGGTGTTCTTGTTCACTCAGCCCGGAGCGGGTGTGCGCCACGTAATTGCGATACGGCACCGGCTCGCTCAGTTGCCCGGCGTTGCCCAGCAGAAATGCCTGCATCTCGTGCTGCAACACTTCGAGCGCGACGTGATCCATCACCAGATGATGGAACAGCAGCAACGCCACCACACGCTGATTGGCGGCATCGCGGCTGTAGACCATGCGCATCAGCGGTGCTTCGGTAACCGGCATACGGTAGGTTTCGACGGTGAATCGCGCATGCAACCGGCTCAGTGCATCGCCTGCTTCGGCGTCCAGTTGCGATGCCTCGCAGCTCAGCGAAGCCTGACGCCAGACCACTTGCACCGGCTCATCAAGACCTTCCCAGAACAGCGAAGTACGCAGAATGTCGTGGCGCTCGATCACCCGTTGCAGGGCGTCGGTGAAGGCTTGCAAACGCTGTTCATCGGCGAAGGCAAACTGCGCCTGCAACACGTACGGATCGCCCTGCGCGGCTGACAGATGATGGAACAGGATGCCGGTCTGCAACGGCGCCAGCGGATAGATGTCCTGCACGTTGCGCGCACCGCCGGGAACACTCGCAACGATCCGGTCGATCGTCGCTTGATCCAGCGCCACCAGCGGCAACAGTTCGGGGGTGATGCGCGGGCAATCGGCCGGAATCAGGTTTGCCGGCACCGCCGCTTCAGGCTCCCCGCCCACTGCCGCCGCCAGCGCGGCCAGCGTCGGTTGACCGAACAGCACGCGAATATCCGCCGACAAGCCGGCCCGGCGCATGCGCGCGACCAGATTGACCGCCAGCAACGAATGGCCGCCCAGTTCGAAGAAATGATCGAAGCGCCCTACTCGCTCGACCTTGAGCAACTCGGCCCAGATCCCGGCAATCACGGTCTCGACTTCACCGACCGGGGCTTCGTACGCGCGGGTCAGCAGCGCCGACGGATCAGGGGCCGGCAAGGCCAGGCGATCGAGTTTGCCGTTGGGGCTCAGTGGCAAGGCCGGCAGATGCACAAACAGCGCAGGCACCATGTAGTCCGGCAAATGCTTGAGCAGTTGACTGCGCATCTGATCGATTTCCAGTGGCTCGCCGCTGTAGTACGCGACCAGACGCTGATCACCCGGCACATCTTCACGGGCCAGCACCGCCGCTTCGCGCACGCCGTCGATGTGCGCCAGATGCGCCTGGATCTCGCCCAGTTCGATGCGCAAACCACGGATCTTGACCTGATCGTCATTGCGCCCCAGGTACTCGATGTTGCCATCGGCCAGGTAACGCGCGACGTCGCCGGTGCGGTACAGACGCGCGCCGGGCTGATCATTGAATGGATCGTCGAGGAAGCGTTCGGCCGTCAGCTCAGGCCGATGCAGATAACCCCGCGCCACCTGCATGCCGCCCAGATACATCTCACCGACCACGCCGAATGGCACCGGTTGCTGATGAGCATCGAGGATAAACACGCGGGTATTGCACAGCGGTTTGCCGATCGGCGGCGTGCCTTCCGGTACCGGCGAATCGGGCTCCAGCGTCCACACCGTGCTGTCAACGGTAGCTTCAGTCGGGCCATAAACGTTGTGCAGGCGCACCTGCGGCAGACGCTCGCGCACGCTGCGCACCAACGCGGCTGTCAGCTCACCGCCACCACAGAACACATCGGTCAGGCTGCGGCATTCACCGACTGCTTGCTCTTCAAGGAACTGCTGCAACAGCGCCGGTACGAACTGGATGACATTGACCTGTTGCTGACGAATCAGCTGCACCAGCGCGGCCGGATCGCGGTGATCATTCGGGCCGGCGAGAACCAGGCGCATGCCGCAGCTCAACGGCCAGAACAGCTCCCACACCGAGGCATCGAAACTCAACGGGGTTTTCTGCAACAGCGCAGCACCGCTCGCCAGCGGGCACAGGCTGGCGCTCCAGTGCAGAAGATTGCCCAGATTACGATGCTCGACCATCACGCCTTTCGGGGTGCCGGTGGAACCGGAGGTGTAAATCACATAAGCCAGGTTCGCGGCGCTCAGGTCCGGCACCTGCGGATTGCTTTGCGCAAGGTCTTGCCAGGTGCACTGGTCGAAATCGACCAACACGCCGGCCCACTCGCCGATCAACACGCGCGTCGGCGCATGCACCAGCGCCGCCACGGGCGCGCTGTCCTCGAGCATGTACGCCAGACGCTCGGCGGGATAACCCGGGTCCAGCGGCACATAAGCGCCGCCGGCCTTGAGAATCGCCAGCAAACCGACCAGCAGTTGCGGCCCGCGCTCGACGCAGATCGCCACCCGCGCATCGCGATCTACACCGCACTGGCGCAGGTGATGGGCGAGTCGGTTGGCGCGGCGGTTCAACTCGGCGTAACTCAAGCGCAGCTCACCGGCTACCACAGCATCAGCCTCTGGCGTGCGCAACACCTGCGCCTCGAAGCGGCCATGAACGGTCTGCTCAAAGTCGTGGCTGACGGCGGTTGCGTTCAGCTCGAACAGCAGATGCTGACGCTCGTCGTCCGCCAACAACGCCACCTGATCCAGTACCGCCTGATCGTTGCTGACCATCGCCTGCAACAGTCGCTGGAAGTAACCGACATAACGCTGAATCGTCGACTCATCGAACAAGGCAATCGCGTACTCCAACACACCGCGAATCCCGCCCGGCGCGTCTGCCAAAGTCAGCGACAGATCGAATTTGGCGAAGTGGCTCGGTTCGGCAACGCTTTCCAGGGTCAGGTCGCCGAGACTCAGACTGGCGCCATGGCCGCTGTCCCAACTGAACATCACCTGAAACAACGGGCTGTGCGCCATGCTCCGCGCAGGTTTGGTGATTTCCACCACTTGTTCGAACGGCAGGTCCTGATGCGCCTGCGCTTGCAGCGTTTGCGCCTTGACCCGCGCCAGCAGCGCTTCGCTGCTCAACTCGCCCGACGTATCGATACGCAGGGCCAGGGTGTTGACGAACATGCCGATCAGGCCTTCGATCTCGGCACGAGTGCGGTTGGCCACGGGCGAACCGATGACCACTTCGGCTTGCCCCGACAACCGACTCAACAGACTCGCCCAGGCACTGAGCATGAGCATGTACATCGTCACACCGTGACGCTGGGCCAAAGCCTTGAGTCCGGCACTCAGGCGTTCGTCGAGCACCACGTCGACGGTGCTGCCGGCGTAATCCTGCTGTGCCGGGCGCATGCGGTCGGTCGGCAGCGTCAACAGTGCCGGCGCGCCGGCCAGGGTCTGTTGCCAATATTCACTTTGGCGCTGCAACACCTCGCCACTGAGCCAGCGCCGCTGCCACACCGCGTAGTCGGTGTATTGCAGCGCCAGCGGCGGTAGCGGATCCGGCTGGCCATGGCTGAACGCTTGATACAACGCCATCAGTTCGCGGGTCAGAATCCCCATCGACCAGCCATCGGAGATGATGTGGTGCAGGGTCAGCAACAGCACATGATGATCGTCGGCGAGCCGCACCAAGCGACCGCGAATCAGCGCATCGTCCTGCAAATCGAACGGCCCTGAAGCCTCGCCCTGAATCAGCGCCTGCAAGGTTTCGTCGGGTTGCGGATGCTGGCGCAGGTCCTCGACGCGCAGCAGCAGACCGCTGTCGAGCGGGGCGATCAGCACTTGCGCTTGATCATTGAACTGGGCGAAACGGCTGCGCAGGGTTTCATGCCGCGCGACGATGCGCGCCAAGGCTTGTTGCAGCGCAGGCTCATTCAGTTGGCCGCGCAGACGCAGGCCGATGGGAATGTTGTACGCGGTGTTGGCGCCCTCCATTTGCGCCAGAAACCACAAGCGTTGCTGCGCGAATGACAGCGGCAAGGCGCCGTCACGGGCCACTGCGACAATCTCCGGTTGCGTACTGCGCCCGGCCTGCGCCACGGCCTCGGCGACCGCCGCCAGTTCGGCGTTGGCAAACAAATCACCCAGCGCCAGTTCGACGCCAAGGCGCTGGCGAACCTGGGACACCATGCGCATGGCCAACAGTGAATGGCCACCGAGTTCGAAGAAGTGATCCTGACGACCGACTCGCTCGACTTGCAGCACCTGCGCCCAGATCTGCGCCAAGGCACTTTCCAGTTCGTTGTGCGGGGCCTCGTATTCGCGGGTGAACAGCGCCGTACGCTCGGGTTTCGGCAACGCCTTGCGGTCGACCTTGCCGTTGGCGGTCAACGGCAGTGCGTCGAGGCGGACGAAGGCCACCGGCACCATGTACTCCGGCAACTGGGTCAGCAAGTGCGCGCGCAACTCGGCCACGGCCAGCGGTTCGACCTGGCTCTGCTCGGTGAAATAGGCCACCAGGCGCGGCTGCCCGGGTTGATCTTCGCGCGCCAGCAGCACGGCTTCCTGAATGCCGGGCAACTGATTGAGGCGAGTTTCGATTTCGCCGAGTTCGATGCGCACGCCACGGATTTTCACCTGATCGTCGTTACGCCCCAGGTAGTCAATGGTGCCGTCGGCGCGCCAGCGTGCGAGGTCGCCGGTGCGATACATGCGCGCGTTCGGCACGGGGCTGAACGGGTCATGCAGGAAGCGCTCGGCGCTCAGATCGGCGCGGTTCAAATAACCGCGCGCCACCCCGGCGCCGCCGACGTACAACTCGCCCATGACGCCAATCGGTACCGGACGCTGCTGTTCATCGAGCAGGTACACCGTGGCGTTGGCCACCGGTTTGCCGATGTGCAAGGCGTCGCCCGCCTCGATTCGACCAGAGGTCGCGACCACGGTGGCTTCGGTCGGGCCGTAGTTGTTGATCACATCAAATTGCTGATTGCGGCTGAACTGGCGCAGGCGGTCGCCACCGATCAGCA
Source organism: Pseudomonas sp. NPDC089741 (assembly GCF_044748825.1). Taxonomy (NCBI): domain Bacteria; kingdom Pseudomonadati; phylum Pseudomonadota; class Gammaproteobacteria; order Pseudomonadales; family Pseudomonadaceae; genus Pseudomonas; species Pseudomonas sp. NPDC089741. The sequence continues at coordinate 345,466 of NZ_JBIVGT010000003.1, read as the reverse complement.
GCGTGCGCAACGTCGGGTGTTCGAGGTTTTGGCTGAAGGCGTATTCGGCGACGGGCGTCGGCAGAAAACTCACGTCCAGCGGCTGCGCGCGCCACCAGTCGAGCAGTGCATCGATGTCCTCGGTGCCCTCGTGAGTCGGGGCCAGGTGCAGGGTCGCGCCGGCACACAACGCCGGCCAGACTTCCCAGGCCATGGCGTCGAAACCGAAGCCGGCAAGACTTGAAGTGTGGCGACCGGCGCACAGGTCAAATGCGCTGCAATGCCAGTCGACCAGATTCGACAAGGTGCGGTGTTCGACCATCACCCCTTTGGGCAGGCCGGTGGAACCGGAGGTGTAGATCACGTAGGCCAGGTGCGCGGCAGTCAGGCCCGGGACGTGCGGATCATCGGCTTCGCTGAGCGGCCAGCTCAGTGGATCGAGATCGATCACCGGCACCTGCAACGCCGGCAAGCGCTCACGCAGAGTGTTCTGGGTGAGCACGGCAACCGGCGCGCTGTCGCTGAGCAAGTAGTGCAGACGCTCGGCCGGGTGCGCCGGGTCGACCGGTACATAACCGGCGCCCGCCTTGAGAATCGCCACCAGCCCGACCAGCGTATCGAGGCCTCGGCGGGCGACGATGGCGACGCGATCGTCGGGCTTCACTCCCAGCGCGATCAGATGATGAGCCAAGACGTTGGCCTGCCGGTTGAGCTCACCATAGCTCAGTTGCTCAGCCAAAAACTGTGCTGCCAGCGCTTCTGGTCGCTGCGCCGCTTGCGCCTCGAAACGCTGGGCGATGGTCAACGTTGCCGGGAAGTCGGCGTGGCTGGCATTGAACGCCAACAACACTTGCTCGCGCTCGGCCGCCGGCAGAATCGGCAATTGGTTGATCGCGGTATCGGGCGCCTGCTCCAGCGCCAGCACCAGACTTTCCAGCGCGCAATGCAGGTAATCGCAGAGGCGCTGTGGATCGACTTCGGTGGTCGCCAGCAGCGTCAGGCTGAAGGCATCGCCGAAATCATCGACGCTCAGGGTCAGCGGGTAGTTGGTGCGTTCTTCGGAGCTGATCGTGCTGATGCCTTGCCACGCGGCGAGGGTCTCGGCACTCGCGGTTGCCGCCGTGTGGCTGTGACGGTAATTGAGCAAGGCACTGAACAACGGCGTCGGCGCGACCACGCCGCTGCAACGCTGGGCCAACGCCAGTGGCGCGTGTTCGTGGCGCATCAGCGTGGTCAGGCGTTTGTGGGTCGCCTCCACCGCCGCACGCACGCCCTGCGCATCGACATCGACCCGCAACGGCAAGGTGTTGATGAAAATCCCCAGTGCACGCTCAGTGGCTTCGGCGCCCTGCATGCGCCCCATCAACACCGTGCCGAAGACCACGTTGTGCTTGCCGGTGAGCACCGCCAATACCTGCGCCCAACCCAGATGAAACAGGCTCGCGGCACTCACGCCGAGCTGCCGCGCCTGCGCGCGCAGACGTTGACCGAGCAGCGGGTTGATCGGCAGGCTCAGCTCGGCGATGCCGAGGCCGTCGCCCTGCACGTCCTGTAAACCGTACGGCAGCGTCGGCTCGGCAATGTCACCGAGCATCTCGCGGAAAAACGCCTCGTGCTCGGCTTCGCTGATGCCCAGCCGCGCTTGCGCCACGTAATTGCGAAACGGCACCGGGCGCCCGAGCGATTGATCCTGGCGGGTAAGGCAGGCGAGCAGTTCGTGACGCACCACGTCGAGCGCCGAGTGATCCAGCGCCATGTGATGGAACAACAACGTCGCAACCACGCGCTGGCCATCCTCATCCCACGCGTAGGCCAGTCGCATCATCGGTGCGTACTTGACGTCGAGACGGTAATGCCGCGCATCGAAGCGCTCGTGCAATTGCTGCAGTACAGCGCGTTCGCTGTCGTCCACCGCGACTTCTTCCTCCGGCAACTGCGCTTGACGCCAGACCACTTGCAGCGGCACGTCCAGCCCTTCCCAATGCACCGCCGTGCGCAAAATGTCGTGGCGATCGATGACCTTTTGCAACGCTTGGGCGAAATCCTGCAAACGCTCACGGCTGCTGAACGCAAAGTACGATTGCATGACGTACGGATCGCCCTGCTCGTTGCTCGCGTGGTGATAGAGAATGCCTTCCTGCAACGGCGCCAGTGGGTAGATATCCTGGACATTGGCGGCGCCGCCGGGTACATCGGCGATCAAGCGGTCAAGGGTCGGCTGATCGACTTCAGCCAGGGTCACCATCGCTGGCGTGATGTGTGTACTGCCGGGAAGAATGCCGTTGGCCGGAACGTCGATCTGGCCCGCTCGGTTGGCCGAGTACTGGCCGGCCTTGATCAGTTCGATCAGTGCCGGTTTGTGCTCGCGCAGGGCCGCCAGCAGCGCTGGGTCGCTCAACGCCTGTTTGTTGCCATTGACGCGCAATTGCTCATCGGTCACCGCCAACTGAATGTCTTTTACCTTCAGGGTTGCCAACAGTTCGAGCACATTCACAGGACGATCTCCATTCTTTCGGTAATTGCGGCGTAGCCAGCCAGGGTCGGTTGTTCGAACAACGCCCTGACGTCGGCTTCCATGCCTTCCTGACGCAACCGGCCGATCAGACTGACCGCCAGTAATGAGTGACCACCCAGTTCAAAGAAATGGTCGTGGCGCCCTACCCGCTCGACGTTGAGCAGCTCGGCCCAGAGCCGTGCGAGGGTGATTTCGACGTCGCCGACCGGGGCTTCGTATTCGCGTGTTTGCAGCGATTGCTGATCCGGCGCCGGCAGCGCCTTGCGGTCGAGCTTGCCATTGGGGCTCAGCGGCAAAGCGTCGAGATGCACGAACACGGCGGGCACCATGTAGTCCGGCAAATTTTCCAGCAGATGGGCGCGCAGTACGTCTATTTCCAGCCGCTCACCGGTGTAATACGCGACCAGGCGTTTGTCGCCCGGCACGTCTTCACGCGCCAGCACCGCAGCCTCCTGCACGCCGTCGATCCGGGTCAGGCGTGCCTGGATTTCACCCAGTTCAATGCGCAAGCCACGGATCTTCACCTGATCATCGTTGCGTCCCAGGTATTCGATGTTGCCGTCCGCCAGATAGCGGGCGACGTCGCCGGTGCGATACATCCGCCCGTTCGGATGGAAAGGATCATCGAGGAAACGTTCGGCACTCAGCTCAGGCCGGTTCAGATAACCGCGCGCCACCTGCACGCCAGCGATGTACAGCTCGCCAATCACGCCTTGCGGCACCGGTTGCTGTTGCGCATCGAGGATGTACATGCGGGTGTTGGCAATCGGTTTGCCGATTGGCGTGTTGTCCGGGGTTTGCTCGATCGGTCCGGCGCAGTCCCACGCGGTGACATCGACGGCCGCTTCGGTCGGGCCGTACAGGTTGTGCAAACCGCTGCACGGCAATTGCAGTTTGAAGCGCCGCACCAGACTGCCCGGCAACGCCTCGCCGCTGCACATCACCTGACGCAGACCGCTGCAGCGCGCGGTGTCGCTGTTGGCGAGGAACACGTCGAGCATCGATGGCACAAAGTGCAGCGTGGTGATGTTTTCGGCTTCGATCACTTGCGCGAGGTATTGCGGGTCCTTGTGCCCGTCCGGTCGTGCCATGACCAGTCGTGCACCGGTCATCAACGGCCAGAAGAACTCCCACACCGACACGTCGAAGCTGAACGGGGTTTTCTGCAACACCGTGTCGGCAGCCGTCAGGCGATAGGCGTCCTGCATCCACAGCAAACGGTTGACCACACCGGCATGCTCGTTGACCACGCCTTTCGGTTGGCCGGTCGAGCCGGAGGTGTAGATCACGTAGGCAGTGTGTTGTGGGGTCAGCGCCGGGATTTGCGGATTGTCGGCGGACAGGGATTGCCAGGTGTTCTGGTCAAGATCGACCGCCTTGATATCCCCCAGCAATTCGCGGGTCGCCCCGTGCACCAACACCACGGCCGACGCGCTGTCTTCGAGCATGTAGGCGAGGCGTTCCGGCGGATAGGCCGGATCCAGCGGCACATAACCGGCACCCGCCTTGTTGATCGCCAGCAGGCCGATGACCATCTCCAGGCTGCGTTCGACGCAGATTGCTACCCGTTGATCCGGCTGCACGCCCAACGCGCACAGGTGATGTGCCAGCCGATTGGCCTGCTGGTTCAACTCGGCATAGCTCAGGCGATGTTCGCCGGCGACCACTGCAATGGCGTGCGGCGAACGCTTGGCCTGCGCTTCGAACAAGCCATGGATCGTCTGCTCCAGGTGGTACTGGACGTTGGTTGCGTTGAAGTCAAACAACAGAGTCCTGCGTTCCTGCTTAGGCAGGATTGGCAGAAGGTTCAACGCTGACTGCGGGTTTTGCTCCAGCGCCGTCACCAATCCCGATAGGGTCGTCAACATCATGTCGCAAACCCGCGCAGCACCCACCCGGGGTTCGGTCAGCGCCATCACGCTGAAGCCGTCACCCAAATCGTCTACATTGAGCGTCAAGGGATAATTGGTGCGACCGTCATGGTTCAGCGTCTCGATGCCTTGCCAAGCCTGCTCAAGCAACTCGTTTGGCGCACGTCTGTCACTATGGCGGAAGTTGAGCATCGAGCTGAACAACGGCAGCGGCGTTCCAACACCACTGCAACGTTGCGCCAGCGCCAGCGAGGCATGCTCATGCCCGAGCAATGCGCTCAATCGCTTATGGGTGTTGCGCACGGCGGCGCGCACACCCTGCCCATCGACATCGACCCGCAACGGTAAGGTGTTGATGAACACACCCAGCGCCCGATCCGCGCCCTCGCCGCCCTGCAGGCGCCCGACCAGTACGGTGCCAAAAACCACGCTGTGGCGACCTGTCGTGCCAGCCAGCAGTTGGGCCCAGCCGAGGTGAAACAGACTGGCCGCACTGACACCGAGCGTGCGCGCCTGCGCGCGCAGCCGTCGGCTTAATTCATCGGGCAACTGCAGCCGATACTCCTCGATAGCGCTGCCATCCCCCTGCACGTCCTGCAAGCCGAACGGTAGCGTGGGCTCGTCAATGTCAGCCAGCATTTCACGGAAAAACGCCTCATGTTCCTGCTCGCTGACCCCCAGCAGCGCTTGCGCGACGTAATTGCGGTACGGCATCGCTACGCTCGGCAGTTCGGTTTGTCCGAGCAAGTACGCCTGCATTTCCTGACGCACCACATCAAACGCGGTGTGATCCAGGGCGACGTGGTGAAACAGCAACACCGCGACCACACGCTGATGCCGCGGATCCTGCGCGTACATCAACTGGATAAGCGGCGCCTGGCTGATGTCGATCCGGTAATGCCGGGCATCGAAACGATCCTGCAAGTGCGCTCTGACGTCGCCGTCTACCGGTTCCAGAACAACCTCCTGCACGGACAGTTGCGCCCGACGCCAGACCACCTGTACCGGCTGACTCAAGCCTTCCCAGGCCACGCCCGTGCGCAGTATGTCGTGACGCTCGATCACCCGCTGAAACGCCTCGATAAAACGTTGCATACGCTCGACGCTGTCGAACGCCAATTGCGAGTGCAGCAAGTACGGATCGCCGCGTTCGGCGGTGATGTAGTGATACAGAATCCCTTCCTGCAACGGCGCCAGCGGATAAATGTCCTGCACATTGGCCGCGCCGCCCGGCACCGTCGCAACGATGCGCTCGACACTGGCCTGATCCAGTTGCACCAGCGGCAGCATGTCCGCTGTGATGTGCGTGCAATCGGCAGGAATCAGATTGTCCGGCACGCTGACCTCGCGACCGCTGCCCACTGCAGCGGCCAACGCAGCCAACGTCGGTTGGCTGAACAGCACACGCACGTCGGTGCTCAGATCGACCTGCCGCATGCGCTCGATCAGCGTCACCGCCAGCAAGGAATGCCCGCCCAGTTCGAAGAAATTATCGTGACGACCGACCTGTTCGACCTTGAGGACGTCCGCCCAGATCTGCGCCAGCACGATTTCCACCGAACCTTGCGGTGCGGCATATTCGCGGCTCAGCCAGGCGTTCTGATCAGGCTCCGGCAACGCCTTGCGGTCGAGTTTGCCGTTGGCGGTCAGCGGCAGTGCTGGCAGGCGCACGTAAGCGGAGGGCACCAAGGCTTGTGGCAACTGCACTTGCAGATGCTTGCGCAGATCTTCGATGTCGACGTTCAGGCGTTCGGTAAACCACGCCAGCAACTGCCCGTCGCGCACCAGCACCACGCAATCCTGCACGGCCTCGTGACTGCTTAACGCCGCTTCGATTTCCCCCAGCTCGACGCGCACGCCGCGCAGTTTGACCTGATCGTCGTTGCGCCCCAGGTATTCGACGGTACCATCCGCGAGCCAGCGTGCGAGGTCGCCGGTGCGGTACATGCGCGCCTGCGGTTCGTCGCTGAACGGGTCGTCGAGGAAGCGTTCGGCCGTCAGCTCGGGGCGATGCAGATAACCGCGCGCGACACCGGCACCGCCGACATACAACTCGCCCGCTACGCCGACCGGTACCGGGCGCTGCTGGTCGTCGAGCAGGTAGATCTTCGCGTTGGCCATCGGCCGACCGATGTGCAGCACTTGCCCGGCCTCGACCGCGCCGGAGGTGGCAACCACCGTGGCTTCGGTCGGGCCGTAGTTATTGATCACTGTGAAAGTCTGCTGACGGGGGAACTGCCGCAGTTTGTCGCCACCGATCAACAGCGTGCGCAAGGTCGGATGACCGAGGTCACGACTGAAGGCGTATTCGGCAACCGGCGTCGGCAGGAAACTCACCTGTAACGGCTGCGCACGCCACCATTGCAGCAACTCGTCGAGGTGTTCGTTGCGCACCGGCTCCGGCGGCAGGTGCAGGGTCGCGCCCACGCACAACGCCGGCCAGACTTCCCACGCCATCGCATCGAAACCGAACCCGGCGACACTCGACGTGTGGCTGCCGGCGCGCAGGTCGAAGGCCTCGCAGTGCCAGTGCACAAGGTTCTCCAGCGTCGCGTGTTCGACCATCACGCCTTTTGGCTGGCCGGTGGAGCCGGAGGTGTAGATCACGTAGGCCAGATGCGCCGGGGTCAGCGTCGGCAATTGCGGATTGCTCTCGGAGAGCTGTTGCCAGGTCGGATTGTCGAGTTCAATCAGCGGCACGCTTCCTAGCAAATCAGCCGTTGAAGCCTGCGCCAGCACCGCCATCGGCGCGCTGTCCTGCAACAGATAGGCGATGCGTTCTGCCGGATACGCCGGGTCGACCGGCACATAACCGGCGCCGGCCTTGAGGATCGCCAGCAACGCGACGAGCATGTCCGGGCTGCGGCGCAGGCACACGGCGATACGGTCATCGGGCTGCACGCCGAGCCCGAGCAAGTGATGAGCCAGGCGATTGGCGCGCTGATTGAGCTGGGCGTAGGTCAGATGCTGAGCGCCCTGAACCACTGCCAGCGCATCTGGCTGCTGCTCGGCCTGAACCTCGACCAAGCGCTGAATCGTTGCGCCACGCGGATAGGCCGCGCAATGCGGGTTGAAGCCCACCAGCAGATGCTCGTATTCCGCCACCGAAAGCACCGGCAAGCGGTTGAGCGGACGTTGCGGCGCCTGTTCCAGTGCTGTCACCAGATGTTCGAGTGCGGTGTGCATGTAACGGCAGATCCGTTGCGCACCGATCTCGGCGACCGCGAGTACGTTGAGGGCAAAAGCTTCGCCCAGATCATCCACCGACAACGTCAGCGGATAATTGCTGCGCTCCTCGCCGCCAAGCATGCGCACGCCCTGCCAAATGCCTTGGCCGTCGCGCGGCTGCTGTGCAGCAGTGCTGTGCCGGTAGTTGAGCAAAGCGCTGAACAGCGGCGCCGAACCGGCCATGGCCGTGCAACGCTGGGCCAGCGCCAACGAAGCGTGTTCATGGCCGAGCAGCGCCGTCAGCCGTGCATGGGCGGTTTTCACCCCGGCGCGCACACCTTCAGCGAGATCGACGCGCAGCGGCAAGGTATTGATGAACACCCCCAGCGTGCGGTCGGCGCCCTCGCCGCCCTGCATCCGCCCCATCAGCACCGTGCCGAAGACCACGTCGCGGCGCCCGGAGACCACGCCCAGCACCTGCGCCCACGCCATGTGCATCAGGCTCGCCGGGCTGACGCCCAACTGCCTGGCCTGTTCGCGCAGGCGCAGATTGAGCGCGGCATCGACCGGTTGCAGCGCTTCTTCGATGCCACGCCCGTCGCCCTGCACATCCTGCAGACCGAAGGGCAAGGTCGGCTCGTCGATATCGCCGAGCATCTCGCGGAAGAACGCTTCATGTTCCTGCTCGTCGGCGCCCAAGCGTGCCTGCGCCACATAGTTGCGGTAAGGCATCGGTGGCGTCAGCGTGTCGAGCTGATCGAACATCAACGCGTGCATTTCCCGACCGATCACCTCCATCGCGGTGTGGTCGAGAATCGAGTGATGGAACAGCACGATGGCGACGACTCGCTGTTGCAACGAATCCTCGGCGTAGACCATGCGGATCAACGGTGCGAGGGTCAGATCGAGACGGTAATGCCGTGCATCGAAACGTGCGTGCAACTGTTCGAGAATGTCGCCGTCCTGCGCATCCAGCAGCACTTGCTGGACGACCATCTGCGCCTCGCGCCAGACCACTTGCTGCGGGCTGGGCAAGCCTTCCCAGACCACGCTGGTGCGCAGAATGTCGTGACGGGCGATGACCTGCTGCAAGTGCTCGGCGAAGGTCTGTAACCGTTCGAGACTGTCGAAGGCCAGACGCGATTGCAGCAGGTACGGATCGCCCTGTTCAGCACTGAGGTGGTGATAAAGAATGCCTTCCTGCAAGGGGGCCAGCGGATAGATATCCTGCACATTGGCCGCGCCGCCCGGCACCGTGGCGACGATGCGCTCGATGCTGGCCTGATCGAGTGTCGTCAGCGTCAGCATGTCGGGGGTGATGTGCGTGCAACCGGCTGGAATCAGGTTGTCCGGCACCTCGATTTCCCGGCCACTGCCCAACGCGCGCGCCAAAGCAGCCAGGCTCGGCTGATTGAACAGCACGCGCACATCGGCGCTCAAACCGACCTGACGCATGCGCTCGATCAGGCTCACCGCCAACAGCGAATGGCCGCCGAGTTCGAAGAAGTTGTCGTGGCGGCCGATCTGTTCGATGTTGAGGACGTCGGCCCAGATCTGCGCCAACGCGATTTCGACCGGGCCTCGCGGCGCCTCATATTCACGGCTGAGCCAGGCGTCCTGATCCGGTTCGGGCAAGGCCTTGCGGTCGAGTTTGCCGTGGGCGGTCAGCGGCAGGCTATCGAGTCGCACGTACGCGGCCGGTACCAATGTGTCCGGCAGTCGCGCTTGCAGATGTCGGTGCAGATCGCCGATGTCGACCGATCTGATTTCGGTAAACCAGGCGACCAAGCGTCCGTCACGCACCAGCACCACGCATTCCTGGACCGAATCATGAGCGTTCAGCGCGGCTTCGATTTCACCCAGCTCAATGCGTACACCACGCAGTTTCACCTGATCGTCGTTGCGCCCCAGGTATTCGATATTGCCGTCGGCCAGCCAGCGCGCGAGGTCACCCGTGCGGTACATCCGCGCGTGCGGCTCGTCGCTGAACGGGTCGTCGAGGAACTGCGCAGCGGTCAGTTCCGGGCGATTCAGATAGCCGCGCGCAACCCCGGCGCCACCGACATACACCTCGCCCTGCACACCGGTCGGCACTGGCTGTTGCTGACGGTCCAGCAGATAGACTTTGGCATTGGCAATCGGCCGGCCAATGTGCAGAACCCGACCCGTTTCGATGCGCGCGGACGTCGCGACCACCGTGGCTTCGGTCGGGCCATAGTTGTTGATCACATCGAAGGTCTGAGCACGCGGAAACTGGCGCAACTTGTCGCCACCGATCAGCAGTGTGCGCAGGGTCGGATGACCCAGCCCGCGACTGAACGCGTATTCGGCCACCGGGGTCGGCAGAAAGCTCACCTGCAACGGCTGCGCGCGCCACCATTCGAGCAGTTCATCGAGGTGTTCGTTTTTGATCGAAGACGGTGGCAGATGCACGGTCGCGCCGACGCACAGCGCCGGCCAGACTTCCCAGGCCATGGCGTCGAAGCCGCAACCGGCAACGCTGGCGGTGTGGCTGCCGGCGTGCAGATCGAAGGCTTCGGCGTGCCAGTGCACGAGGTTTTCCAGGGTGCGGTGCTCGACCATCACGCCTTTCGGTTGCCCGGTAGAACCCGAGGTGTAGATCACGTAGGCGAGATTTTCCGGGGTCAATTCCGGCCGTTGTGGGTTGGTGTCCGGCAGGTGCCGCCAGTCGCTGGCGTCCAGATCGATCACCGGAACAGCGCCGAGCAAGTCGCGCGTCGACGCCTGCGCCACTACCGCGACCGGATCGCTGTCCTGCAACAGATAGGCGATGCGCTCTGGCGGATACTCCGCATCGATCGGCACGTAACCGGCGCCGGCCTTGAGAATCGCCAGCATCGCAACGAGCATGTCCGGGCCGCGACGCAGGCACAGCGCGACACGGTCATCGGCTTGCACGCCAAGGCCGATCAAGTGATGCGCGAGGCGATTGGCGCTTTTGTTCAATTCGCCATAGTTCAGTTGGTGCTCGCCCTGCACCACCGCCAACGCCTCGGGATGCGCCAGGACTTGCGCTTCAAGGAGGCGCGGCACTGTCTGCGCAGGCGGATACTCACGACCACTGATGTTGAAGCCGACCAGCACCCGTTGCCGCTCGCTTGGCGACACGATCGTCAGTTGCTGCAATGGCGTCGTCGGCGTGTATTCCAGCGCCGTGACCAGACTGTGCAAGGCGGTTTGCAAGTAATCGCAGACCCGCGCGCCGTCCACTTGCGGCACGGCTTGCACGCTCAAACGGAAACCTTCGCCGAGGTCATCGACACTGACCACCAGCGGATAATTGCTGCGCTCGCGCGAGCTGAGAATCTGCACGCCGTCCCAGGTGACAGCGGCCGACTCCGGCGCACTGTGACGGTAGTTGAGCAAGGTGCTGAACAGCGCCTGCGAACCGGCAACACCGCTGCAACGCTGGGCCAGCGCCAGCGACGCCTGCTCATGGCCGAGCAACTGCGCCAGCCGCGCATGGGTGGCACGCACGCCATGCTCTACCGAATCGGCACCGACGCTGACGCGTAACGGCAAGGTGTTGATGAACATGCCCAGCGCCCGATCGGCGCCCTCACCGCCCTGCATGCGCCCGAGCAGCACCGTGCCGAACACCACGTCTTGCTGACCGGAGACCTGCGCCAGAACCTGAGCCCAGGCTTGATGCACCAGGCTGGCGACGCTGATCCCCAATCGCCGAGCCTGCTCGCGCAGACGTTGGCCAAGGTCGGCATCGAGGTCTGATTGGCTGTCGAGGATATCGCTGCCATCGCCGTGCACGTCCTGCAACCCAAAGGCCACGGTCGGTTCGTCGATGTCGCTGAGCATCTCGCGGAAGAACACCTCATGCGCCTGGTCATCGACACCGAGCCGTGCCTGCGCGACAAAGTGGCGGTATTGCACCGCCGGCGGCAGGTCGCTGCTGCGACCGAGCATGACGTCGTTCATTTCCGCGATCAGCACTTCCAGCGCCGTGTGATCGAGGACGATGTGGTGCAGCAGGAGCATGCCGATCCAGCGCTTGTTTGGCTGATCTTCGGTGTAGGCGAAACGCATCAGCGGCGCGCGATTGAGGTCGAGGCGATAGTGGCGTGGATCGAAACGCGTCTGCATCTGCTCCAGCACGTCGCCGTCGAGTTCGTCGGCATCGACGCGTTCCAGCGCCAGTGGCGCCTTGCGCCAGACCACTTGCACCGCCTCTTCCAGGCCTTCCCAGACGATGCCGGTGCGCAGAATGTCATGGCGTGCGATCACGCCGTTCAAGGCGCGAACGAAGGTTTTGATTTGCGCCAGACCGTCGAAGGCAAATTGCGCCTGCAACACATACGGATCACCGGCGCGGGTTGCCAGATGGTGATAGAGAATCCCCGCCTGCAACGGCGCCAGGCCATAGATGTCCTGCACATTGGCGATGCCGTCCGGAACGCTGGCGACGACACGGTCGATAGCGGCCTGATCGAGATTGGCCAGCGGCAACATGGCCGGGGTAATGCGCGTGCAACCCGGTTCGATACGGTTTTGCGGGACGATAATCGCGCGTTCGCTGCCCAAGGTTGCCGCCAGCGCCGCCACACTCGGCTGACCGAACAGCACACGCACGTCGCAATGCAGATCCTGTTGGCGCATGCGCTCGATCAGCTTCACCGCCAGCAGCGAATGACCGCCAAGTTCGAAGAAGTTGTCATGGCGGCCGACCTGTTCGACACCGAGCAACGTCTGCCAGAGCCCGGCGATCAGGTTTTCCACGGCACCGACCGGCGCTTCGAAACCGCGCCGGGCGAAGGCCTCGCTGTCCGGCGCAGGCAGGGCTTTGCGGTCGAGCTTGCCGTTGCTGGTCAGCGGCAAAGCGTCCAGACGGACGAAAGCGCTCGGCACCATGTATTCCGCCAGCGAAACCAGCAATTGATCGCGCAATTGCGCCACGTCCGGCGCCGCACCTGCGTCGGCCAGCCAATAAGCGACCAGACGCTGATCACCGGGGCTGTCCTCACGAGCGATTACCACGGCTTCGCGCACACCTGCGCAAGCGGACAGCCGTGCCTCGATCTCGCCCAGTTCGATGCGGAAACCGCGAATTTTCACCTGATCGTCATTGCGGCCCAGGTATTCGAGGCTGCCGTCAGCGGCCCAGCGTGCGAGGTCGCCGGTTTTATACAAACGTGCCTCGGCGTCTTCACTGAACGGATCATTGATAAAGCGTTCGGCCGTCAGCGCTGCGCGATTCAGATAACCGCGCGCGACCCCGGCGCCGCCGACGTACAACTCGCCAATCACGCCGACCGGCACCGGTTCACGCTGCGCATCGAGGACATACAGTTGCAGGTCGGGAATGCGCACGCCTATCGGGCTGACGCCAAGCAATTGCGCATCGGCGGCTTGCAGCGGCCGATAGGTCACGTGCACCGTGGTTTCGGTGATGCCGTACATGTTCACCAGCCGTGTGCCGGCGTTGCCAACCCGCGCATACCACGGTTTGAGCAAGCCCGGCTCCAAGGCTTCGCCACCGAAAATCACTTCGCGCAGGGAATGCTGCAACTGACTGCGACCCTGCGCGGCGATCAGTTGGCGGAACGCGCTCGGCGTCTGGTTGAGCACGGTCACGCCGGTTTGGCAGAGCAATGCGTAGCATTCGTCGGGCGCGCGGCTGATGGCTTGCGGGACCAGCAGCAATTGCCCGCCGAACGCCAGCGCGCCCCAGATTTCCCACACCGAAAAGTCGAAGGCGAAGGAATGGAACAGCGCCCAGGTGTCCTGCTGGTTGAACTGGAACCCGTCATGGGTGGCGGAGAACAGCCGCGCCACGTTGCGGTGCTCGACCATCACGCCTTTGGGCAAACCGGTGGAGCCGGAGGTGTAGATCACGTACGCCAGATGCGTCGGGGTCAGTTCGGGGATCTGCGGATTGCTGTCGAGTTCGGCCTTGAGCTGGCCGCTGTCGAGGTCGATCTGCGGCACGTCGAGATCGGCCAGGCGATCGCGCGTCGCCGCCTGCATGAGTACCGCCACCGGGACGCTGTCCTGCATGGTGAAAGTGATTCTGTCGAGCGGATAAGCCGGATCGATCGGCACATAACCAGCGCCGGCCTTGAGTACGCCGAGCAGGCCGATGATCATTTGCGGGCCGCGTTCGACGCAGATGGCGACGCGGTCGTCAGGGCGTATGTTCAGCGCCAGCAAATGGTGGGCGACCTGATTGGCGCGACGGTTGAGTTCGCCGTAGCTGAGCGTCTGCCCTTCGAACATCAATGCTGTGGCGTCAGGCCGGGACTGTGCATGGGCTTCGAATTGCTGGTGGATCAGCGGGGTTTCAGGGAACTGCGCCAGCGGCAAATTGCTGTCGTGCAGCAGGTGTTCGCGTTCGCTGGCCGGGAGGATTTTCAGCGTTTGCAGCGGCACATCGGCGCTGGATTGCAGGGCCGCCGCCAAACTCTCCAGCGCCGTGTTCAGATAGCTCGCCATGCGCTCAGCACCCAGCGCCGCATCTGCCAGCGCGGTGATGCGCAAATCCACGCCGAGGTCATCGATGTTGATGGTCAGCGGATAGTTGGTGCGCTCGCGGGCGCCGAGCACCTGCACACCGGGGGCGATGTCGACCACGTCCGCGACTTCTTCGACGCTGCTGTGCCGGTAATTGAGGATCGCGCTGAACAGCGGCGCCGGCACCTCCACGGCGCTGCAGCGTTGCGCCAGGGCCAGCGAAGCTTGCTCGTGCGCCAGCAACGCGGTCAGGCGCCGATGGGTCGCCAGCACGCCGGCACGCACGCTTTGCTCGCCGACATCAACGCGCAGCGGCAAGGTGTTGATGAACATTCCCAGCGCTTGTTCGCCGCCCTCGCCTGCGTCCATCCGCCCGAGCAGCACAGTGCCGAACACCACCGCCGTGCGCCCGGACAATTGCCCCAGCACGCGCGCCAGCGCCAGATGCGTCAGGCTCGCGACGCTCACGCCGAGCTGCCGCGCCTGCTCGCGCAACTGCCGGCCCAAGCGACTGTCGAGCAGCAACGCGGCTTCCTCGATGGCGTGGCCGTCGCCCTGCACATCCTGCAAACCACACGGTAGCGTCGGTTCGTCGATGTCGGCGAGCATCTCGCGGAAAAACGCTTCCTGCGCCTGCTCGTTGCCGGCCCGGCGCGCCATCGCCAGGTGATCGCGATACGGCACCGGCGCAGGCACTTGCGCGGTCTGCCCGAGCAGGAAGGCCTGGATTTCCCGGCGCAGCACATCCAGCGCCACGTGATCCATGATCATGTGATGAAACAGCAACAGTGCGACCACGCGGTCCTGAGCGGGATCCAGCGCGTAGACCATGCGCAGCAGCGGTGCTTGCTGCAGGTTGAGGCGCAAGTGCTGCGGGTCGTGACGTTCCAGCAACTGCGTAAGCACATCGCGGTCGCTGTCGACGCTGATGTCTTCACACACCAACGGCGCCTCGCGCCAGACCACTTGCACCGCTTCGTCGAGGGACTCCCAGACGAACGAGGTGCGCAGGATGTCGTGGCGCTTGACCACCCAGCGCAACGCCTCGGCAAAAGCCTCCAGCCGTTGCGGGCTGTCGAACACGAAGCGCGCCTGAGAGATGTAGGGATCGCCGGCAACGGCCGAGAGATGGTGATAAAGCATGCCTTCCTGCAACGCCGACAACGGATAAATATCCTGCACGTTGGCGGCGCCACCCGGCACCGTGGCGACGATGCGGTCAAGGGTGTCTTGATTGAGCTGCACCAGCGGCAGCATGTCCGGGGTGATGCGAAAGGCCGGGCTCAGCCAGTCGCCGCCGTGTTTGGCGACCAGTTCCAGCAGTTGCGCCTTGTGCGCCGAGAGGCTGTCCCACAACGCGTCGTCCAGCGCGTCGTCGCTGCCCAGAATGACCAGGTCTTCATCTTCCTGTTGAAGGCGGATCGCATGGGTGGAAATAACAGCCATCAGTTCGCTGAAATGCATGAGGTAACCTGCTGTAAATGCGGAAAAAAGGAGCGCGCAGCAGCGAGTCCGTGCACGCGGCGCGCAGCCTGGAAAAACTAAAACATCGAGCCGTGGGTGTCTGACATGGGAAGCGGGGACAAGCCGCCCTCCCGCTACTCGCCTCTGTAGGAGCTGCCGCAGGCTGCGATCTGTTGATCTTGTTCTTAAAAAGGCAGATCAAAAGATCGCAGCCTGCGGCAGCGCCTACAGGGAGAGGTCAGAGGCGGCGTTTGCGGTTGAGGTTGGGGATGGTGGTCGGGGCGATCTCGATCTGCTTCGCCTGTCGCGAGGTCTGTGCCGCCAGTGCGGCCAGTGTCGGCTGGCTGAACAGCGTGCGCGCGTCGACATGCAGGCCGGCCAGGCGCATGCGCGCGACCAGACTGACCGCCAGCAACGAGTGCCCACCCAGTTCGAAGAAATTGTCGTCGCGCCCCACCTGCTCGACCTTGAGCACCTGCGCCCAGATCTGCGCCAGGGCCGTTTCCACGTCGCCTTCGGGCGCGGCATAAGGCCGGCTGAGCAGCGCCTCCGCCCCCGGTTGCGGTAACGCCCTGCGATCAATTTTGTCGTTGGGCGTCAAGGGCAGCGCCGCCAGCAGCACGTAGGCGCCGGGCACCATGAACTCCGGCAACTGCGCCAGAACATGCGTGCGCAACGCTTCAAGCGTCGGCGCAGTCAGCTCGGCACGCACGCTGTAATAAGCCACCAGTCGCTCATCGCGTACCAGCACCACCGCCTCACGAATGGCCGGATGCTCCAGCAGACGCGCTTCAATCTCGCCCAGCTCAAGACGAACCCCGCGCAGCTTGACCTGAAAATCATTGCGCCCGAGAAACTCGAGATTGCCATCAGCGCCGTAACGCACCAGATCACCGGTGCGATAGAGGCGATCACCGGCCACAAACGGGCTGTCGATAAAGCGTTCGGCCTGCAATTGCGGCAGCCCCAGATAGCCGCGCGCCACGCCCGCCCCACCTATGTGCAGATGACCGCTGACGCCAAGCGGCACCGGTTGATCGCAGCCATCGAGGACAAACAGCCGCGTGTTGCTCAGTGCCTTGCCGATCGGCACCCATGTCGGCGGCACGGGTTCACCGGGTTCCAATGTCCAGCCGCTGCTATCGACCGTGGTTTCGGTCGGCCCATAGACGTTGTGCAGGCGCACCCACGGCAGGCGTTCGCGTACTTGCCGGGCCAGCGCAACGGTCAATTCGCCGCCACCGTTGAGCACATCGGTGAGGCTGGTGCACTGGCTGACGTCGTCCTGTTCGATGAACTGCTGCAACAACGCCGGCACGAACTTGACCACGGTAATGTTCTGCTCGCGGATCACTTGCGTCACATAGGCCGAATCGCGGTTGCCGTCGGCCCTCGCCAGCACCAGGCGCATGCCCGTGCACAGCGGCCAGAAAATTTCCCACACCGAACTGTCGAAACTGTACGGGGCCTTTTGCAGCAACGCGCCGTGTTCGGTGGGCGGCGCCAGTTGCGAGCCCCAGTGCACCATGTTGCAGGCGCTGCGGTGTTCGATCATCACGCCTTTCGGCGTACCGGTGGAGCCGGAGGTGTAGATCATGTAGGCCAGATTCGTCGCGCCGAGATCCGGCACCTGCGGGTTGTCGTGCGGCTGGTCCTGCCATAAACCGAGGTCGAGATCGATCAGCGGTACGCCGGGTTCGCCGAGCAGATCGCGCGTCGCTGCATGCACTAGCAGCGCGACCGGTGCGCTGTCCTGCAACATGTAGTTGAGTCGTTGCAGCGGATAATCCGGATCGAGCGGCACGTAAGCACCGCCAGCCTTGAGAATGCCCAGCAGACCGATCACCAGTTCCGGCCCGCGCTCGACGCAGATCGCGACCCGCGAATCCGCTTGTACGCCGAGTCCGCGCAGATGATGGGCCAAACGGTTGGCCTGTTCGTTCAACTCGCGATAGGTCAGGCGCTGCTCGGCAAATTGCACCGCAATCGCATCCGGCTTGCGCAGCACCTGTTGCTCGAACAGCGCCTGCAGCGGCTGATCCATCGGGCAATCGACTGCCGTATCGTTGAACTCGACCAACAACTGGTGCAGTTCTTCTTGCGGCAGCAACGGCAGACTGCTCAACGGCCGTTGCGACGTAGTTTCCAACGCCTCGACCAGACCGTTCAAAGCCGCCTGCACGTAAGCGCAAATCCGTTGCGCGCCAATGTTCGACAAGGTTCTGCTGGTCAGGCGCAAACCCGTGCCGAAGTCATCGACACTCAAGGTAAACGGGTAGTTTGTGCGTTCCTCGTTGGCCAGGGTCTCAATGCCCTCCCAGGTTTGCCGGGAGGTTTTTTGCTCGACATCATCGCTGTGCCGGTAGTTGAGCAAGGCGCTGAACAGCGGCGCTGGCGCGGCGACGCCACTGCAACGCTGGGCCAGCGCCAACGAGGCATGTTCATGGGCGAGCAAAGCGCTCAGCCGTGCATGGGTGGACTTCACCGCAGCGCGCGCGCCTTCACCGACATCGACCCGTAGCGGCAAGGTGTTGATGAACACCCCCAGCGCGCGATCGGCCCCCGCGCCACCCTGCATGCGGCCCATCAGCACCGTGCCGAACACCACACGTTGCTGAGCGGATGTCGCCGCCAACACCTGCGCCCAGGCGAGGTGGATCAGGCTGGCGACACTCACGCCGGCCAGACGTGCCTGCTGCTGCATGCGTTGATAGAGATCGGGCGCCACAGCTTGCCCGGCTTCTTCGATGTTGCTGCCATCGCCCTGAACGTTCTGCAAGGCGAACGGCAAGGTCGGCTCGTCGATGTCGCCGAGCATCTGCCGAAAGAACGTTTCATGTTCCTGTTCACTGACGCCCAGACGCGTCTGCGCCACATAGTTGCGGTATGGCACCGGTGCCGCCAGCGGTTCGGCGCTACCCGATAGGCAGGCGTGGATTTCTTCGCGCATGGCCTCCAGCGCGATGTGATCCATCGCCAAATGATGGAACAGCAAGATGCCGACCACGCGGTTATGCACGGGATCACGGGCAAACATCAGACGCAACAGCGGTGCCTGACTGACATCGAGGCGATAGCGCCGAGCATCGAAACGCGCGTGCAATTGATCAATGATCGCGCCGTGGACAGGGTCAAGTTCAACCTCCTGCACCGGCAAAATGGCCTCACGCCAAACCACTTGCACCGGTGACGTCAGCCCTTCCCAGACCACGGCCGTGCGCAGGATGTCGTGGCGTGCCATGACCTGACGCAACGTAGCGGCGAAGGCCTCGACCCGCTCGATGCTGTCGAACGCCAACAGCGATTGCAGCAGATACGGATCGCCCTGCGCGGCGGTGATGTGGTGATAGAGAATGCCTTCCTGCAACGGCGCCAACGGGTAGATGTCCTGCACGTTGGCGGCGCCGCCCGGCACTGTCGCGACGATACGCTCGATCATCGCCTGATCCAGTTGCACCAGTGGCAGCAGGTCCGGCGTGATGTGCGTGCAATCGGCGGGAATGCGGTTGGCCGCCACCTCGACTTCGCGACCACTGCCCTCCGCCGCTGCCAGCGCCGCCAGTGTCGGCTGGTTGAACAGCACCCGCACATCGCTGCTCATGCCGATCTGGCGCATGCGTTCGATCAGGCCGACCGCCAACAACGAGTGGCCGCCCAGCTCAAAGAAATGGTCGTGGCGCCCTACCCGCTCGACCTGCAAGACCTCGGCCCAGATCTGCGCCAAAGCGATTTCGACGTCACCCTGTGGCGCCTCGTACTGACGACGGATCAACGCTTCCGGCCCCGGTGCCGGCAGGGCCTGGCGGTCGAGCTTGCCATTGGCCGTCAACGGTAACGTCGCCAAACGCACGTACGCAGCCGGCAGCATGGCGGCCGGCAAGCGCGAGGTCAGGTGCGCGTGCAATTGCAGAATGTCCAGCGCTTCACGCTCGGTGAACCACGCCAACAGTTGGCCGTCGCGCACCAGCACCACGGCTTCCTGCACCGCCGCATGGCTGGCGAGAGCGGCTTCGATTTCGCCCGGCTCGACACGCACACCGCGAACTTTCACCTGATCGTCGTTACGGCCGATGTACTCAAGATTGCCATCGCCGCGCCAACGGGCGAGATCGCCGGTGCGGTACATGCGCGCATCCGGCTGCGCGCTGAACGGGTCGTCCAGGAAGCGTTCGGCGGTCAATTGCGGACGGTTCAGATAACCGCGGGCGACACCGGCGCCGCCGACATACAACTCGCCGATGATGCCGAGCGGCACCGGGCGCTGCTGCTCGTCGAGCAAGTAAGCCGTGGCATTGCTCACCGGTTTGCCGATGTGCAACGCCTGCCCCGGGGTGATCAGGCCTGAAGTGGCGACCACCGTGGCTTCGGTCGGGCCATAGTTGTTGACCACCGCAAAACCCTGCGCACGATTGAACTGACGCAGGCGATCACCGCCGATCAGCAAGGTGCGCAAGGTCGGGTGATCGAGTTGTTTACTGAAGGCATATTCGGCAATCGGTGTTGGCAGGAAGCTGACGTCCAGCGGCTGCGCACGCCACCAGGCGAGCAGTGCGTCGATGTCTTCGCTGCCTTCGCTCGCGGGGGAAAAATGCACCGTCGCCCCGGCACACAGCGCCGGCCAGATCTCCCACGCCATCGCGTCGAAACCGAACCCGGCGAGGCTCGACGTGTGCTGCCCGGCGCCGAGAGCGAATGCCGCGCAGTGCCAATCGACCAGATTGGCCAACGTGCGGTGTTCGACCATCACACCCTTGGGCAGCCCGGTCGAGCCGGAGGTGTAAATCACATAGGCCAGATTGGTCGTGTTCAACCCCGGAACGTCGGGATCGGTCAAGTGGTCGAGCGACCACTCCCGGCGATCAAGTTCAATCACTGGCAGCGCTGTGGCGGGCAGGCGATCACGCAAATCACTTTGCGTCAGCAGCGCCACCGGAGCGCTGTCGCCGAGCAGGTAACTCAGGCGCTCGGGCGGATGCGCCGGGTCAATCGGCACATAAGCGGCGCCAGCCTTGAGCGTCGCCAGCAGCCCGACCAGTGTTTCCAGGCCCCTGCGCGCGACAATCGCCACCCGCTCATCAGGCCGTACGCCAAGGCCCAGCAGATGATGGGCCAGCGCATTGGCTTGCCGATTCAGTTCGGCGTAGCTCAGCGTCCGTCCCTGATAAGTGGCGACCACCGCGTCCGGCTGTTCGGCTGCCCGCGACTGAAAGCGCTGATGAATCATCTGGCCTTGCGGATAGCCGACCCCAGTGTCGTTCCACTCATTGATCCGGGCGATTTCTGCTGGCGTGTTCAGGTCGAAATCGGCGACCGCCCGTTCGGGAGACTCCAGGCCTTGCTCGAGGATCAGCAACAAGCGCTCGGTGAACGAGGCGATCTCGTCCGCCGCGAAATACGCCGGCGAATACACCAGATGCAACCAGGCCTTGTCGTTGTAACGGTTGCTGCGCAGGTGAAGGGCCAGCGGTGTCGCTTCGTGCTGGTTGGAGACCTTGACCACGTGCCCCGGCGCGTCACCGTAACGGTAGTCATGGTCATCCTGCTCGTAGGACACCGACAATTCGAACAGCTGCGAACGGTCTTCGCGCAACAGGCCCAGCGCGCGGTTCATCTCGCTCAGCGGGTAGCGCTGATGACGGAAATCCTGCTTCAGGCCAGCGCCGATCGCCTGGATCAATTCGGCAAATGACAGTGTTCGACCAAAGCCCATGCGCATCGCGCTGACCTGAGTGAACAAGCCCAAAGTGCTTTTGAAACGGGCCCCGGAGCGGTTGAGAATCGGCAAGCCGACCACCCACTCGTCACGTTGCGCGGTGCGACTGAAATACACGTGCAGCGCCGCCAGCAGCACATGAAACGCCGAGCCGCCGAGCTGCCGCGCGGTGTCTTTCATGCGTTCGTGCAACAGCGCCGGAAAAGCCTCGACATGGATCAGGCTGGGCGCCGTTTCAGGGTCGAGGGGTTCGTGATGACGCGGCGTCAGCAAGGGGTCGGGAATACTGCGGTACTTGTCCAGCCAGTAGCGTTGATCGAGTTCGTAGCGCGATGACTGCCGGTAGCGCGCGTCATCGTCGATGAAGCCGACATAGGACGGCGCCGCCACGGCTGGCTGGTCGCCACGGCACAACGCGCTGTAGATTTCCCCCAGCGATTTGAACAACAGACCGAAACCCCAGCCATCGATGATCAAATGGTGCGCCTGCGCCGCCAGCCAGTGACGGTGCCGATCAAGGCGAATCAGGCTGAAGCGAAACAATGCTTGGCCGCTCAACAGGTACGCCTGCGCCATCTGTTTTTCGATCAACGCCTGTGCCGCTGACTGTGGTGCTGAATGCTCGCTGACATCATGCAGCGGCATGGCCACCGGCAACTGCCGGGCAAATCCCTGCAATGGCAGGCCGTCGTCACCGACCTCGGCGAGCAGCACCGTGCGCAAGGCATCGTGGCCTGCAACCAGTCGCTCAAGTGCCGCTTGCAGCAACTGCGGATCCAGCGGCCCGCTCAGTTCAACGTAACCGCCAATGTTGTACAGCGGCGAATCTCCGCGACTCAGTTGGTCCAGCCAGATATCCCGTTGGGCGGCAGTCAGAGGGAACGTCTCGACAGGCGCGGACTGATCGCCCGCCACGTTGGCAGAAATAGGCGGCATAAGATCCATCTCATGTAATTTGCCGGGTATTCAAGCATCGGCCCCGACACCGACATGACACCTGAAACCCGGACAACCACATCGCCTGCACGCGGCTGTTTGGCCGTTCTGGCGTGGCTAGCGTAGGCACTGCCTAGAAGTTCGGAGAGGAAATTCTGAAAAGCTTGTAGGAAAAGAACCACATAGCAGCGCCGCCATTTGCCTGAGCACCGCCGATCAGCCAAAAGCATTACCCCGGTTTTCAGGGTCTTGGCATGACTGAACAGTCACTTGCGACGCCTCGCTGGTGTTGCGCCCCGCCAGAACCCCGGCGCCAAGATTCAGAAATAGTGGCACTTTGTGTCCCTGTTTTCCCCTACAGACGTAGGACAAATCCATAGGCTTAAATCCCCCACCGGATCATGTTCAAGGAGAAATGACTGCGTGGGCGGCTTTTACATAGACGGCAGACGATTCAGTGATGGCTCTGAAACAGGGATGACAAGGATATGAATCTGACCGGCAGCATTCGCAACATGGAAAACCCGCACTTTTACTGGCAACTGGGGGAGCTGATTGCAAGCACGGGCGACGATCACTTCGCCACCAACATGTTCCAGTTGGTCGACACCCTGGTGCCGGTCAACCGCGTCGATCTGAGTGAATGGACGCTGGATGAGCGTCAGGCCAGCGTGGTCGAGATCAAGCCGCTGGGCAGCGCCGGACAGGCGCAGACGTTCCCGCCGCCCGACCCGTTGCAGCGACCGGACGATCATCCGTTGCTACAGAAGATGATCGAGATGAACGACTCGCTGTTGATCCAACTGAAAGCCTCGCTCCAGCCACGCCACCCGCAGCACAGCGCCCACCAGTGCAATCTGGTCTCGCGCACCTCGAACCGCCGATGCGTCATCTCGTTTTACCGACCGCACACCCAACGCGTGTTTTCCCTGCCGGAACTGTCATTTCTCAAGAGCCTTTCCGACACCTTGCTGCCGCTGATCGAGCGCCATGCGCAGATCAGTCGGCAACTCCTCGCCAGACAACCGCGCCAGCCCTTGGCCGAACTGGATCAGGCACCGTTGGCGCAGGTATTCGATGAACGCCTGGGACTGAGCGGCATCGTTCTCTCGGCACGCGAAAAGGAGGTGTGCCTGGGCCTGTTGACCGGCGGCACGGTGCCGCAAATGGCGGAACAGCTGAGGGTCAAAAACAGCTCGATCGAGACTTATCTCAAGCGCGCCACGGCGAAACTGGGGGTCAGTGGCCGGCATGGGCTGGCGAAATGGATGGCCGGGGCCTGAGCCGGTTCAACTGACTTCCCCCCCTGTAGGAGCTGCGGCACGCTGCGATCTTTTGATCCTGCTTTGTTTAAAAACAAGATCAACAGATCGCAGCGTGCCGCAGCTCCTACGGGGGGAGTGTCTGGCTTAGGTTATTCACTACAAGCATCTGCTCTTTCATGAACGAGGCTGTTTGATGTCGACGTTGCGATTTTCTCTGCTGTCCATGGCCATGCTGATGGCCGGCTGCTCCTTGATTCCCGACTACCAGCAGCCCGCCTCACCGGTTGCAACGCAATATCCGCTGCCAACGCAGGCCGCCACGTCCAGCGAAGACTGGCGCACGCTGTTCAATGATCCGGCCCTGCAACGACTGATCGAAAGCGCCCTGGTCAACAACCGCGACCTGCGCGTCGCGGCGCTCAACGTCGAAGCGTTTCAGGCGCAATACCGCATCCAGCGTGCCGACCTGTACCCGGCGGTGTCGGCCAATGCCAGCGAATCACGCCAGCGCATGCCGCCGAGCGTGACCCAAGGCAAAGCGCTGATCAACTCGACCTACGCGGTTAACCTTGGCATCAGCGCCTACGAACTGGACTTCTTCGGCCGGGTGCGCAGCCTCAGCGAGCAGGCGCTGCAAACCTGGCTGGCGACCGAACAGGCGCGGCGCAGCGCACAATTGAGTCTGGTGGCCAACGTCGCCAATGCCTACCTGACCTGGCGCGCCGATCAGGAACTGCTCGAACTGACCCGCGACACCCTCGCCGCCGACGAGCAGAGCCTGCACCTGACCACGCGCAATCGCGATGCCGGCAAATCCTCGGCGCTGGAGCAGGCGCAGGCGCAAACCAGCGTCGACAGTTCACGGGCCAATCTGGCGCGCTATCAGCGCCAGGTCGCGCAGGACCTGAACAGCCTGACCTTGCTGGTCGGCACGCCGGTGCCGGCGTCCTTGCCCGGGCAACCGCTGGCCAGTGATCTGGTCGAGCAACTGCCGGCCGGTTTGCCCTCGGACTTGCTGCAACGGCGCCCGGACATTCTCCAGGCCGAATACAAACTGAAAGCCGCCAACGCCAATATCGGCGCGGCGCGGGCGGCGTTTTTCCCCAGTGTCAGCCTGACCGCCAATGCCGGCACTTCCAGCCGCGATCTGTCCGGGTTGTTTGGCGGTGGTTCCGGCGCGTGGACCTTTCAACCGCAAATCAACCTGCCGATCTTCAACGCCGGCAGCCTGCGCGCAAGCCTGGATTATTCGAAACTGCAGAAAGACGTCGCCGTCGCCGAATACGAAAAATCGATTCAAACGGCGTTTCAGGAAGTCGCCGACGGACTCGCCGCGCGCGCCACCTATCAGCAGCAATTGCAGGCGCAACGCGATCTGGTCGAGGCCACGCAAACCTATTACAACCTCGCGCAGAATCGTTACAAGAACGGTGTCGACAGCAGCCTGACGTTCCTCGATGCACAGCGTTCGCTGTTCAGTTCGCAGCAAGGATTGATCACCGACCGCCTCGCGCAACTGGTCGCCGAGGTCAACCTGTACACCGCGCTGGGCGGCGGCTGGCGGGCCGATGCGGCGCAAGTGCAGTAAGCACTCGTCACTTTTTCTTACACCTTTTGTCGCCAGATCCCACACCGCGCGGCGATCCGCAGCCGTCGTCTGGTCTCAGTTTGGTATCATGCGCCGCTTTTACGGTTAACCCCCCGCCAGTCCTGTCGACTGACGGGCTGCAAAAGGCGGTATTAGATGACGGCTTTGTTGACTCGCCGCAAGGTGCTTGCGGGAATGGGCGTACTCGGGCTCGGCCTGCTCGCCGGCTGCGACACCCGCGGCCAACTGTCGTACAAGTACGGCAAGGATCTGAGTAACAAGATCATGGGACGCACCTTCAAACTGAAGAACACCGATGGCGAAACCATGACGCTGTCGAGCTTTCGCGGCATGATGCCGATGGTGTTCTTCGGTTTCACCCAGTGCCCGGCAGTCTGCCCGACCACCCTCGCCCGCGCGGCGAAAATCAAGAAGCTGATGGGCGCCGATGGCGACCGCTTGCAGGTGATTTTCATCAGCCTCGATCCCGAACGCGACACCCCGGAAATCCTCGACGCCTACATGAAAGCCTTCGACCCGACTTTCGTGGCGCTGTATGGCACGCTTGAGGAAACCGCGGCCACGGCCAAGGAATTCGACGTGTTCTACGAGAAAGTCCCGGCCGGCGACACCTACACCATCTCGCACACTGCCACCAGTTACGTTTACGACTCCAACGGCGGTCTGCGCCTGGGTCTGTCCACATCGCTTTCGGCAGAACAATGCACGGAAGATTTGCTTACTGTTATGGAGGTTTGCTGATGCACCCTGTTCTGAATCACATCAAACGCGCCGCGCTGACCCTGTCGCTGATGGGCCTGGCGTTCCAGGCGTCGGCCCAGACCCAAGTCGACGACGCCTGGGTCCGCGCCACCGTGCCGACCCAGACCGCCAGTGGCGCGTTCATGACCCTCACCGCCGACAGCGACAGCAAACTGCTCAGCGTCGCCACACCAGTGGCCAAAGACGTGCAGATCCACGAAATGACCATGAAGAACGACGTCATGAGCATGGGCCCGGTGAAGTTCGTCGAACTGCCGGCCGGCAAAGCCGTCAAGCTTGATCCGAACGGCTACCACGTGATGCTGATGGGCCTCAGCGGTCAGCTGAAAGAAGGCGAAACAGTGCCGCTGACCCTGACCGTCGAGAACGCCAAGGGCGAGAAAGAAACCATCGAAGTGAAGGCACCGGTTCGTGCGCTGACCAGCATGGAAGGTCACGATCACAGCAAGATGCATTGATCTGACTGGGCTGTAAAAAAAGGGGCGGCCTGATCGATGATCAGGCCGCCCCTTTTTTGTTTTGGGTATGCACTAACGCTTGCGGGCCAAAGCCCTGCGCACGCTTTCCCGTGACATCCCCGAGGCGGAACGGGTCACGGCTTTATCTACGGGCGCCTTGGCCAGCTGTTCCTTGCGCTTCTCAACCTCACGCCACTGGTAACCGAGATATCCGCCTGCCGCCACAATCCCCAGCCAACCAAACACCGAACTGACGAAGAACCACAGCCCGAGGGTGATCCATACGGTTTTCGAGGTGAACAACTTCAAGCTGTCATCGGCAGGCACCGGTTCAACCGGCGTCTGTTGCGTCACCGGTACTTTTTGCACGCCGTCCAGATCAAAGCGCAGCGCGAAGTCCGCCCCGGGCACCGGAACGTCTAGCTGATTGCCTTCAGCACGATGCACCCGAATCTCGCCATCGACGAGCGACATCGAGCTGAAACTGATCTGCGTTTCACAACGAATCTCGCCGTTGACCAGGGTCACGACCGTTCGTTGCGGATCATTGGGGGTGTCACGCATGTCGATTCCTTGAGCGTTCCACGTCGGACGACGTGCGAAGGGATAATCCGTTGGAGTCGAATGCTACTGAGTGGCTATTACGCTGTCCAGAAAGCGTGACCCTAAGCTGCAGACCCAGGCGAAAATCCTCCGGCATGAGTCTGTTCGAGGTTACCAGCCTGATGGAAAGCGTACTTTACACCGGACAAATCTTCGGCGACCATGTAAAGGGTCTTTTACATAGGATATGGAGAATGAACCGGTACTACCTCGAATTGGGCGCAGCATTAATCATCTACATGCTGGTGCTGACAGCCTCATTGATTGCCTCGCAATACCTGATGGAAGCCCCCATCGTGCTGCGCTCGGCCGTCGCGCTGACGCCGGTCATTCCGGCGGGACTGATGTGCTGGGCAATCGTGCGCAACATGCGGCGCATGGACGAAATGCATCTGCGCATCCAGTTTGAAGCGCTGGGCTTCGCTTTCGCCGCCTCGGCACTGTTGACCTTCAGCTACGGTTTTCTGGAAAACGTCGGCGCTCCCCACATTCCGTGGACGTGCGTGTGGCCGGTGATGGGGCTCATGTGGATTGTCGGCCTGCAAATTGCGCGACGCCGCTACCAATGAAAAATCGCCTCAAGGAATTGCGCGCCGAGCGCAAATGGTCGCAAGTCGATCTGGCGCAACGCCTGAACGTGTCGCGCCAGACCATCAATGCGATCGAGAATGAGCGCTACGACCCGAGTTTGCCGCTGGCATTCCAGATTGCCCGCGCGTTCGAAATGCCCATTGAAGACATCTTCGACGACAAAGAGAGTTAACACCGCCCCCTGTGGCGAGGGGATTTATCCCCGTTGGCCTGCGCAGCAGGCCCATCCTTTTATGAATCAAAAGAGGGGCCGCTGCGCGACCCAACGGGGATAAATCCCCTCGCCACAGGTTATATCATTCCGGAAAGTCCCATCATCGGGCTACTTGTTACAGTGATTACTGGGCGGCGCACAGCTCGATGTATTGCGTGTATCAGCTCCCCGCCCCCTCATGCGCCTCTTCAAAGAAGTAATCCTTCCAACTCCCCGCCTTGTTCTTCAGCACACCCAATTCCTGCAATTTCTCCGCGTAGATGAATGTGCGCTGCGGCACCACGGTGAAATCGATTTCCGGGTCTTTGACGATTTGCTCGACCAGGGCCAGCGGCAATTTCGACTGTTCGACACGAATGTACGCCTGTGCAGCAGCGGGTTTGTCAGCCTTGATGATTTTCTCGGCTTCAGCCAGTGCGGCGTAGAACGCCTTGTAGGTCTTCGGGTTTTCGTCGTGGAATTTTTCCGTGGTGTACAGCACGTTGAATGTCGCTTGGCCGCCAAGGATGTCGTAAGAACTCAGCACTTTGTGCACGTTGGGATTCTGCAGCGCCTGATACTGGAACGGCGGGCTGGAGAAGTGCGAGTTGATTTCCGAGCCGCCGGCAATCAACGCGGCGGTGGCGTCGGGGTGCGGCAGGCTGACCGAGATGTCGTCGAATTTCTTGAACTGGGCGTCGCCGAATTCCTTGGCGGTTTCGATCTGCAAGGTGCGTGACTGGAAACCCACGCCGGCCGCCGGCACGGCGATCCGGTCCTTGTCGCTAAAGTCCTTGAGTGTCTTGATGTTCGGGTTGTTGGTCAGCAAATAGTTGGGCATCGAACCGAGCGCGGCGATGGCTTTGACGCTCTGTTTGCCTTTGGTGCGGTCCCACACGGTGAGCATCGGCGGCACGCCAGCCGAGACCACATCGAGCGAACCGGTCAGCAGCGCTTCGTTCATCGCGGTGGCGCCAGAGATGCTGTTCCAGTCGACCTTGATGTCGAGGCCCTGCTCCTTACCGTGTTTTTCGATCAGCTGCTGATCACGCACCACATCAAGAATCAGGTAACCAATGCCGAATTGTTGGGCGATGCTGATCTTGCCTTCGGCGTGGACGTTAGTGCTGAACAGCGCAGTGGCCGCCAGGGATGCAGCCAACAGAGTCAGCGCGGAACGTTTCAACGGTGTGGCCATGACAACCTCGCAGCAGGGAAGTGATTTGCTGAAAGGCCGGACTGTATCGCTATAAAAAACTTACATTAAATACCTTTATTGCATATCGATAGCACGCGGCTGTTTGGCGGGCAGAAAGCGTCGTGCGGTATCGACAAAGGGCATGACGATCAGGCTGTACAGCGTCAGGTAGCGTTCGCGATCCGCCTCACCGGTGCCGAAGCGCAACGGCTCCGGCGTTGAGGTGGTGACGTATAACGTGCCGAACAACCAGTCCCACACCGACAGATTGGTGGCGAAGTTCCTGTTGCGGTGGCGCACGGCGTCACTGTGATGGATCTGGTGCTGCGCCGGGCTGTTCAGCACATGTTCGATCGCCGGGCCGAACGACAGCCAGACATGACTGTGGCGCAGGTTCGACGCGAGGCTATTGAGGATCAGCACCAGCAAGGTCACGCCAAACAAGGTGTCGCCACTGACTTCCCCACCGCAGAGATACCAGACCGCTCCGGCAAACGCAGCGATGCCGGCGGTCATCACCAACCGCTCGACCAGGGTTTCGACAATATGAATGCGGCTCGCCGTGGCGGGCACCAGCACCGGCGCCGAATGATGCACCTTGTGAAACTCCCACAGGTAGCGCGAATGAAAGGCGCGATGAATCCAGTAATGCAGGAAGTCCTTGAGCAGAAATACGCCGACGCCGTAGAACAGTGCGATGAAGGGGTGATTCGGCACTTGTTCGCGCGCGCCCCACAGATGGCTGAAAAACTGCTGATAGTCGCCGGAACGCAGGATCCACGGATCGACCAGCGCGACGATCGGCAGCACCCAGATGACTTTGAGAATGGCCTTGATGAAGTAATAGCGATAATCCAGCCACGCCGAGCGATGCCCGAACACGCGGCTGCCGCCGATGAATTGCCAGAACGACGGCGCTGCCGTGAGGTGCGGGGATTTACGATGGCGAAACAGCACGTAGGCGACGCAGTAGGACGCGACGATAAACCCCACGCCGAGGCGCCCATTCAGATCAAACAGACCGACGAACTGCCCGCTGACCGGGGCAATGATCCACCGATCAAGGTGCACATAGAGTTGTTCGAGAACATCCACGAAGGCTGATCTCCATCAGAGGTCGGCCATTGTAAATCGCAGCGTTTCGCAAATGCAGCTTTAACAGATCAAAGGCCCGTTCAACACCAATCCCCTGTAGGCGCTACCGAGTGCAACGAGGCTGCGATCTTTTGAACGTGTTTTTTAAAAAATCAGGATCTAAAGATCGCAGCGTGCCGCAACTCCTACAGGGATCCGGTGCCGGCTAAACAGCCTGAAACAATAAATCCGCCGTCGGCAATATCGCTGATTACCCGCCGACGCGAGGGCTGGCTGGGGTTACAGGTATCTCATCGGTGTCGCAAGCCGCTGCATAGGCGCATCAGTTGAGCGTTTAAAAGGGCGATCAGACAGCTCACCCTTGGTATCATCGCGCACACTTTTATGACGTTTTAATGGCTGGAAGGTCTTTTTTTGTGAGCGCTCTTTTTAACCGGTTACGGCAGCCCTCTGCCCGCCTCTTTTCGCTGATCTTTCTCACGCTGATCGTGCCGCTGTGCCTGCGCGCGGCGCTGGGCTGGTCGACCCCGTTGGGTTATTTGTCGGATCTGGCCATCGGCAGCCTGCTGGTCGTGCTGTTGCATCGCCGGGCGTGGTGGCTGGCGCTGCCGCTGCTGCTGTTCTGCGGCCTGCTGGCAGTGGCGACCGCCGAACTGGTCAGCGCCGTCGGCCGGCTTCCAACGCCTTCGGACATTCATTACCTGATCGACCCGCAATTCGTCGAAAACTCCACCGGCGGTGGCCTCGCGCATCCGGCGTTGGCCATCACCCTGCTGCTGGCCCTGCTGCTCTGGCTGCTGACGCAATTCACCGCACGTGGTACATCGCGCCCAGCCCTGCCCCGCGTGGTCTGGAGTGCGCCGTTGGTGCTGTTCGCCGCACATTGGGCAGTGCAGAACCTGTGGCCGAGCGAGGCTGATCCATGGCGTGCCTACAACCTGCCGCATCAACTGATGGCCAGCGAGGTCGCGGACCTGCAGATCCGCGCCGAGGAATGGCTGGACGGCGATGTCGAAGAACCGGCGCCGGCCATGTCCGGGCTGACTGACGTCGATCTCAACGGGCAAAAACTGCTGGCCGCGCCGGGTCAGGCGCGCAACGTCTTGATCATCGCCCTGGAAGGCATTCCCGGTGCCTACATCCGCGCCAACCGCGAAGCCATCGGCAGCCATTATCAGGAAGACCTGATGCCCAACCTCAGTCGCTGGGCCGAGCGCGGCATGAACACTCCGGATTACGTGCTGCACACGCACCAGACCATTCGCGGTCTGTACGCGATGCTCTGCGGCGATTACGACAAGCTCAACAACGGCACGCCGAAAGGTGTGGAGATGCTCACCCTTAACGAACGCAATCAGGCTTGTCTGCCGGCGCAACTGCGCGAACACGGCTTCAGTACACACTACCTGCAAGGTGCCGGCCTGCGCTTCATGGCCAAAGACAAGATCATGCCGCACATTGGTTTCGATGCGACCCATGGCCTGGAATGGTTCACCAACAGCAACTATCTGGAATTCCCGTGGGGCAAGGATGACAAGGCGTTTTTCGAGGGTGCGCTGGATTATGTCGGCCAACTGAAAAAGCAAAAACAACCGTGGATGCTGACGCTGTTGACCGTCGGCACTCACCAGCCCTACTCCGCACCGGAAGACTATCTGCAGCGCTATGAAACGCCCAAGCAAGCCGCCGTCGGTTATCTCGACGATGCGCTGGAGCAATTCCTCAGCGGGCTGGAACGCCAAGGCGTGTTGAAAGACACGCTGGTGGTGATCACTTCGGATGAATCCCACGGCATCGACGGCGTGCGACTGGCCTCGTCGTGGGGTTTCAATCTGACGCTGGCGCCGGAGCACGAACAGCTGCCACGGCTGAACAAAGGCGTGTATGGCCACGTTGATCTGAGCACTTCGATCCTCGATTATTTCGACCTGCCGGTGCCTTCCGCGCTGAGCGGTCGCTCGTTATTCCGCGACTACGATACCGGGCGCGAGATCATGTCGTTCACCAACGGCAAACTGCGCTACCACAATGGCCAGGGAATCTTTTCCGAATGCGACATGCCGCGCCGCTGTCGTTATTACCAAAGCGCCGGCTTCATCGCTGAAAACGCCACGTACAAAGGCACCTACAGCGGTCACCCCGCCCGGCAGATTGCCGCTCGCGCCAACGCGCTGGACCTGTCGTTGCTGCGCACACCGCTCAATCATCGCTATCAGTTCGGCAGCACCAACGTCATCCCGCTGCAAGCGCAGATCAAGGATGACTGGGCCGACAACCTGATCGGCGCGCAGTATCTGGAAATGCCCAAGGGCTCGCACACCCGCGTGCGCCTGACCGTGCGTTCGGTTGATCCGCAGCAGGCGGCATACATTCAACTCAAGGCCAAGGAGTTTGAACAGGACGTGCAGATCGGTCTGCCAGCAGAAATGGTGGCAACTGCCGACCAGCCGCTGCAAATGAATTTCAGCTTCGACAACCCGCAAGAGCGCAAAGCGTTTTCCTTTCATTTACTGGGTTACGGCTTGGGCGCCGTCGAGGTCACGGACTTCAGCGTGATCACTGAACTGCCGGGGCAAGAGGACATGCTCGACGACGTGCCGGACGACGACACCGCGCAATCCACTTGATCACCCATCTGATCATCAACTGTAGGAGCTGCCGCAGGCTGCGATCTTTTGATGTTGTTTTTAGAAAGACAAGATCAACAGATCGCAGCCTGCGGCAGCTCCTACAGGGATGGGGTCAGAACGTTGTGCGCAACCCGACCTGGATGCTGCGTCCTTCTGCCGGCGCAATGTCGCGCAGGATCGAACTGGCGTAACGCACGGTTTGATTGGTCAGGTTCTCGGCGTTGACGAAGGCCAGCCATTTGCTCTGGCCGACGTCGAAGTGATAACCGAGATTGGCGCCCAGCGTGGTGTAGCCATCGGTGCTGCTTTCATTGGCCGGCACGCGATGCTGTGAACTGGCGTGCTCGACATCGATCCGCGCCTGCCATTTGTCCAGTTCCCACAGCAACCCGCTGTTCAAGCGCAACGGCGCGATGCGTGGCAGGTCTTCGCCGGTGTCGAGGTTCTTCGCACGGGTGTAGTCGCCGGACAGCTCCAGGGCAAACTTGCCGTAGGCATTTTCGCCAAGCGTCCAGCGATCCTGCGCCTCGATACCGCTGAAGCGTGCACGTACGCCGGAGTAGGTGTATTCAGGGATGCCGTTGGCGTCCTCCTCACCTTCGTCATTCAACGTGCGGCCGGTGCCGAGCAAGCCGATGTAATTGGAGAAATGGCTGTAGAACACGCCGACGCTGCCCTTGTGCGTGCCGTTGTCGAATCGCAGCGCGAGGTCGCTGGACACGGCTTTTTCTTTCGACAGTCCGGCATCACCGACTTCATAAGTGCCGGTCGCAACGTGGGCACCGTTGGCGTACAGCTCGTAGAACGTCGGTGCGCGTTCGGTGTAGCCCAGCGTCGCGGCCACCGACCAGATTGGCGTCAGCGTGTACACCGCACCAGACGACAAGCTGCCGGCGGTGAAACTGCTGGAGCGCTCAGCGTTGGCAAACCGCTCGTTGCCTTTGGCGTCGGGATCGACCGTGGTGTGTTCCAGACGTCCACCGAGGGTGAACAGCAATCGATCGGTGGCTTGCAGCTCTTCAAGAATGAACAGTGCACCGGCGTCGGTATCGGTCTGCGGCACAAACGCTTCTTCGCCCAGCGCGGAGAATTCGCTGCGGCTGACCTGCGCGCCGATCACCCCATTGAACGGCCCCAACGGCTGGTGCCGCGCCTCGATCCGCGCCTCGTAGCCCTTGTTCTTGAACGTCGTGCCGACCTCGCCGCCTTCGATTTCGCGGTGCTGGTAATCGGTGTAACCGGCATCCAGCTTGATCGAACTGAACGGCCCGTCGAGATTGCGCATCTCGGACGCGAAAGCGTAATGCTCCTGTTGCATGCGAATACGCACATCGTCTTCGGCCGGCGAGCCGTAATTCGAATCGTAATTGCTGTAGGACAGCCCGGCATAACCATCATCCCAGGTGTAGGAGCCACCCACCGCACCGCCGTCCTGACGCCCATCGCTGTTGGCCAGGCGATGTTTTTTCGAATCGCCGTCGTCGTCTGTACGTTCGCGAGCGGTTTTCGCATATCCGGGGATCTTCAGATCATTGAATTCGCGGGCGCTGGCGTCCAGGTGCAAAGCGAATTCGCCGTTGCCGGCCTCAAGTTTGCCTGCGCTGCTGCGCGTGGTGTCGGCACCGCCATAACGCAATTCGCCGGCACCGTGGATACCGTCGATGGCCTCGGTCGGAATGCGATTATCAAAGGTGTTGACCACCCCGCCGATGGCGCTGCCGCCATACAGCAAGGCTGCCGGGCCGCGCACGATTTCAATGCGCTCGACGTTGACCGGGTCGAGCGGCACGGCGTGATCGTAAGACAGCGATGAGGCGTCCAGTGCGCCGACACCGTTACGCAGAATACGA
This sequence comes from Pseudomonas sp. NPDC089741, assembly GCF_044748825.1. Lineage (NCBI taxonomy): Bacteria > Pseudomonadati > Pseudomonadota > Gammaproteobacteria > Pseudomonadales > Pseudomonadaceae > Pseudomonas > Pseudomonas sp. NPDC089741. Next base: position 311,083 of record NZ_JBIVGT010000003.1, on the reverse strand, counting down.
ATGCGGTCACCGTACTGCCCGCGAATGATCGGCCGGCTCGCGCCCGGGCCGAAATACGATGACGACACGCCGGGTTGCTTGTTCAGGGTTTCGCCGAGGCTGCCCTTTTGTTGAAACGTCAGGTCGTCGCCGCCCAGCACGGTTGAGGGCGAGGCGAGTGTCTGGCTGCCAAGCGGATTGCCGGTGATGACCTGGGGTTGCAGTTCGAGGGCGTCGGCGGCGAACACCGGCGCGGCAAAAAGCAGCGCGGCGGCCAACGGATTCAGGCGTCGTTGCAGGGGGTGGGAACGGGCAGGCATTGCAGAACTTCCATGAGCTGAAAAGTGAAGATCGCTGCCAGCGTTTGCAGATAACGCCGGCAGAAACAAAATGAAACCGATTTAATGTTATACAATAACATTTCTTTCTGTCATCCCGTTTCTTCCTTCACTCATCACAACAGCTGCTCAAGGACGTGGCTTTCGGGCTGGCATCGGTTCTGCGGCGAGACCCGCACCGCACGGTGAAAGCGCTAAAAGACTTTACCTATCGGCGCCCAATAGTCGGCCTATTAGCTGCATCTCCAAGTCGGGTCTAGCCTTACTAGTCCGAAGTCGGCACGAGCCGGCCGTAGCAGACCTGATAAGGACCCGAACATGGCAAACGAATCGAAATGCCCGTTCAACCACGCCGCCGGTGGTGGTACGACGAACCGTGACTGGTGGCCGAATCAACTCAACCTGAAAATCCTCAGCCAGCATTCGCCCAAGTCCGATCCGCTGGGCAAGGATTTCGACTACGCCAAAGCCTTCAAAAGCCTCGATTTTCAAGCGCTGAAACAAGACCTCACGGCGTTGATGACCGATTCTCAGGACTGGTGGCCAGCAGACTTCGGCCACTACGGCCCCCTCTTCATCCGCATGGCCTGGCACAGCGCCGGCACCTATCGAACCGCGGACGGCCGCGGTGGCGCCGGTTCCGGCCAGCAACGGTTTGCTCCGCTAAACAGCTGGCCGGACAACGTCAGCCTCGACAAGGCCCGCCGTCTCCTGTGGCCGATCAAACAGAAATACGGTCGCAACATTTCCTGGGCCGACCTGATTGTCCTCACCGGAAACGTCGCGCTGGAATCGATGGGCTTCAAGACTTTCGGTTTCTCTGGCGGCCGGCCGGATGTGTGGGAGCCGGACGAAGATGTCTATTGGGGTTCGGAACATGAATGGCTGGGCGGTGACAGCCGCTACGGCAAAGACAAGTCCGCCATGCAGGAACCCGGCGACGGCACGTTGGTCGCTGAACCGGATTTGCACGGCAAGGAAGAAAGCCGCACCGATCAGGGCGAACGCAATCTGGAAAACCCGCTCGCGGCGGTGCAAATGGGCCTGATCTATGTGAATCCTGAAGGCCCGGAAGGCAATCCGGATCCCGTGGCCTCGGCGCTGGACATCCGCGAAACCTTCGGCCGCATGGCCATGAACGATGAAGAAACCGTGGCACTGATCGCTGGCGGCCACGCCTTCGGTAAAACCCACGGCGCCGGCCCCGCCGACAACGTCGGGCCTGAGCCGGAAGCTGCCGGACTTGAAGAACAGGGTCTGGGCTGGCGCAACGCCTTTGGTACCGGCAAGGGTGGCGACACCATCACCAGCGGCCTCGAAGTGACCTGGACTACAACGCCCACCCGCTGGAGCAACAACTACCTGGAAAACCTCTTCGGTTTCGAGTGGGAGCTGAGCAAAAGCCCGGCCGGCGCGCATCAGTGGATACCGAAAAATGGCGGCGGTGCCGGCACCGTCCCCCACGCCCACGACCCGAGCAAGAAACTGTCGCCAACCATGCTGACCTCTGACCTGGCGCTGCGTTTCGATCCGGCGTACGAGCAGATTTCGCGGCGCTTCCTGGCTAATCCGGATCAACTGGCCGATGCCTTTGCCCGCGCCTGGTACAAACTCATTCACCGTGACATGGGCCCGTTGTCGCGCTACCTCGGCCCGGAACTGCCCAACGAAGAATTGCTGTGGCAAGACCCGATTCCCCAGGTCACGCATGCACTGATCGACAACAACGACGCTGCAGCACTGAAAAGCAAAATCCTCGCCTCTGGATTGTCGGTAGCGCAATTGGTCTCGACCGCGTGGGCGGCGGTTTCAACGTTCCGTGGTTCGGACAAACGCGGTGGCGCCAACGGTGGTCGTCTGCGCCTGGAGCCACAGCGTTCCTGGCAAGCCAATCAGCCGGAACAATTGGCCAAGGTCCTGCAAACGCTCGAGGGGGTTCAGAACGAGTTCAATGGCGCCGCCGCCGGCAAGCAAGTCTCGTTGGCGGATCTGATCGTGCTGGCAGGTAATGCCGGAGTCGAACAGGCGGCGAAAAACGCTGGCCATTCCGTGTCAGTACCGTTCACACCGGGCCGTACGGACGCCTCGCAAGAGCAAACCGACGTTGATTCCTTTGGCTTCCTCGAACCGATTGCCGATGGTTTCCGCAACTACAGCAAAGGCAAATACACCGTTTCGGCCGAAGCACTGTTGATCGACAAGGCGCAACTGCTGACGCTCACCGCGCCGGAGATGACCGTGTTGCTGGGTGGCTTGCGGGTGTTGAACACCAATGTCGGGCAAACCCGCCATGGCGTGTTCACCTCGCAAACTGAAGCGCTGACCAATGACTTCTTCACCAACCTTCTGGACATGGGCGTGGAGTGGAAGCCAACTTCGAGGGATGCGGATGAGTTCGAGGGGCGCGACCGTAAAACCGGCAGCGTGAAGTGGACGGCGACGCGGGTTGATCTGGTGTTTGGTTCCAACGCGCAGTTGAGGGCGTTGGCCGAGGTGTATGCCAGTGCGGATGCCAAGGAGCAGTTTGTTAAGGACTTCGTTGCTGCGTGGACGAAGGTCACCAACCTGGACCGTTTCGACCTGAAGTAACTTTTAGTCAATAAAAAACGCCGCATTGATTAATGCGGCGTTTTTTATGTATATGGCTTGGGCTTTGTAGTGAGGCTTACATCTTACCCCCTCACCCCAGCCCTCTCCCCCAGGGGGCGAGGGGGAAAGGGAGCCGATCTTCGTGCTGTTCAAAACCTGAGTTCGACTCCGGACTTTCAGGTCGGTGTAACTCGAACATCCACCCCGGTCAGTCCCCTCTCCCACTGGGAGAGGGTTAGGGTGAGGGCCGGTCCACAGCTGGAACACCGACTTCAACACACCATCAAGCCAGGCTCTTGCTCACCACCTCATACACATCACTCGACAACTGCCCCGACGCCCGAATCCGCTCCAGCTCAGCCTTCATCAACGCCTGACGGGCGCTGTCGTATTTGCGCCAGCGGGTCAGTGGCGCCAGTTGGCGCGAGGCGATCTGCGGGTTGAAGCCGTTCAGCTCGATCACCAGATCCGCGAGGAAGCGATAGCCGGAGCCATCTGCCGCGTGGAAGTTGATCAGGTTCTGCCCGGCAAACGCGCCGACCAGCGCACGCACCTTGTTCGGATTCTTGATGTTGAACGCCGGGTGCTGCATCAACGCTTTCACGCGTTCCAGACCGCCGGGCAAAGTGCTGCCAGCCTGCACGCTGAACCATTGATCCATGACCAGCGGATTGTCCTTGAAGTGTTCGGCGAAACTCGCCAGCGCCGCCGCCTTCTGCTCTTCGAACGGCGAATTGACCAACACCGCCAGCGCAGTCAGGCGCTCGGTCATGTTGTCGGCCGTTTCGAATTGCTCCAGCGCCGCTGCCAGCACTTCCGGCTTGCCGCTGAGCATCAGGTACGACAGCGCAATGTTCTGCAGCGCGCGACGGGCGAAATGCTCGGCTTCGGCGACGTACGGGGTTTTCTTCGACAGGTCACGGTTGGCCTGATAACGCAGCCACAGCGCCTCGAACAAGCCTTCGGCCAGTTGCTTGCGGGCGAACTCACGGGCGATATGGATCGCATCGACGTCAGCCACTTCGCTGATTTCGGTGAGGTACGCCTCACCTGGCAGCGAAAGCATTTCCGCGACCATTGCCTGATCCAGCGACTCATCCGACAGCACCGTGCGCAGCGCCGATACCAGACGCGGGTCAAGCTTCAGACTCTCGCCCTTCTGCTGCTGGCCGATCAGTTCTTGCAGGACTTGTACCGACAGTTGCTGCCCGGCATCCCAGCGGTTGAAACCGTCGCTGTCGTGCTGCATCAGGAACATCAACTGATCGCGGTTGTACGGGAAGCTCAGTTTCACCGGCGCCGAGAAGCCGCGCAGCAACGATGGCAGCGGCTGTTCAGCGACGTCGACGAAAGTGAAGGTCTGCTCGGCTTCGGTCACCGAAATCACGCGGGTGGTACCTTGCGCCGACGCTTCGCCAGCCAGACGCAGGGCAATTTCGTTGCCTTTGCTGTCGAGCAGGCCGAGTTCGACCGGGATCACGAACGGCAGTTTTTCAACTTTGTCCGGGGTTTCCGGGCAGCTCTGGCGGAAGGTCAGGCTGTAGGTTTTTGCCGCTGCATCATAAGACTCGCTCACCGCCAGACGCGGTGTACCGGCCTGACTGTACCAGCGCTTGAACTGGGTCAGGTCGACGCCGTTAGCATCTTCCATGGCCTTGATGAAGTCATCGCAAGTCACTGCCTGACCATCGTGGCGTTCGAAGTACAGATCGCTGCCCTTACGGAAGCCTTCGGCGCCGAGCAAGGTGTGGATCATGCCGACCACTTCCGAACCCTTCTCATACACGGTCAGGGTGTAGAAGTTGGAGATTTCGATGAAGCTGTCCGGGCGCACGGCGTGGGCCATCGGCCCGGCATCTTCGGCGAACTGATGGGTACGCAGATAAGCCACGTCCTGAATGCGCTTGACCGTGGCCGAGTTCATGTCGGCGGAGAAGCCGGAGTCACGGAACACCGTGAAGCCTTCCTTCAGCGACAACTGGAACCAGTCGCGGCAGGTCACGCGGTTGCCCGACCAGTTGTGGAAGTATTCGTGAGCGACGATCGCCTCGACACGCTGGTGCGCGGCGTCGGTCGCGGTTTCGGCGCGAGCGAGCACGGCGCTGGAGTTGAAGATGTTGAGGCCCTTGTTCTCCATCGCGCCCATGTTGAAGTCATTCACGGCGACGATCATGAAGATGTCCAGATCGTACTCGCGACCGTAGACCTCTTCGTCCCAGCGCATCGACTTCTTCAGGCTGGTCATCGCGTGCTGGCACTTGTCGATGTTTTCCGGCTCGACGTAAATGCGCAGCGCGACGTTGCGTTCAGTCATGGTGGTGAAGGTGTCTTCAACGCACCACAAATCACCGGCCACCAGTGCAAACAGGTACGCCGGTTTCATGAACGGATCTTCCCACGTCGCCCAGTGCCGGCCGTCTTCGCCCGGGCCCGAGGCAATCGGGTTGCCGTTGGAGAGCAACACCGGATAGCTGTGCTGTTCGGCGACCACGGTGGTGGTGAACTTGCTCATCACGTCCGGGCGGTCGAGGTAATAGGTGATCTTGCGGAAACCTTCGGCCTCGCACTGGGTGCAGAACATCGTGCCGGATTTGTACAGGCCTTCCAGCGCGGTATTGGTTTCCGGGTGGATCTTGACGCTGGTGTCGACCGTGAAGGTTGCGGCGGTCGGCTGCAGGGTCAGGTGGTTCTCGGACAATTGATAATCAGCGGCATCAAGCTCTTTATCGGCCAGGGTCACCGAGAGCAATTCCAGCTGCTGGCCATCGAGTACCAGCGGCGGCAGGCCCGGGCCACGCGCCGGGTTGCGGCGCATCACCAACTGCGCGTGCACCAGGCTGTGATCCTCGAACAACTCGAAGGTCAGGTGTGTTTCGTCGATCAGGTACTCGGGCGCCTGATAGTCCTTCAGGTAAATCATCTTCGGTTGTTCGGTGCGCATGCTGAAGTCCTTATTGATGCACGGCGAGCTGGTAAGCCGTGTATTTACGAATGTTGATCACGCCGGTGTCGAAGATCAGGTACTGGCCCTTGATCCCCAGCAGCGTGCCTTCGGCAATCGGGTTCTTGTCCAGGTTGAAGCTGACAATCTTGGCCGGGTATTGCTCGACTGGATAGCGGATCTCCAGCGGTTCTACATCGGTAATTGTCTGAATTGCCTGTAGGCCGAATCGCTCCTGCAAACCGAGCAAACCTTCGGCGCAGCTGTCGAACAACTGCTCGCGCACCTGCGCCAGATCCACCGCCACGGCATCGCCCTTGAGCAATGCGCGCCAGTTGGTTTTGTCCGCCACCTGGCTGCGGAACAGGTCTTCGACGAAACCCGACTGCTGCCGCGTGGCCACGCGCACGATCGGCAACGCCTGACTGGCGCCCTGATCGAGCCAACGCGTCGGCAATTGCGTAGCACGGGTGATGCCAACCTTGATCCCCGACGAATTGGCCAGGTAAACCACGTGGTCGGTCATGCAGAACTGCTCGCCCCACAGCGGATCGCGGCAAGTGCCGGCATCAAAGTGGCAGCGCTCCGGGCTCATGATGCACAGGTCGCACTGCGCCAGTTTGGTCATGCACGGGTAGCAATAACCCTGACTGAAACTGGTTTTGGTCTTGCGCCCGCAATGGGTGCAGTGGATCGCCCCGAGGTATTCCAGACGCACCGTGGTGCCGATCAACGGGTTGACCGGCACCTCGACGTCATCCAGACGAAACGCATATTGCACGTTCGGCCCGTCCAGGCGCGCCGACATTTTGCTGATTGCACCACGGCCAATCTCGATCAATGGATGGCATCCGACTTGAACAGGATGTTCGGCACTTCGATCGACTTCGATGCACATTCCTGCGGGCCCATGTAACCGGTGCGCTGGTCTTCAGGCAGGTTCTGGATTTCCCAGGCGATCATCGCCTGCAACGACAGCTCGCGCTGCTCGGCGGTGAGTTTGCCACCGTCGGACCATTTGCCGATTTCGACAGCCAGTTTCAGGCTCTCGTAGATGTCCGGGGTAATGTTGTTGATCATGTCGTTAAAAGAGGACATCAGGGTCTCCGTGCTCTTTATCTACAGTAAAATTTCAGGCCGCCAGTTTACGGCGGTTATACAAACCGCCCAACAAACCGGTGAAGCATCCGATGAGTAACCCGCCGACGTGGGCGGCGTTGGCGATTTCGCCGAAACCGATCATCGAGATCAGCCCGGACATGCACACCAGCAACCACACCAGCATCATCACCAGCACGCCGCGCGGCAGGCGATAGGCCGGGTTCGGTGCCAGCAGCTGGAAGATCCAGCAATGCCCGAGCAAACCGTAAAGTACGCCGGACAGACCACCGAACAAGGTCGCGCCGCTCCATGCAAACTGCGCGTAGTTCGACACCAGGCTGAACAACAGCGTCAGGCCGATCAGGTTGATGCTGCCCTGACGCGACTCGATGCGCCGGCCCAGCTCCCAGTACCACATGCCGTTCATGGCCAGATGCAGGATGCCGAAGTGAATCAGCATCGGCGTGACCAGACGCCACCACTGCCCCGCCGCCAGGCTGTCGGCCAATGGCGTGAAATGGATGTACTCGCCGACCACCTGGAAATCGAGGAAGGTCAGCCAGCGCAAGGTTTGCAGGTTTTCACCGAGGTAAGTCAGGCCGCCAACGATCAGGCACAGCAGCAAAATGAACCCGGTGGCCTTGGCGTGTTTCAGCTGTTCGGCGAAGCTCGGGCGCTTGAAGGTTGGTGCGACGGGGATGTCCATTTGCTGGTCGGGGTCGCCCGCGGGGAAGCGTTCGTACAGGGAGCGCACGTCCTCGCTGATCTCCGCCGGCGCCCACAACACCTGTTCGCCGGCCTCTTCGCTGACCCGATGCGGGACCTGCATGCGTTGCAGCAGTTTGACGAAACCGCTCAAGTCCACCGCCAATGGCAGACGCAATACCGCTACCGCACTCATTGCAGCACCTCCGGCCGCTCGACATCGACCCAGACAAATTTATGCGGATCCAGACGTGTTTCCTGATCCAGACGATAGGCGACGAGTTTGCCGTAGAGCACCGCGCTGTAATCCAGGCACGCGAGGTTCGGGCGGATCGGCGCCGGTTTGCCGCTGCGCCAGTAGTGGCCGACGAACAACAAGGGTTCGTCGACGCCGTAGCGCAGCAGATTGTTTTTTTCGCTGGAGGTCAGCGGCTTCTGCGCCACCGGTTCCGGCAGTGCATCAGGCTGGAAGACGATATCGCCGTAGGTTTTCGGGTCGTCTTCCCAGAACTTGGTGCGGAAGAACGAGCGCACCAGGCCATCGCCGCTGGTCATGGTCAAACCATCCGGCAGGCGCATGTCGGTGCCGCGCAACAGACGATCGAACACGGTGCAGGCGAAACTGCCGGGCACGGCGGACGCCTGAAGAAAGTGTTCGTCAATGCAGCCATTCGCAAATTGCGCGCGCAACGGTTCGATCAAGCCGGCATCCCAACAGGCATGCACGACGCGGAAGCGTCCGGCATCGACAAACAGCGGCAGCTCATAGAACCAGCGCTGGAAATCGTGCCAGTCGCCAGGATGGTCTTCGAACTGGGTCAGGGTTTCATGCAGCAGGCGCGCATGACGCGGCGTGTGTTCACGGACGAACTGCTTGCCGCTGCCCGGTAGTGCTGGCGTGCTCCAACCGAGGGCGTTGAATTCGTGGTTGCCCATGATGCACAAGGCCTGACCGGCCTCGACCATGTCGTGGACGATGTGCAGCGCCTCGCGGATGCGCGGGCCACGGTCGATGATGTCGCCGACGAACACGGCCATGCGCGATGGATGCCGCCAGACCCCGCCCTGCTTGTGATAACCGAGTCGGTCAAGCAAGTGTTCGAGGGTCAGGGCGCATCCGTGCACGTCACCAATCAGGTCATAACTGCGCGCGGGATCGAGCATCAGTCGCCTCCACCGCCCAGCTTGCTGCCCCAGCCGAGCTTGGTGCGGCAGACTTCGTAGTAGTTGTGATCGAGTGGGTGAATCAGGCGCAGCTTCTGCGCTTTCTTGCTGACGGTGATGGTGTCGCCCGGCGCGCAGGTGAAATGGTTCTGCCCATCGCAGGAGACTTGCGGGTAAATCTGCATGTTTTTCGACACGACGATTTTCAGCTCACTGTTGCCATCGACCACAATTGGCCTGCTCGACAACATATGGGGGTACATCGGCACGATCACAATGGCATCGAGCTTGGGATGCATGATCGGCCCGCCGGCAGACAGCGCGTACGCGGTGGAACCGGTCGGGGTCGCGACGATCAGGCCGTCGGCCTTCTGGCTGCAGACGAACTGGCCGTCGATGTACAGCTCGAACTCGATCATTCGTGTCGATTTGCCGGGGTGCAGGACCACGTCGTTGAGCGCATCGCCCTGGCCGATGGCCTCAGCGTGGCGGCGAACTTCGGCTTGCAGCAGGAAGCGGTTTTCCACCAGATAGTGGCCGTCGAGCACCTTGGCGACTTCGACTTCCAGCTCGTCCGGGCGAATGTCTGTCAGAAAACCGAGGCTGCCACGGTTGATGCCCAGCACCGGAATATTGTGTTTGGCCAGCGCTCGCGCAGCGCCGAGCAGGCTGCCGTCACCGCCAACGACGATGACCATGTCACAGACTTCACCGAGCATCTTGCGCGACGAGGTTTGCAGGCCGTGGCCCGGCAGGACTTCGGCGATGGTGTCTTCGAGGATCACATGCAGGTGACGATCGAGCAGAAACCGTTTCAGTCGGCGGACGGTATCCAGCACCTGGGAACTGCCCAGGCGACCGATGATGCCGATATTACGAAATTGCTCCATGGGACCTCTGCGGACAATCGAAAACGCGAAAAGGACGATTATGGGCGAAAGCGCCGGTTAGACAAAATCCTTTCAGCCTCAAGGGTGTGCTCGTGTTTACAGCTATGCTCGCAAGATGATCCTATTTCCTGACTTGCTGCAGTTGCCCCACCAGTTGCGCCATCCGGAAGTGCGGGATCTGGCGTGGGTGATCCTCGCCCCGCCGATGCTCGCCACCACGCCGTGGCCGCAGCGCCATCCGCTGGCCGGCAGCGATTGGGTGGCTGACCCTCAACGTCTGGAACACTGGCTGCGTCAACTCGATCGTGACAGTTATGGCTTGCTGCACTGGCTGTCGCAGGCCCGCACGCGGCGTCTGGGTCTGTATTACGAGCGGCTGTGGCAGTTCGCCGTACAGCATGCGCCGGGCATTGAACTACTTGCGGCCAATCTGCCGATCCGTCGCGAGGGCCACACCCTTGGCGAGCTGGACATGCTCCTGCGTGATCGCGATGGCGTGCATCACCTGGAGCTGGCGATCAAACTTTATCTCGGCCCGCAGGAGGGTGATGGTCGTGATTCGGCGCAGTGGTTGGGGCCGGGTTGTCATGATCGACTGGACCGTAAACTGGCGCATCTGGCCGAGCATCAATTGCCGATATCGGCGCGCCCGGAAAGCCGCGAGGTGTTGGCGGCGCTGGATATCGAGGTGTTCAGCGCACAACTGTGGCTGGGCGGTTATCTGCTGTATCCATGGCCCGGCCAGGCGCAATCGCCGGGCGGCGCGCACCCGCAGCATTTGCGCGGTAGCTGGTTGCATCAGAAGGACTGGCCAGCGTTCGTCGCGCAACGTCCGGCCGGGCGCTGGCAACCGCTGCCCCGCCATGCCTGGCTGGCGCCGGCGCATTATCCGGCGGATCAGACCTGGACTTCAGAGCATCTGCGGATGTGGCTGGAGGATTTGGAACCGCTGGCCCCGGCACAGCTGATGGTGCGCCTGACCGAGAATGCGCGGGGAGAATGGGAAGAGGCCGAGCGCTTGTTTCTGGTCTCGGACCTTTGGCCGAATGTCCCGGGCCAGCCCTGAGATTTTGTATTGCCTTACCAGCCCCATCGCGAGCAGGCTCACTCCTACATTGGAATGCGTTTCCCTGTAGGAGTGAGCCTGCTCGCGAAGGGGCCGACTCGGTCTAGAGTGAAAGCCGCAAAGCCAATGCCGCCAATGTCACCAACAACACCGGCACCGTCAGCACAATCCCGACCCGGAAGTAATACCCCCAGCCAATATGAATCCCCTTGCGCTCCAGCACATGCAGCCACAGCAACGTCGCCAGACTGCCAATCGGCGTGATCTTCGGCCCCAGATCGCTGCCGATCACGTTGGCGTAGATCATCGCCTCCTTGACCACCCCACTCGCCTGGCTCGCATCAATCGACAGCAAGCCGATCAGCACCGTCGGCAAGTTATTCATGATCGACGACAGCAACGCGGTCAGCACGCCGGTGCCCAGTGCCGCGCCCCACACACCGTGACCGGCGAAAACGTCCAGCCAACCGGCCAGATATCCGGTCAGCCCGGCATTGCGCAGACCGTAGACCACCAGGTACATGCCCAACGAGAAAATCACGATCTGCCACGGCGCTTCTTTCATCACCTTGCGTGTGGAAATCTTGTGGCCGCGCGCGGCGATGCCCAGCAATAACGCGGCACACACAGCGGAAATCGCACTGATCGGAATGCCCAACGGTTCCAGCGCGAAACAGCCGATCAACAGGATCGCCAACACCGCCCAGCCGGCATAGAACGTGGCTTTGTCGTGGATCGCGGTTTGTGGATGCTCAAGCTGTTCGGGGGCGTAGGCCTTGGGAATGTCACGGCGAAAGAACCACAGCAACATGCCCAGCGTCGCCGCCACGCTGACGACGTTCACCGGCACCATCACCGCCGCATACCGGTTGAAGCCGATGTGGAAGAAGTCTGCGGAAACGATGTTGACCAGGTTCGACACCACCAGCGGCAGGCTCGCGGTGTCGGCAATGAATCCCGCGCCCATCACGAATGCCAACGTCGCCGCCGGGGAAAAGCGCAGCGCCAGCAACATCGAAATCACGATCGGCGTGAGGATCAGCGCCGCACCGTCATTGGCGAACAACGCTGAAACCAGCGCGCCGAGCAGCACCATGAAGGCGAACAACTTGCGGCCGTTGCCGCGCCCCCAACGCGCGACATGCAGCGCAGCCCAGTTGAAGAATCCGGCTTCGTCGAGCAACAGGCTGATGATGATCAGCGCAACGAAAGTGCCGGTGGCGTTCCAGATAATCTGCCACACCAGCGGGATGTCGCTGAGGTGGACGACGCCGAAGATCAGCGCGAGTACGGCGCCAAGCGTTGCACTCCAGCCGACGCCGAGGCCTTTGGGCTGCCAGATGACAAGGGTGATGGTCAGCAGGAAAATCAGTGACGCAGCAAGCATCCGCAACAGCCTTGTTCAAGAGTAGTTTTCGAGAGCGAATAGATTACTTGTGGCGAGGGGATTTATCCCCGTTGGGTTGCGAAGCGACCCCCTGCGTTCGTCAGTCATACCGAGCTAGCAGGTTTTGCGACTGCTTCGCAGCCGAACGGGGATAAATCCCCTCGCCACAGGAGTTATCGGGAGAAATTATTTTTTGTGTTGCTCGACGAATTGTCCGTAAGCATTGATAAAGCTTTGCAGGAAAGGTTTCACCGTCTCGCTCAACTTGCCCGCCTCGTCAAACGCCGAGCCCGCGCCACCCAGATACGCCTCCGGCTGCTGCATGCACGGCACATTGAGAAACACGAACGACTGCCGCAGGTGCTGGTTCGCGCCGAAACCACCGATGGCGCCCGGCGACACGCTGATCACCGCGCCAGGCTTGCCGCCCCAGACGCTTTTACCGTAAGGCCGCGAGCCAACGTCGATGGCATTCTTCAATGGCGCCGGCACCGAACGGTTGTACTCCGGTGTTACAAACAGCACCGCGTCGGATGAACCCACTTTTTGCCGGAAAGTGCTGTAGGCTGCCGGCGGTGAATCACCGTCGATGTCTTCGTTATAAAGTGGCAGGTCGCCAATCTCGACAATTTCCAGCTTGAGGTTCGCCGGGGCCAGCTCCGCCAGTGCCAGGGCGACTTTGCGATTGATCGATGCTTTGCGCAGGCTACCGACTACTACGGCGACGATGTAGACATTGCTCATGGAAGACTCTCGACTGTCCGTGGGGGGGGAGCCTGTAGTTATAGATGATCCGGTGACGATTCCACCAGCAGGCGAGGGAAATTCCTGCGTGCTGATTATTTTTTTCCTGTAGGAAAACTTACAGCGCTCGATGACGGTCTACCAAGCCGAAATCAAGTGTTTTATCTCCAGAGGTTCTAAGCAGATGGCAGCAGTACTCGTCGGTCAGTTCCATGCAAGAGATGCGGAAGGCCGCGTTTATTCCGTGCATGAGTTCCAGGAATCCAACCCGTCGGTAGACGGTATCACCGGCTCGGAGCCCGTTTACAAACTGGCCATCGGCGATCGCATCAGAAAGATCGATGAGCAAACGTTCGAACTCGTTCAGTCAGGCATCACCCTGACGCGCGAACCTGAGCCAACCGTCGCTTCATAACCGTGCGTTATGAGCAGAAGTCATATGCGCAGAGTTGGGGTAGGATTCAGCCTCTGACCCCACCTGCTGAACATGGACTTCACGCATGCGTTTACGTCATATCGAAGTGATCCAGGCGCTCTTGCAGACCGGTCACCTGGGCACCGCCGCCGAATGGTTGCAGTTGCCGGTGACCGAGGTCGAAGAACGTTTGCGCGAAGCCGAAAGTCAGTTGGGGTTCATGCTCTTTGCCAGCGTTCGCGGGCGCCTGCAATCAACTGCCGAAGCGCGGGCGCTGCAAGTCGAAATCGCTCACGTTTATGAGGCGCTGGAGCCGGTGCAACGTCTGGCCAGCAGCCTCAAGCAATACCTCGCCCCGCCCTTGCGCATCATCGGCACCCCGCCGCTGGCGCAACAATTATTGCCACAAAGCCTTGCCGCCCTGCGCCGACGCTTGCCCGACGCCCCTTGCAGCCTGCTCAGCGCACCGACTCGCGACATCGTTCGCAGCCTGTTATTGCGTGAAAGCGATCTCGGCTTGAGCCTGCACGACCCCGAACATGCCGACATCGATTGCCAGCCGCTGGCCCAAGGCAAACTGCAATTGCTCGCGCCCCACGGCTGGCTGCAACCGAAACAGAAATACATTTCCCTGCAGGATCTCGCCGGTCAGGCGATGCTCGGCCTCGAAGGCCAGGACCCGCTGAGCCCGGCGCTGGAAAACAAACTGCAGGCATTGCGCCCGGCACCGAGCATCCAGACCCGCGTACAAACCCACCAGATGATGCGCAGCATGGTCGAGGCCGGCGAAGGTCTGGCCATCGTCGACCCGTTCACCGCACTGGGCGCGCGCGCCGGCGGGCTGGATGTCTGCCCGCTGTCGCCAGCGGTGCCGATCAGCCTCTACGCCCTGACCTTCAAGCACGCCGCGCCGTCAGCGGCGATTCAAAGCTTGCTGGCGATCATCACGGAACAAGCCGCGGCGATGCTGTCGAGCTGAGTGGATTTTCCAGCGGGTTATCGAACAATCGATACCAGAACAACGCCACTTCAGCGGTGTTCGGGTCGATGCCGCGATAACGTAACTGGTCGATACCGCCGATCACGTAACCGCAGCGCTCATACAATCGACAGGCACCGAGGTTGTTGTTCTGGGTTTCGAGCATGATCCCCGGGAGCTTTTTCTTGCGACTCCAGAACTGCGCGACATCCAGCAACGCCTTGGCCACGCCATGCCGCCGCGCCGGCGCGTGCACCGCCAGTTCATCGATATGCGCGAAGCCGTTCCAGTTGGTACTGATCACCAGATGGCCGACCGGCTCGTCGTCGAGATAGGCCATGAAAATCGCGCTGTCAGCCGCATCACGGAAACTGCTGAACTCCTCGGGATCGATGCCGTAGCACTTGCGATACGGCACGATCGGCGTCACCGGCCAGTGCTCGACCGCTTTGCCGATCACTGCCGCGCCGTACGCAGCGACTTCGAAGCTGAAGTCGCTGCCCCAGATATAAGGCGCAAAACCTTCATCGGCGACACGCACCGACAGCCCTGGGTATTTTGGATTCATGACCGGTTGCATACTCGGAAAAGTCCTCATTCCTTGACGCAATCGACGGTGTAGTGCCGCCCATTGCCTTCGTCTTCATGTTGCAGTCCATGCACATCAGCGACAAAACCGGGAAAGCTGCTATCGAACGTGCGGGCAAATTTCAGGTAATCGATGATCGAGCGGGTCGCCTCGGTAAAACGTTCGCCAGGCATGATCAACGGAATGCCCGGCGGATACGGCACCAGCATCACCGCAGCAATCCGCCCTTCCAGCGCATCGATCGGCACCGCCTCGACTTCGCCGCGCACCAGATGATCGTAAGCATGTGCGGGTTTCATGGCGATCTCGGGGAGCACGGTGTACATGCGTTTAAGGTGTTTGGCCGTAGCATTACTCCGGTAACAGGCGTGCAGTTGATCGCACAGATCGCGCAGACCCATGCCGCGATAGCGCCCGGCATCTTCTTGGGCGACGCAGGGCAGACAGCTGTCCAGACGCACGTTGGCGTCGTAGCTGCGCTTGAACTCGAGCAGTTCGGTCAGCAGCGTGCTCCATTTGCCCTTGGTGATGCCCATCGAGAACAGCACCAGAAATGAATACAGACCGGTCTTCTCGACCACCAATCCGCGCTCCCAGAGAAACTTGCTGACCACCGCCGCCGGGATGCCCTTGTCGCTCAGCGCACCACCGGCATTCAAGCCCGGCATCACCAGCGTGACCTTGATCGGGTCGAGCAACACGTAGTCGTCACTGACCTCGCCGAAGCCGTGCCAGTCAGCCTCGGGCTTGAGCAACCAGTCTTCGGTTTGCACGCGATCGATGCCTTCGACGCCCGGCGGCTGCCAGATCGAAAACCACCAGTCATCGGCAGCAATGTGCTGGCGCAGATTGGCCAGCGCACGGCGGAAGCTCAGCGCTTCATCGAAGGTTTCCTGCAACAGCGAACGCCCGGCCGGGCCTTCCATCATTGCCGAGGCAACGTCCAGCGAGGCGATGATGCTGTATTGCGGTGAAGTCGAGATGTGCATCATGAACGCTTCGTTGAAACGATCGCGATCCAGCTGCCGCGCGCCGCCGTCCTGCACATGAATCATCGATGCCTGACTGAACGCCGCGAGCAGTTTGTGCGTGGAATGCGTGGTGAACACCAGCGGGCTGTCTTCGCTGCGCGAGGTGGCCATGCCATAGCGCCCGGCGAAGAACTCGTGAAACGCCGCGTAGGCATACCAGGCCTCGTCGAAATGCAGCACTTCGACGCTGTTGCCGAGGCTTTGCTTGATCAGTTCGGCGTTGTAACAGAGGCCGTCGTAGGTCGAATTGGTCACCACGGCGAGTTTGACTTTCGGCGCGCGGCCCTTGGTCAACGGGCTGGCGTCGATCTTCGCCCGGATCGACTCGCGACTGAATTCACTCAACGGGATCGGCCCGATGATGCCCAGCTCATTGCGCTCCGGGCACAGGTACAGCGGGATCGCGCCGGTCATGATGATCGCGTGCAGCACCGACTTGTGGCAGTTGCGATCGACCAGCACCAGGTCATCACGCGCGACCATCGAATGCCAGACAATCTTGTTGGCGGTCGAGGTGCCATTGATCACGAAAAAGGTGTGATCGGCACCGAAATTACGCGCGGCCCGCGCCTCGGCTTCGGCCAGCGGCCCGGTGTGATCAAGCAGCGAACCGAGTTCCGGCACCGAGACCGACAAGTCCGAACGCAGGGTGTTTTCACCAAAGAACTGGTGAAACGCCTGGCCTACCGGACTTTTGTGATACGCCACACCGCCGCCATGGCCCGGCGTGTGCCAGGAGTAATTGGAATCAGCCGTGTGCTGCACGAGTGCCTTGAAGAACGGTGGCAGCAGACCATCGAGGTATTTACGCGCGGCCCGCGCAACTTGTCGGGCGAGAAACGGCACGGTGTCTTCGAACAGATAGAGAATGCCGCGCAGTTGGTTGAGTTCAGCCATGGCATCGGCCGGCGCGTTTTCCAGGGTGACTTGCTCGCCCAAGGCAAAGATCGGCAGTTCCGGCGCGCGCACCCGTGCCAGGCCGATCAGTTCGGCCATGTTCTGCAACAGGTGAGAATTCGTGCTGGCGTCTTCGGCGGCAATCAGCATGCACGCGAGGCCGTGATGGGTCGACGCGACCAACCGGCCTTCGGCGTAGTCGGTGGCCGAAACAATACTGAAACCTTCCTGCTCCAACTCCCGGGCGATGCCACGGATACGGTCACCGGCGACCGTGTCGGCCTTGATGTCGCGATGGACGATCAATACCGGAAACTTCAAATCTTTGTACATGGGGCTCAGTGTCCTGAGGCGGCAGGTTTGCAACTGCCAATGCACTCAGGGTAGAGGGTTGCAGGCAAAGTGGCGAGGGTGGCCACTTGGCTTCATGACGTCAGAAGCAAAAGATCGCAGCCTTCGGCAGCTCCTACATTGGAATGCGATCCTCTGTAGGAGCTGCCGTAGGCTGCGATCTTTTGATCTTCAACCCTGAGCGTCAGCTTCTGCGATCTGTGTCCACATCGCCGGCCCGCCCGCCGACTTGGCAATAATCTCCAACCGCACCAGATGCGCCGCCAGTTCATCTTCAGTCGCACGAATGATCCGCGCGGGCTGACGATCCGCCGGCAAACGACGAATCTCGGTCGCCGAGTTGTCCGCGCCCTCGCCCGAGCCATTACCGTCAGAGGCATTGCCGGCCAGCGACAGGCTGGTCTGGCCACCGGTCATGGTCAGGTAGACGTCGGCGAGAATCTCCGAGTCGAGCAAGGCGCCGTGCAGTTCACGGCCGGAGTTGTCGACGCCATAACGTTTGCACAACGCATCGAGGCTGTTGCGCTGACCCGGGTGACGTTCCCGGGCCATCATCAGGGTGTCGAGGATCGAGCAGTGTTGCGTGATGTCGGCGCGATCCTTCTGCCCCATCAAGGCGAATTCGTTGTTGATGAAACCAACGTCGAACGCCGCGTTGTGGATGATCAGCTGTGCGCCTTTGATAAATTCAAAGAATTCATCGGCAACTTCGTTGAAACGTGGCTTGCCGACGAGGAATTCGTTGGTGATGCCGTGAACGCCGATGGCG
This sequence comes from Pseudomonas sp. NPDC089741, assembly GCF_044748825.1. Taxonomy (NCBI): domain Bacteria; kingdom Pseudomonadati; phylum Pseudomonadota; class Gammaproteobacteria; order Pseudomonadales; family Pseudomonadaceae; genus Pseudomonas; species Pseudomonas sp. NPDC089741. Next base: position 293,148 of record NZ_JBIVGT010000003.1, on the reverse strand, counting down.
CCTTCATCACTCTCGCGATCCGGTTGCAGGTAGACGTGAAAATGCCGGCCCGTGAGGCGCCGACCGATCAGTTCGACACAACCGATTTCAATGATCCGGTGACCATCGGTCACCGGCATGCCGGTGGTTTCGGTATCGAGTACTACCATCCTGTTAGCTATAGTTTTGTAAACCGTCATCGCTTCGCCGCCTCTAAATACGGGATGAATCTTAACATACCGTCAGAAAATCACTTCTAGAACTGACGATCAGTTGTAAACAGCCATCGACGTTCTCTTCCACTGCGCAGAGGTGTAAATATGAAATATACGATTAAGACCTTTGTAACCGGTAGTGGCGAACGATTCTCTCAACTCTACGAGGCTAATGCACCGGGCTTCCCATTGTTTTACCCATCCGCCTTCATCGTCCGCTCGATCAGGCTAACCACTACGCACGAGACCCAGAAGGTCTACCTTGCAGCGATCAAGAGAGTCTGCGAATGGGAGTCCAGCAGAGGCATCGAGTTGGCCAATAACTTCCATAATCGTAGGTTTCTCAGCGCTGGGGAGATTGATGATCTGACCAGCCATCTGCGTGCTAGCAAACGGGGCAATAAGGGAAACGTCATCAGCAGCGCTAAGTACAATACCTATCTCGAATATTCAGCAGTGTACATTCACTGGCTTATGCTTGAGGTAATCACCGACTCGAACTCGCGCGATGTTAGGGACGCGATCGAGACACAAAACCTAATGTTACTAAGCAAAAAAAGGCGCAAGACAGTGTCAAAGTCCGCGCGAAAGCAGCGAATTATCGCGATGAAGCTATCGGCCGAAACCAGTAATCAGTTGTTGGATCTATTCGTAAAACCTTTTGAGAGGCTTCGACAACTACATAATTGTGGTCACAGATTTCGCAACATTGTAATGCTGCGTGTTCTTTACGAAACAGGCATGCGATTCGGTGAACTGCTGAGTCTGAAACTTAAGCACATCATCGAATCAAGTGGCGACGATAGCGCCTACTTAGATATCGAGCGCAACCACCACGATGAGTTCGACACACGCCTACATCAGCCGGTTGCCAAAACTCAGGGGCGCAGGGTCCCAATATCGGCAAGGCTCGAAGAACAGCTAATCGATTATCGTGACAGTTGGCGAGCAGATGTAAAATATGTCGGATTCTCGGACGATGACTTTATTTTCATCGTTCATCGCGGTGGGCGCAGCCAAGGTCAAGCACTGCCTAAGACAGCTTTTGATACTGGACTTGCTAAACTCAAAAATCTTTTCAAAGACCTTTCCCCTGTTCACCCTCATCTGCTACGGCACGACTGGAATTACCGCTTTTCAAAGTACGCAGATAGCGAGGGCTTGTCATTCGAAGAAGAATGTCCCTTAAGGGAGCAGCTAATGGGCTGGGTGCCAGGTTCGTCCATGTCTAGGAGATACAATCTCCGACATATTGAAGAGAAATCCCATGAAATAGGCCTGCAGATCGCCTCCGACACAGCGAGGATTTTAGAATGAATAGTAAAATCATTTCAACAGAACTGCTCCCCTTGTTAGATCTTGATATAAATCGCACTGAACACCAATGCTCGAAAAAAGAAGCATTTTATTGGGACGAGGATATTCTTGTTCGAACTGGCCAAACCAGCTTCAACATGAGTAACGCCTTGTCGCAGCTCTCCCCTCAGCTTAAATCATCATTCAAGCATAATCTAATCTTATTTTCGATCCTTGGTAATTACTCAATATTCAGCTTTACAAACATGGTTTCTGCACTACTCGCAGCCTTGAATGCGCAACCCACGGATTCCTTTGATACTGGGTGGATATCAAGGGCATTAACGAGAGTTTCGTTTCGCAGACCAAAGAAGATAATTACACGGTTTTTCCTTCACTGGAAGGAACGTGACAGAGAGGCAATCAGCCAAAATGCATTAAACTTGCTGAACGCTAGCGCACCTTACCCAGGCGGGGTGCGAAATGTTCTTTCAGATGACCCAAATAAAAGCTGGCTAACTAACGAAGAATATGATTGCTTGCTCCGCGCAACATGGGATAACTTTGACGGAAAAACTTCTGGCACTCAAGTCACGCTCATTAAATTACTGTCAATGCAATACGCAAGAAGACCCATACAAATTGCACACCTAAAAATCGGCGATGTCATCGACAATGACAATTCCAACAACATGTTTCCTATCGGGAAATTTATTTCATTTCCGGGAGCAAAAGATCAAGACACGGAAAAAGATTTTCGTGGTAGCAAATTTGAGCCGCACCCCCTAGCCACTCACTTATGGAACCTTTGCCTTATTCAGCGCAATGAAATCAGAACGCTTTACGAAAGCGTCATGGGTATCTCACTCACAGAAGACCAACTAAATCTACTTCCCCTGTTTTGTGGTGAGTTTCGCGTAAAACAGGCCCTGAGGATCTTAAAAGATGAAAAACAAAGCTTTTTTCTGGAAAATCTAGAAAGCGAACTATTTCACCTCAAAGGAAGATATATTGGCAAAATAATCTGCTGGTCAGCTAACGCACCAACTTGCGAATTAAGCACAGTAAAATCAAAAAACGTAGTACTACCGCCTCCTAATTGCCCGCGCACTGGTCAACCAATGGTTATTAGCGCCACACGGATGCGCCACACAAGGGCACGACAACTTGCCCGACAGGGCATACCAACTCACATACTTTCTCACTGGCTGGGTCATACGTCTAAAAACGCCCTGAATGCTTATTACAGTGATCCCGCCGAACAGGCGCGACAACTTGACGAATCAATGGCGCTTTCACTAGCGCCACTCGCATTGGCTTTTACAGGAGCATTAATTGATTCGCCGAGCCAGGCAACGAGAGCTAGCGACCCGTCGAGCAATTTGGAACTCTCTCGTGCCGGGAATCTTAAAAGCGTCGGCCACTGTGGTAAATTCAGTTTCTGCGCGACAACGTCAGTCCCAATCCCCTGTTACCGCTGCAAATATTTCGAACCGTTAGCTAATGCGCCACATCAGGAAGTTTTGGATGCATTGGAGCAGCGTCAAGCTGCGGAAACATCAGCACTACAAATCGGTGGTTCGCGAAATTTGTTGATACCTATCGATCTCTCCGCTGATATTCGAGCAGTTAAAATTTGCATTGAGCGCTGTAAAAATCACAATATTGAAAGGGGCGTTAACTTATGAACCAAGTCATTCAATTCGCCCCCAACAGCCAAATATCTGCAAAAAAAAACCTTAGCAATTTTATTACCATGGCCAAAGATAATCTGACACTTTGGTCTGATCTGGAGGGTTTTTCCTGGGGTGCTGCCATATGGCCAACAACTTCTAAATCAGCCCGATTCATCAACCTTGAACATCGACATCTCCGCAAGCAAAAATTTGAATCGCATGAAATGATGCATCCTGATTTTGTAGACGTTGCGAAAGCCTATCTTCGTTACACGAACACTGTTCGACCAATGAAAAGAGTATCTGAAACAATGCGTGCATTCCGGGTGTTAGAGTATGCTCTACGCCAAGACATGGATCCACCTGACATTACAAAATTTAAAAACCGACACTGGGACACCGTTATAAGCACCATTAACAGCGAAATCACCCGAGATGGAACCTGCTATGACATACTTACTATACTGAAAAAATTTTCAGATTTTTTTATTCTAACATTCAATCCACATTTTTTGATCAATCCCTACATAGGAGAGCTTAGTTACGATGCCATCAACGGCTCGAGAGCGCCAAGCGAAATAAGATCGAAGAAAGTTCCGAATCAGGACGCATTACTGGCTATTGCTGATGTTTTTTCACGCGGAGCTAATGGAGAACAGAACCATAGCGATTTAATGGTTTCCTGTACGACAGCACTCCTCTTATGCGCCCCCATGCGCATTGGGGAAATGCTGCGGCTCCGCAGCGACTGTTTGCGAAATGATATCGACAAAAACGGCGAGCTCCAATACTACTTAGCGTATTGGGTTCCAAAAACGCAAGACTTCGCTCGCAAAGCCATACCGAAGACAATGGCCGAAATAGCTATTGATGCGATCCAACGACTAAGGGATATCACAGAAGAGAGCCGACGCCTGGCTCTTTACATGGAAACTGATCCACACCATTTCTACCGTCACGCGAACTGCCCAGATATTCGTGACACAGAAGTACTTAGCTGTAATCAAGTGGAGCAAGCGCTAGGCTTTAACAAACGGGGTACTTCTGGCGCGTTTATGAAGCAACATACTGGCAGCGATTCACTGACAGGATATACTCTTGATTCCCTTTGGGAGATTATAGTTAAAGTACATCACGAAAAAAACCCGCATTTTCCTTATCAAGAAGATCCAAGCAATTCGACGCAACCTACGCTCCGAATGTCAGAGTCCCTCATGTGCTTTCGTCGATTTCAAGTCGCATTCTCTTTCACAACTAGCCCAGTACTGCTTGCATCTTATAACACTGACACATACAGGGAGCATTTTAAGACCGGGTGCAGAGGAAAGGACACTAGAAACTTCTTTCTCAGGAACGGCTACAACACTAGTAAAATTAGATCCCACAGCTTTCGCCACCTTCTCAACAGACTTGGGCGCAGCAGTGGCGTGTCCATAGAAACGCTTACCGAATGGAGCAGTCGTGCTTCAACGCAACAAACTCGAACTTACCTGCATGACAACCAGATCAATTCTGCCTCAAAGGGAGCTGCGCTGTTCGGCATGACTCAAGAGCAAGAACCTCGGAGCCCCATCACCAGTGAAGAAGAACAGCTTTATGGCCAGGGCCCCTTCCATCGCAGCCGGTATGGAATTTGCCGACGTAGCTGGAGGGCTGGCCCCTGCATCAAGTTTGCCGACTGCCTCAACTGCTCTGAACTCCTAATGTGCAAAGGTGACAAGATTGCCGCCGAAACCATCCAGCTGGATCGTGACAACCTCGCACGGACCTACACGGCCGCCCAACGGGCGATAACGGCAGGCGAGCGATCCGCTTCGAGATGGACCGAAAAGGCGGGACCGCAGATCGAACGACTCGATCAACTACTAGCTATCCTGCACGACTCGGAAATACCTGACGGCAGCCCTATCGAATTAGCTGGAGAAGACTTTTGTCATGAGAAGACCATTGTGTCCGAAAAAGCCAATTCTGCAGGCGTGAAACTGCTGGACAGGAATGAACTGCGCATCTCATATGGCGATGACTTACTGGCCTGCCTCGAATTACTTCGGAGTTCCGACAATGCCTAAAACGATCACAGAACAGCATGAAAGAAAAATTGCTCAGATGGTTCGTAACTGGCCAGTCGAGCATGCGCTGGACTGGAACGCAGTCTGCATTGGCGCACAAGTCATATTGGCGTGGGAAACACCACCCACGCGTCAGGCGCTCGACAAAAAAATAGTGATAAAAGTCGCTTACAAGAACAAAAAAGAACAGCTAAAACTCGAAAAGCAGAATCTCTCGGGCATGCCTAGGCCGCGGAGCACTTTGGATGCCATGAAGAAGATCACCCGACTCCAAATGGAAAACGATGCGCTAAAGGCAGAGCTTACCAAGATGGCCGAGGTTGCGAACCGTCTTATATACAATGCTACCATCTCGGGTCTGACACGAGAGCGGCTGATGGCCCCCCTCCCAACTATCCATGAGCCACAGGTAACGTTAGAGAACTCCAGGCGGTAAACGCATCAAGAAAAGCAGCAGACATTTTCTCGCATGGGTCACCAACCAAGCCACTTTCTTTGAAAGCTGCATGAATAGCTCAGTCAGCAGTTAAAATCGTAGACCGTATACCGTCCACTTCACTGGATTGGCAAACTCCAGAGAGTCAATATCAGCGCCACGGTCGTTATGAGAGTACGAAGTATCGTTCGGATACACAGATCCGTGGACATGGCGAACACTCACTGTTTGTAGCGCCTGAGCGAAAAATTAAACGCTAAGTTCCCGTTGTACCTTAGTTTTTGCTCTGTTACCCGCGGTGGTTAACAGTGTAAAAAACAGGTTTACAGCAACCGCCATTTAGAAACCGAATAGAGGAATTCGATGTCTGTGGGATTCATTGACCTGCAGAAGAGCTTCGTCAACCTACGACTGAAAAGTCACCCTTCTCTTCCGGCTCAACGGGCGAGTTACTTATCTGAAACCAATTCTCCACTAGGGGGATTTGTAGAGTTCACACCATTGATGTCGTCCGCTTCTCTCCGAATCTGACTGATTAGCGACTCCATGCTCTGCCCTGGTTCAAGCACTAGAAAACTCTCGGCGATTAACGTCAGCGGATGAACGCCGAGTACCGAGGCCAGCTCGACTATCTTGTCCAACGTCGGACATTTAATACCTCGCTCTAATGTGCTCAGGTAGGTTCGACTGCTCACGTCCGAAAAATCTTCCTGAGTCAGATGACGTTCCAGACGCAGAGCCTTGAGGGCCCGGCCAAAAGCTTGTTTCAGTTCCATTTGTGTAACTCACAAAAAGAACGATAAAGCCTTTTTTGAGCACTTTAGGGCTACAATCTATAGGGTTCGTTTTTACGAGAGTCTTTCGCATGTTCTTTACCCAGTCTGCAGCAGAACGCTTTCCTCCGGGTCCGACTGGCGAGCCCATCCAATACTGGGGAGTGGTAGAGCGCGATTTGGAAACCCCTTGGTTTCACCTATATCTTGAGGTTCAGGAAGACGGCCTCGCTTTTGGTCATACGCTGTTGGTGGCCGATGCCGCACAACTCGACTTGTTGCTGGGGCAGTTGGCAGGTGATTGCTCCGTTCGCTCGTTGATGCTGGTCACACCGCCCTCGATGAATCGCTCACAGCATTGGCGAATGGAGCGCGTAGTGCGTTTGCACGTAAGCTTGAATGAATCATCGACTGGAAATCTATTTTGTATCGACCTGGATTGCGGCAAGCGCTACACAGTGCGAGGCCTGTATTTGTTACAGGAAAAGCCTTTCCAGTCACGATGCATCTATGAAGATATACCCGCGACGTAACGTTCGGCCCCTGCACTTGCTAAGTCACCGCACAGCCGTCTTTTGGCCCCAAGGATTCGCGGAGGTGAATCGACCCTGATATTGTTGATACCTTCGAGCTGCTGCTTTTGGCCGGTTGGTGACTATTGCCCAGAGATAGCCACTGACTCCAAGCCTGCTCTAGGCAAGCTGCAGCCGGGTCAACAGCGCTTCTCATCACCTTGGTCTGTCCCGGAACCGATGGACAGGCAGTTAAGAGCTATTACTCGCATTTTGCCACTCAAACGCCATCGGACTGAGGTAGCCCAACGTCAAGTGGCGCCGGCGGCGTTTATAAAAACGGATGTAGTCGAACAGGTCTGCTTTCCCCACTTGATAGCTGGCGTAGCCCGTTAGGTACACCCGCTTGGCCTTCGGCGTACGGAAGAGGAGTCTCCATCGCGGCGGTGTCTCGGCAGTTCCCCGGACATGAATGGCCGGGCACGATTCGATGTCGCTGAAGCAAGGCCTAGCAGCCGTACGCTCAGTATTTGCAGCCACGATCCGACTTCTTCTTTCAGCTGTCGAGGTGCAACGGTTGATCCCTTCCTAGCCTTGGAGGCCGTCGAGGGTGCTGGATTCGGCGAGTATCAAAATATTGTACGGCCTCTTCGACGAAGCGACCACGGCGCGTCGGCTGGAGTAAGACCTGTGATCGGTGAAGGCATTCACGAACATGTTACGCGCCCTTGTCGAACATAATGCAGTGCGTGACTACCTCTTGGCCAAAATCGACGGCGGCCCTGCACGGTGTCTGTTAATTCGCTAAGGCTGCAGTGGGGCGCTGAGTGCAACTGAATTCGCGTTGCGAACCGTTGCACACTCGGGCCAGCTTGACCGCGGTGGGGCTTTTTGCCGAGAGCTTGAGGTCGAGCACCTACCCAGAACTGGTTAAGTCCAGCCATCTGCTCGACTTTAATACCATCGTATTCCGACAGAACACCTTGCGACAGACAGTTCGACAGCCCAGCAGATCGGACTGAAGTCTGAGTGTAAATGGCCTTTCGTTGTCCTAAAGACTACTGCCACGACTCGAATTTCTCTTCCCATAGGGTACCTCTGAGCCGCGTCGATTCTTCTCAATCCGCGTCCGCAGCTGCGACCTCTATTCATCAAATTTCGACCATTTCACATCGCCGAATCGTGAATTAAGGATGCCTAAACGCTTTTTAAGCGCTGAAAATTTGGTTGACGAAAGCGGTGCGCGGCCATAAACTCGAGCCGTTTCTGGGAGAGCGCCATGCACGATAAAGCGAGCTTCAAAAAAAAACACATCCTATCTCATAAAAATATTGATGGCGTTAAATCAGCGCTAACAAAATTTCCTCTCAAATACCTCTTCGCAATATTCCCTCGAATTACCTCTTCGCTATACTCCTTCGCAACACTCCTTTTCAACATTTTTTCGGAACATCCTTTCAAAACACTTCCTCGCAATACTCCTTCGCAATACTCCTTCGCAATACTCCTTCGCAATACTCCTTCGCAATACTCCTTCGCAATATTCCCTCTTGAGCTTTTCAATCTTCGGGCGTTAAAAACAAATGGCTGTTTAGTTTGCATGAAAACGATATCAATTTAGACAAGCGAGAAAATTGATCCACACACCATCTTGTGAAACCAGGCAAAGATTAGGTTCTTTGTTTGCGGGTCGTGAGTACGGGAAACGCATCAAACTGAAACGTGGATGGATTTTAGTCTTTTACTGCAGCTAGGGATATTCAATAAAATTAACCAGCCTAAAAATCAACATTTAAAAATAGACCGACCTGAACATTACAACCACCATAACAAACGCTTGATAATTACCAGGAGCAAAATTTCAAACCAGATAAATTTGTTAAATTCATATTTTTAATAAAAATCTGCGCACAAACCAAGTTGGAATTTTGCACGTCAATTTTACGTAGACTAGAGAGAGAACATAACATGAGCAGCACACTTCGTTGGCTTACAGTTATTCTTTCAGCAATTGTTTTTCTGAGTGGCATAGGCTCATTGATCATCATATGGACAACACTAATTGTGCCAACAAACTTGCGATTTTTAGTAAGCGGATGGATTTGTGTGATACTAGCATTAAGTATGATTTTTGGAGTTTCTCAATATAAAGCACTAATGCTAATAAGAATAAAAATAAACAGAAAGAACTTCATCGTGAAATACCCACGAAATAATTCACATTGATTTAAATTCGATAGTCAGTGGAATGACTTAGGAATGTCAGTGGAACGTGCTAGTCCAGAACTTATACTAGATTAGAAACTGAAATCTTTTACCAATATGTAGAATTTATTCTAATAAAAAGGTGGTGATTGTGATTTTACTTCGGCATCTACGGTATTTGTTGGCCGTTGCGGATAATGGAGGTTTCACACGAGCTGCGGAAATGCTGCACGTATCCCAGCCAACTCTCTCGCAACAGATCAGGCAACTTGAAGGCACTCTTGGCGTCAGCTTATTCGACCGAACTTCTCGCATGGTTAAACCCACAGAGGCCGGACTGGCATACATAGACTGCGCCCGCCGAGTGTTATCGGAGCTATCGGCAGGTAGGCGTGCTTTGCAAGACATAAAGGATTTGTCTCGTGGCATTCTCAGGCTCGCAATGACCCCAACCTTTATGGCATATCTTGCCGGGTCTCTAGTAAATGATTATGCCGCAGCGTTTCCCAGCATTCATTTAGAGATCTATGAATTAAGCGTCAGCGATCTAGAAACTGGATTGATGAATGATTCGTTTGATATTGCAATTGCATTTGATCAGATTGTAAATGCGGAAATCGAATCTATTCCAGCTTTTGTAGAAACTCTAGGAATAGTCGTCGGCAGTGCTCATTCACTTTACAACTCTCAGCACACTTTAACCGTTGAGGGGATTACAGAACTACAATTTGCACTGCCAACTTCGAATTTTGAAACTCGAGCATTCATTGATGAATACTTCGAAAGATTGCAAATCACACCCAAAGTGATTATAGAAACGAACTCGATTAATACCTTGCTCGAAGTTATCCGGCATACACCTGTCGCTACTATTTTGCCAGAGGCCATCGCCACTCAGATTCGCACGGTGTGCAAAGTTCCACTAATCAACGACCCGCTTGAGCGTCAAGCGGTTCTCATGAGACGAAAGAGTGGCTATCACAGTACGGCGTCATTGGCTTTCACGAATCTAGCCCTGGCAAAATTTAATACACAACGGGACAAGTAAACATTTACTCCAAATAACAATTTTTTCTTATATGATTTTTTTCAAAAAAAAAAATTACTAGAAAATAATATATAAACTTTGGATAAATTCAAACTAAGAGGATTTACCTTTAAAAAAACAGCAAATGTTAATTGCCACGGAAAAATACAAAACCTAATGACGCTCATACTAATATTTAACGCAACTTGACATAATGATCTTGAGAAATATCTACATATGGAAAACAAATCTTGATAATTGATAACCTATGATTGTAATTTTGCTTTTCAACGTTTTTCTCTAAGTATTTTCATTTTAGTAACATATGATTTTATGGTGATAAAAAGATGGATATTGAAGTTGCAAAAACGTTTTTGGAGATCGTCAGATGTGGCAGCTTTATCGCCGCTGCGGAAAGGTTGCACGTGACACAAACAGCTATTACAGCCCGAATCCAAAAATTGGAAAATAGTCTGAACAGCAAGCTATTTGTCCGCAATAAAACAGGGGCTAAGCTAACAGCCGACGGAGAAGTGTTCGTTCTCTATGCTAATAGACTAATACAAACTTGGGAAGCAGCAGTTAGAGACCTTCCACTGCCAGAGGGCATAAATAAAATACTCCACATCGGAGGCGAGGTTAGCTTATACAAACCTCTCATTTTAAACTGGGTTCGTGAGTTAAATAAAAATATAACATCGCATGCGATAAAGACAAAAATAGGTGACAGCATAACGTTATTGCACCAACTTGAACTAGGGCTTTTAGACGCGATCCTTGTATATCAACCTACTTATTGGCCCGGGTTGCAGGTTGAACTAATCCTTGAAGAAAAGTTAATTCTTGTTAGTTCTACAATGAAACCTACCCCATATATCTATGTTGATTGGGGCACTAGATTTAGACAATTGCATGATGGGGCGTTGCAAGAATATGCTAGCGCAGCTTTGTCATTTAATTTGGGGCCAGCAGCTCTGCAGTACATTCTAAACAATGGAGGCTCAGGATATTTCCGAGCTCGAGTGGTTCAACCTTATATCGATAAAGGAATTCTAGAGCGCGTGAGCTCAGCACCAGAGTTTAGTTACCCAACCTATTTGGTTTATTCGCACATCGGGCCAACAGATGAATTAAATTTGGCGATAAAATTACTGAAACAGATTATAGCGACTGATTGTGATTGGTCCTAACAACAAACAACGATAAATCCAACGATCTAGCGTTAATTACTTTTTATCAACATCGAAAAAATGGTGCAGGAAACCAAATTCCATTTTATACATGGAAATGGCATGGGTAGGTTTTTATCAAACATTTAATTCACTAAAAAATTTATGGCAGTTCAAAAAAATGGATATCGAGCTAGCAAAAACATTTTTAGAAATTGTTAACTGTGGCAGCTTTATCACCGCTGGAGAGAAATTACACATAACCCAAGCAGTCATTATAGCTAGAGTTCAAAAACTAGAACGAAGCTTAAATTGCAAACTATTTCTCCGCACAAGTACAAGAACCAGACTAACAACGGAAGGAGCATCATTTTTTGATTATGCCAACCAACTGATAAAAACCTGGAATGCAGCAGTTAGAGATTTGCCTTTACCGAGACATGCCCATAAAGTTCTTCATATCGGAGGTGAGGTGAGCTCATATCATCCTCATTTAGAGATTAGGTTTACAAAATAGAAAACCATAAATTCGTGCCTATGATCCTAATCTATAAATGAACAGCGAGATCAGGACTTTGCGTCAGTGCGGAGCGCGGGAACCATCTTATTAATCGAGTTGGCGTGTCTCGTAAATTCTACAAACTCTTGAAGAGGAATGTTTTGGTGCGCTCTGTTTGCAATGCACTGCTGCATCTATGTCTATGAGGAGTGCTATTTTTTTCGCTGGCTGATCTGAGTTCATAGGCAAAGATTCATGCAGTGAGTGGATGCCTCTGACCTTCAAGAAAAAAATTTTCTATTTCGGCAACCGTGTATCATTCATTTCACTGCTGTTATTCAATTTTATTCCCCCAGTCATGCGGTATGCATCGGCTTGCAATACGCGTCAGTATTACTATACCGATTAGGTAGATAAGATCAGAGCCGGAATCTCGCTTTCAGAAGCATGGGCCAACCACTATTTCCAAGTCGACCACCAGCCCCAATCAGCACACGGCGTCCAGAGCGTTTGGACTTCAGCCTTCACCAGATAGGCCGTCATTAACGCTTGGTTTGCCGTTGGTGCCTCCGCCATGCGTACCTGCTCTAGCGTTTGCAGGTCTGAAGACCACACGGCAACAGCCATCAGGCTGGCATGAGGATCTTCCCTGATGATGGCCGTGAGCATTCGGTAATGCCTCTTCGACGCGAACGCGATCAACTAACTCTCGGCCATATTTGGCACCACAAGAGAGAAATCGCAAACCACTCGCGACTTCGGATGGTTGCAGAAAACCTCCATGCCAAAATCAAATGTTCGTGTCCATCGCCGTTTTTATTTTAGCACTTCTAACTAGCCCAGTTCTTTAATGCATGGCCTGACCGAAATAGGGCTGCAGCTCTTCGCCGATCTACGGAGTCCGTCTTGGGAGCAAACGCTGCGTAACAATGCCCTTGAGCAACTCAAATCGCCTATCACCAGGGACGTGGTTGCGCCCTCTGCAAAGTGTTAAGCATCGCTTGCCAAGCTAGACGCAACAGCAATCGAACGTATCCCCAATACAGCCCATACATTTAGGCGTGCAACGCGAGAGCCGCTCGCAGGCTTGAGAAAACGCATCAGTCAAGGAGCTCGATGTGGACATTGCGATCCAGACACACTGATGGCTTTCACGTGTTTGCAGCAGTCACGGCAGCAGACCCACCTGAGAAATACACCGAGGCGCATCACTCGCCGAGAATGGGCTGATCACGAAAACTCATGAGGAAATGAGCTGGGCTTTTGGAAGCAACTGAAGGAGGGAAGTCGAAGCGTTGAGAATTAAGTAAATTTGTAGAGGGTCGACATTGGTTTTGATGGGGATGACAGAAACACCTTCTCAAAAGGGACAAATTATACCGCAGATGAGAACACCAACTTGTCAGATGTATCTGTTCGCATGAATAGCACCACTCAAACTGTAGTTTTTCTATACTCCCAAAATTTCGTGAAAAAAAACACATAATTAGGATGTCGCATAACTCAGGCAATATATTAATAATCGGATCCTCTACTTATTTTTCCATAAAAAAAGGCCCATCGTACTGATGAGCCTCTGTATCTCATTTGAGATACGAAATTTTCCGTCCTTGGAGATGGAAATCAGTTATGCAACAAAACTGTCAGTTGAATCGTTGGGAGCGGCAGTTAAATCTAGCTCAACGCCATTCACAATTTTATCGAATGTCATGCCAGTCGATTGTGTAATTTTGTTTGCAGCTTCAGGATCATCAGCAAATGGAAGTAATGCAGCTTGTTGGATGTCATCTACAGAACTCGTTTTCAGCGTATAAAACAATCCTACTACAAGCGTGCCAATCGCTATAAAAAACATAAGTGCTTGCATCGGTACTCCGATCAATTAGCAGGTACAGCAATTGGCATATTCTCGACCTTCTCACCACCTCGAATGGTTTTCCACGTGTTATAACCCATCATTAACATCCCGCTCGCAAATGTCGACCCGCCGATCAAACGAACAATATAACCTGGGTGGCTGGCCTGTAACGCTTCAACAAAGGAATACGTCAAAGTACCGTCATCATTGATAGCCCGCCACATTAGCCCTTGAGTGATACCATTGACCCACATAGAAGCGATATAGAGCACTGTGCCAATAGTGGCCAGCCAAAAATGCGTATTAATAAGTCCAACGCTGTACATTTGTTCCCGACCATACAGCTTTGGAATCATATGATAAAGCGTGCCAATAGTGATCATTGCCACCCAGCCAAGCGCCCCGGCGTGCACATGTCCTATTGTCCAGTCAGTATAATGAGACAATGAGTTGACCGTTTTAATCGCCATCATAGGTCCTTCAAACGTCGACATTCCGTAGAATGCAAGGGAAACAATGAGGAATCTTAGGATCGGATCATTTCTTAATTTATGCCACGCTCCGGACAAAGTCATCATACCGTTAATCATGCCTCCCCAACTTGGAGCCAACAGAATAATGGACATCGCCATGCCCAATGACTGAGCCCAGTCTGGAAGTGCAGTATAATGAAGATGATGAGGACCAGCCCAAATATATACGGTGATTATCGCCCAGAAATGAACAATAGAAAGCCGATAAGAATAAATAGGTCTATCCGCTTGTTTAGGCACGAAATAGTACATCATGCCTAAAAAGCCAACGGACAGGATGAATCCTACAACGCTATGCCCATACCACCATTGAATCATTGCGTCGGTCGCACCCGAATAAAAGGAATATGACTTAAGAAAACTTACTGGAATGGAAAAATGGTTAATGACGTGCACCATTCCGGTGACAACAATAAATGCGCCATAGAACCAATTCCCCACGTAAATATGCTTGACTTTCCTTATCGCAATTGTACCAAAGAATAAATAGGCGTAGACAACCCAAACAATTGTCACGAAAACTGCAATGGGCCACTCCATTTCCGCGTATTCTTTGGAAGTCGTATATCCAAGTGAATAACTTATAATCATTGCTAAAATTGACAGTTGCCAACCCCAAAACATAAAGTTAGCTAATCCATCAGAAACCAGTCGTGCTCTGGATGTACGTTGAACTACATATAACGACGTTGCGAACAATGCACCGCCACCGAATGCAAAAATTACAATATTCGTGTGAATTGGTCGAAGTCTTCCAAAGGTAGTCCACATCAAGCCGAAATTTAGTTCAGGCCACACCAGTTGTGCTGCTATAAACACCCCCATCCCCATCCCGAGAATGCCCCAGATCAAAGTTGCCAATGTGAATTTTCGGACAATAGAGTAATTGTAAACCGAGTCCACATCATTAGAGATCGTTTGGCTGGCCGTATGTGTATTATTCATCACGAGTCCGTTGAGCGCTAAAGTACCTAATATCAAGGTCGCATTCTGGTACTCTGATTAATGCGTGACAAATTCAAATTATTGCTAAGTGAATCATTTTTTTTGATTTAAAAAAACCACAGTCCAGAAGCTGCAGTAAACGCATAACAGACGGCGTTTTAGTTTTATAAAACACTTAAAAATCATTAATTTTTCCGGAAAGGGTTGAAAAGTAATTGCGGCACACCCCTAGCTTCTACGTCTGAACCTCCCGCGTCACACTGACAGAAAAAGCGGCAATTTGTCGTCCTCCCTCTGCCCAGATCGCGAATCATTTTAGACGTGCTCTTGTGACTGGACGTTTTGATTAGTCGAGGGACTGCTAAACTTATGGCGTCCGTGACTCTCTACATTTTCATTTATTGTGCTTATTTAAACATCAGGAATAAATTGATTAAAAATAATTGCTCTATCATTTCTTACTAAAAAGAACTTGTCGTTTTTTCCCAAAAAATATGAGATAAAATTTGCATAGATGTTTAGCCCGAGGTTGCTTGAAACACAAACACGCCGATTCTATTTAACGCGTGCCAGCGGTCACGCTCAGGATCTAGCGTCGAGACGACGCCTTGTCGATATGAGTGCTTAAGCCAAACGGGCCGTTATTGGCTTTTTTTCCAGCTTGTGGAGCTTGTTTCACTAGGCTGAGTCCCCATATCGTAGTAATCACCTCGAACCGTTTGAAAATTAACAAATCAGGTCTGTTAGTATCACGCCTTCAGTTAATAAACCAAGCTGCTCAAGTTTTCTAGCGGCTAATAGCAGCGATGCGGATCACCACACGGGACTACTGTTTCATATGCTGGTTGAACGGATCACGGTGAATCGACTCGTCGACCTAGCGCTGAACGTATGCGCGACGTCGGCATGCGGTCTGAGCCGCGGGTTTCCTGATCGGGCTTGATCAGTTTTATGCTCAGGGTAAGCTTGCGCCAGTGATATTGGTTCAGCGCGTCGTTAAGGCGCCGTCGCTGGGTGGGACTGAATAAGGCTTACAGGCCGGGTCAAAATGTGAAAGCCAAATGTCTCCATCGCCGGCGATCAAGGTGCAGTTGGCCGCGATACTGCCAGTCATTCGGGAGATTGGTTTCGGGAGCAGTTGCAGCCATGGCAGCGTCAAAGCGGTGGCCAGCTTCGCTGCCGCTGAAAATTCAGCTACCGCCATCGACTATGCCGTGGTGTTCACCCGCCCACTCATCGGGATAGCTGAAGGCCAAATCCATACCTGGCTCAATGTAGTATTTGTCCTAAGATGCTCGTCATCTAGATCTATGCCCCGCGTGGAGGCACCCAACTCACCACGGACGGCCAGGACACCGGCGCGGCAACCCAGTCGGGTACATCGAGCAATTTGGACCGCAGATTGTTGAACGACTTTAGGCTTTTTCAGGTCGTTCCAGGCAGACCGACAACTGCTTCGATCACTACGGGGTCGACCACTGGCTCGGGTACGATGACAAGCGTCGATGCAGATTCGGGGGCAACCACCGCAACCAATGCGGGCATCACTGGTACGATTGCCGCAGCGACTACCGGGGCAATAACAGACGCAAAAGCCACTGAATTGGCGAAATCAACTGTGGCCTGGCTGATTCCGACTGGCTTTAGCGGTTGCTTCGGAGCGTCCTCGGTGTCCGCCGGTTGGAACGCGAGCATCCGCAGCAGGATCATTTCGAAACCACCACGAGGATTCGGCGCCAACGGCAAGTCGTGGCGGCCGATCAGCCCCATTTGGTAATAAAACTGTACGTCTTCGGCGGGCAACGCCCGGGCCAGTGCGAGCACTCGATCACGATCGCCGTGATCATTGTCGAGACCTTCAGGCAAGGCCTGGGCAATCGCAACCCGCTGAAGCACATTAAGGATTTCTGAAAGTACGCCGTTCCAATCCGGGCCTAGGTCGGCCAAATGATGGACGGCTTCGAACAGCGCCTTGGCATCGCCTTCGATCAGCGAATGCAGGACATCGAACACCTGGCCATGATCCAGGGTTCCGAGCATTGCCCGCACGTCAGCGGCCATGACTTTGCCTTCACCGAAGGCAATCGCCTGATCGGCCAAGCCCATGGCGTCACGCATCGAACCATCAGCCGCGCGGCCCAGCAGCCACAATGCGTCGTCTTCAAACGGTACGTTTTCGACCGTCAGCACGTGGGTCAAATGCTCGACCACCCGTTCCGGGGTCATGTTCTTCAGAGAGAACTGCAGGCAGCGGGAAAGAATGGTTGCCGGAAGTTTCTGCGGATCGGTGGTCGCCAGGATGAACTTAACGTAGGGCGGCGGCTCCTCGAGAGTTTTCAGCAGCGCATTGAAGGAATGACTGGAGAGCATGTGCACTTCGTCGATCAGGTAGACCTTGAAGCGCCCGCGGTTCGGGGCGTACTGCACGTTGTCGAGCAGCTCGCGGGTGTCCTCGACCTTGGTCCGGCTCGCAGCGTCGATCTCGATCAGGTCGACAAAGCGGCCCTCATCGATCTCGCGACACATCAAGCACTCCCCGCAGGGCGTAGAAGTGATACCTGTTTCACAGTTCAGGCATTTGGCGATGATCCGCGCAATGGTGGTCTTGCCAACGCCGCGCGTGCCGGTGAACAAGTAGGCGTGGTGCAGCCGCTGACTGTTCAAGGCATTGATCAGAGCCTTGAGCACATGGGTCTGGCCGACCATTTCGCGGAACGAGCGTGGACGCCATTTACGTGCAAGAACCTGATAACTCATCGAAAACCCTCGCAACGAAGGAACACAAGCAACTAATGCTAGCGAAGCAAGACCAAAAATGCATCCAGTGCAATAACGCGAGCTGTAAATGACATGATCTTGTTCATGGGGACGATGAAACCTTTGGAAACAACTCCGATCCGCCAGCGCAAACTTTGATTGCCCATCTCCCGCGAGCTATTAGCACTAGGTTACTACCACGATCGAAAGCCCAATCAGGCTTTTTCATGGACGGCTAAGAATGGGCTACCGATGGGCGCCACGACCTTCATCTCCTCTACTTGGACGGAGGGGAGGCGTGGCTTCCCGCTGTCCGCAGGATGGTTTCAGACTTCACCTGTTTAAGCACTATCGTCAACCCCCTTTATGAATACCCTTTCTCAATAGCGATGCACATAGGACTGGGCTTCGCGGCCACGCTTTTCCCTATTGGTCTGGAGACCTCAGTTGCCATCAGCTTGCGGGTTTATCGAAAGCACTCTCAAGGTCAGTGAAAAATCCACTCTCATTCAACATTGCCCCATCGATTTTCGCAGTGGCATGCACGCCCGAGTAACCTCCATCAGGAACCGGTGTTGCTAAAGTATCTGGGATGCGGACAACCGAAGGAGTTCTTTCTCTTGATGGTGGGGATAGCGTATCCAGTTGCCAGGCACTGCCTAGGAGCCTATAGATTGCGACAGCGCTGCGATAAACATCCACTTCTATCTGGAAGCCGGGCGCACATGTTGTGCGCCCGGCAGCTTCTCACGGTGTTTTCGTGATAGCGAAACTCGGCCAGATCCGAAAATGGTCGGCTGGGCTCTTTGTTTTCCCTGCTTACGCCTTCACTGTTTCCTTGATATAGGTCAGATTCTTTACTGCGAAACCCCTCATGGTTTAGATCATATGATTGGCCGCTTGCGGCCCGGTTCCGTTCCGTCCTGACTGGCAAGAATCGGTTATAAGCAGTCTATCCAGACGCTTTTCCATAGAGATGACAACGAAATCAGGAATCTTGCAAAATCAGATCAGCTCCCTTCTCTGCCACCATCAACACTGCCGCATGGGTATTGCCGGAAGTGACGTTGGGAAAAATCGACGCATCGACAATGCGCAAACCGTTCAGACCATGGACTTTAAGACGCTTGTCGACCACCGATTGCTGCTCGTCCGCGCCCATCGCGCAGGACCCGCACAGGTGGTAAATCGAACCACTGTTTTCACGAAAATACTGCAGCATCTGCTCGTCGCTTTCGATGGCCGGGCCGGGCAGTACTTCCTCGACGGTGATGCCTTTGAGTGCCGGCGCCTGCATGATCTTGCGCATCAGGCGGCTGCCCTGGATCACCTCGTCGATGTCCTTTTGTGTGCTCAGGTAATTCGGGTCGATCAGTGCGGCGTCCCGCGGGTTTTTCGAAGCAATCTCGATGTGCCCGCGGCTGGTCGGCCGGCACGGATTGAAGCACAGCAGGAAGCCTGAGTACGGCTCGGGCTTGAGGCTGGCCTTGTTGTTTTTCGGAATCTGGTACGAAAGCGGGTTGAAGTACAGCTGCAAGTTCGGGTTGGCTTGCTGTTCGTTGCCGCGGAAGAATCCGCCGGCCTGATTGACGCTCATCGCGAGTGCGCCCTTGCGGGTGAACAGGTATTTGAGACCCAGCTTGAACTGACCGAACAGCGAACTGAGTTGGTCGTTGAGCGTCGGGATGTTTGCCTTGTAGTAATAGCTGGCGCACAGGTGGTCTTGCAGGTTTTGCCCTACGGCCGGCAGGTGCTTGACCAACGGGATGTTGTGTCTGGCCAGCAGCGCCTGATCCGCGACTCCGGATAATTGCAGAATCTTCGGTGTGTCCACGGCACCGGCACAGAGGATCACTTCCTTGCTCGCGGCGAAGGTGCGCGCCACGCCATGCTGGGTGATGGAAATTCCGGTTGCGCGACCGTTGTCGAACAACACCCGATCCACCAGCGCGTAATGCTCGACCGTCAGGTTTGGCCGGCTCAATGCCGGATGCAGATGGGCAAAACTGCTGGAGCAGCGTTGACCGTTGCGGGTGTTGACGTCGTAGATTCCCGAGCCTTCGAACTTCGGCCCGTTGAAATCGTCACTGTGCGGATAGCCGAGTTCGTCGCAGCCCTTGAGGAACACATCACAGATCGGATGGGTCTGGCCCTTCATCGGGGTGATGCTGATCGGACCGCTGCCGCCGTGGTATTCGCTGTCGCCCAGCGGATGGTTTTCCAGTTTGCGGAAGTACGGCAGCACGTCCTTGAAACCCCAGCCCTCGTTGCCGTTGGCCGCCCAGTCGTCGAAGTCATGGGCCTGGCCACGGACATAGATCATCGCGTTGATCGAACCCGAGCCGCCCTGCACTTTGCCGCGTGGGGCGTAGATTTCGCGGTTGTTCAGCTGTTTTTGCGGCTGACTGTAGTACATCCAGTTGAAGGTCGGGTTGTAATACATTTTGGCGAAGCCGACCGGAATCTTGAACCACAGGGAACTGTCCTTGCCGCCCGCTTCGAGCAGCAGCACCGAGTATTTCCCGGAAGCCGACAGCCGATTGGCAAGAATGCAGCCTGCGGCGCCAGCGCCAGCGATGATGTAGTCGTAAGTCATGCACGGTTACCGCGTAAGTCGTTGTACAAAATTCGAATGAACGAGGCGATTCCCTGTGGGAGCCAGCCTGCTGGCGATGACGGTTTGACATTCAACATCAATGTCGACTTATTCACCGCTATCGCCAGCAGGCTGGCTCCCACAGTAGTTGCTCCTGCCCCGTCAGCCTCGGGCTGGCGATGTGTCTTTGACGTCAGCCGGGGTCGGCGCCATTTGCAGGTGCAGGCGCTCGCCGGTGTACGGCGAATGCTTGCGCACCACGCCCATGTTCAATTCCACGCCCAGGCCGGGTTCGGTGGACGGAATGATGTAGCCGTCCTCCCATTGCAATGGCTTGGTCAGGACTTCGGCATGGAAACCGCCCCAGGTCATGATGCTTTCCTGGATCAGGAAGTTCGGCGTGCAGGTGGCCAGCTGGAAACTCGCCGCCGCGCCAATCGGCCCGTTGTAGAGGTGCGGTGCGATCTGCGCGTAATAAGCCTCGGCCATGCTCGCGATTTTCTTGGCTTCCAGCAGACCGCCGCAGCGGGCGACGTTCATCTGCAGAATCGACGCACCGCCAGCCTGCAGCAGCTTGAAGAATTCGTACTTGGTGGTCAGGCGTTCGCCGGTGGCAATCGGAATGCTGGTCTTTGCGGCGACTTGTGCCATGGCCTCTTCCTGCCCCGGCGGCACCGGTTCTTCGAACCACAATGGATCGTACTTTTCCAGACGCTTGGCCAGGCGGATGGCCGAGGACGGCACCATTTGCCCATGCGTGCCGAACAGCAAATCGCACTTGTCGCCCACCGCTTCGCGGATCTTGCGGCAGAAGGTTTCGCAGCGCTCCAGCACTTCCAGCGAGATCTGATGCCCGGAGTACGCGGTGTAAGGTCCGGCCGGGTCGAACTTCACGGCGGTGAAGCCTTTGTTCATGTTCTCGATCGCGCACTCGGCGGCCAGGTCCGGGTCGTCGTAGTCGTACTCGCCCTTACTGTTGACCGGGTACAGATAGGTGTAGGAGCGCAGGCGTTCGTTGACCTTGCCGCCCAGCAGTTCGTACACCGGTTTGTTCGCCGCTTTGCCGATGATGTCCCAGCAGGCCATCTCCAGGCCGCTGACCACGCCCATCATGGTCAGGTCCGGACGCTGGGTGAAACCGCTCGAATAGGCCTGACGGAAGAAACGTTCGATGTGGTGCGGGTCGTGGTTGAGCAGGTAGCGTTCGAACACGTCTTCGATGATCGGCAGCATGGCTTTGGGGCCGAAGGTCGCGGCGTAGATTTCGCCCACCCCTTCGATGCCGCAATCGGTCTTGAGCTTGACGAACAGCCAGTACATGCCGCCGATGTGCGGTGGCGGTACGGCGACGATATGGGTTTCAAGGGCGACGATTTTCATCTCAGGCACCTGTTTAGTTCAAAGAAGTCTTGATCAAAGATTTACGGTTGATTCGAGCGCGCAGGGTCAGGGCCGCCAGGGTCCCGAGCAGGCCGACGAAGGCGATGTAGCCGAAATACAGCTTGTAACCAAAGGCACCCGGGAAATGTTCGGTGAGGTAGCCGTTGATCAAGGGAATGAAAGCGTCCGGCAAGTAACCGATTACCGAGACAATGCCGATAGCCAGGCCAGTGATGCGCAGCGGAATGTTGCAGGTGTCGAGGATCGCCCAGTACAGGCCGCGAATGGCATAGGTCATCAAACCGATGAAGATCACCGTGCCGATCAGCAGGCCCATGCTGTTGAGCGCAGGGAACAGAATAAGGCCGACCATCGCCAGGGTCGCGAGGAACAGCGCCACGACCAGCACCGAAATGTTCGAGAACTTGTCACCCAGCCAGCCACCGCCGATCCCGCCAATCGGACGCATCCACAATTTGATGGTGGTGATGGTGCCTGCCATGACCGCGGTCATGCCGCCGCCCTGCAGATAATCGGAGAAGCTGTAGGTGGCCCAGAAAATGTGATAACCGCAGAACACGATGGCCGTCACCAGCCACAGCTCGGGGATTTTCACCAGGGTCGTCAGGTCGCTGAGCAGGTTGTACTTGCCCTTCTCCACCGCCGCCGTGTCTTCCATCGACTTCGGGTCCTTGATCAACACCAGCACACAGCCGATGGCGATACAGGTGAAGGCATAGAGGTAGACCACGTGTTTGAAACCTTCGGCGGCGGTGTCGCCACGTGTTTCGGTGGCGAAAGCAAACAGTCCGAGTGCGACAGTCGCCAGCAAGGCTTCGACCAGCCCACGACCGCCATCGAGGATGCCGAAGAACCGGCCCTGTTCAGTGTGATGAGCGATCATCTTCACGCGCTTGAGCACCGAAGCCCAGAACGTCAGGCCGGTGGTCAGGCCCCAGCAACCGAAGATGATCATCAACCCGGTCATCGACGGCGCGGTGGAATACCAGAGGCCCAGAGCGCCGGTGGCGACCAGCGAAAAGAAGATCAGGAAACGCGGGGCAATGCGGTCCGCCAGCCAGCCGCTAGGCAAATAACTCAGAAGGAAAATCGTGCCGAGCATCGAGTACAGATAACCCAGCTCGCTGTGGTTGATCTGGAACACTTCGAGCATGGTGGTCTGGTAGACCTGGCGCAGGTACAGGATCGGATAGATCGCACCGGCGGCCAGCACCAATAGCATCAGTTGGAAATAGCGACTTCCCTTGTCACTGTGGCTTTTTGAACCCGCGTTCGAACCCTGAACAGCGGCAGCAGTGGATGCATGCTTGGACATCTAGGAGACCTCGGGCAGCCCGGTGGTCCGGGCGCCCCTGATAATTGTTTTTATGGGTGCAGCGTGAGGCGTGTTGCGGTGAATCAATACTTCATGACCACCAGACGGGTCTGGGTGAATTCGAGCATGCCGTGCTTGCCGTCATCACCGCCCAGGCCCGAGCGTTTCCAGCCGGCGTGGAAGCCCTGGTACGGGTCTGCCGGGGTGCGATTGACGTACAACTCGCCGGCTTCGATGGCGTTGGCGACTTTCATCGTGGTGCGGTAGTTCTCGGTGTACAGCACCGAGGACAGGCCGAACTGATGGTCGTTGGCCATGGCCAGCGCTTCGTCGATGTCGCGGTACTTGAGCACCGGCAACACCGGGCCAAAGATTTCTTCCTGGATGATTTCCATGTCCTGGCGGCAGTTGCTGAGCAGGGTCGGCGGATAGAAATGACCCTTGCCATCCGGCAGCACACCGCCTGTTTCCAGTACAGCACCGGCGGCGATGGCGCGCTCGACCATGGCATGAATGTTCCGTTGGGAGCTGGCGTTGACCAACGGGCCCATAAGGTTCGCATCGGTGGTGCGGTCGCCGAACTTCACGGCGCTGATTTTGGCTTTCAGCAAGGCGAGGAATAGTTCGTAGACGCTTTCTTGCACATAGACCCGCTCCACCGCCGTGCACAACTGGCCGCAGTGAGTGGTCTTGGAGGCAACGATCGCGGTAGCGGCGGTTTCAAGGTCGGCGTCGGCTTCGATGATTGCCGGGGTCTTGCCGCCCAGTTCCAGCGACGGCTTGGCGATGTTGGCCTTACAGTAATCGAGCACGATGCGCCCGGCGTTGACGCTGCCGGTCAGGGTGATCAAGCCGACCGCCTTGTGCGTACAAACGGCGGCGGCCGTGGCGTGATCCATGGTCAGGATGTTCACCACACCGGCAGGCATTCCGGATTGCTGCACCGCCTTGGCGATTTCGAACGCCGAGGTCGGGGTGTTGTTGCTCGGGCGCACCACCACGGTGTTGCCAGCGATCAGCGCCGGAGCGATTTTGCGCAGCAAGGTGTAGACCGGGTAGTTGAACGGAATCAGGCACGCGACCACGCCAATCGGCTCGCGGTGCAGGAACAGGTTTTCGTTAGGGGTGTCGCTGGGAATGATTTCGCCTTCGATGCGGCGCGCCCATTCAGCGTGGTAACGGGTGATCTGCGCCGCGTAGCGGGCTTCATTGCTGGCATCGGCAACGCTCTTGCCGGATTCGGCTGCCAGGGCGGCACCGATGTTTTCGGCGCAGGCATCCAGGGCGTCGGCGAAGGATCGCAGGTGTTCGGCGCGTTCGATGCTGGTGAGTTTGCCCCAGGTTTTCTGAGCAGCAGCGGCGGCTTCGACCGCATTGACCGCTTCATCGGCGGTCGCCGCCGAGACGTGACCCACCAGCGCTTCGGTGGCCGGGTTGAAGACTGCAATCAGCGCTTCGCTGGCAGGTTCAATGAAGTGACCGTTTACAAAGTTTCGCTCGAGTCGCATGTGCATCGCCCATCGTTGTTTTTATCCAGTTCCAGCAGTCTTGACATCCTAGCGGGGTTGAACAAACGATTTATTGAGCGGGGAAACATTCGAAAAAAGCAGGTTACCTCAAAGAACCGCACGCCCCCCTGGAGCTGCTGCAGGCTGCAATCTTTTAATGTTGCTTTTAAAAAATCAAAAGATGGCAGCCTCGTTGCACTCGACAGCTCCTACAGGGGATTTGGGGTATTTAGCTGGCAGCTGTGGACGGTTCGAGCTGCCGTTGCGCCAACCAAATCTCCTCCTGCAACCACTGGCTGAATACCTGCAATTGCGGCATCAAAGTCTGCTCCGGCCGGGTCACAAGCCAGTAGGATTGATGCCCTTCCACATGCACGTTCAGCACCTGGGTCAGTTGCCCACTGGCCAGTTCCGGGGCGACCATGTGCCAGTCGGCGATGGTGATGCCCAAGCCATCAGTCGCCGCGCGAATCGCCAAATCCAGTAGATCGAATTCATAACCGCCCTGGGTGTCGACCCCACTGATTTTCGCCGCGTCCAGCCAGTGTTTCCAGGTCAGGTAGCGCTGGTCTTCCCGTGCCAGTACATGCAGCAGGGTCAAGTGGTTGAGGTCTATGCCGCCCTCGGTCCATTCCCGCGCATAGAGGGACGGCGCGCACACCGCGATGTGCCGTTCCTGCATCAGCAGCGAGGCGTCGAGGCCATCCCATTCGCCATCGCCGAAACGGATCGCGCAGTCCAGGGTGCTGGTTTCCGCGAGGCTGTCTTGCAGGCGCGTGGTGATACTCAACTCCAGCTCCGGGTGCATCTCGCGCAGGCGTCCGAGGCGCGGCATGAGCCAACGGTTGGTGAAGGTCGGCGGCGCGTTGATGTGCAGCCGATTGGCGTGAGATTTCTGCTGGATACTGCGCACCGTCAGCTCGATCTTGTCGAACGACTGGTGCAGCGCCCGTAACAACACACGGCCGGCGCTGGTCAATTCGAGGTGATGATGCCGGCGCTCCAGCAGGTTCTCGCCCAGTTGTTCTTCGAGCTGGCGCACCTGGCGGCTGACCGCGCTCTGGGTGACATTGAGCAACTCCGCCGCCCGGGTAAAGCTTCCGGTGCTGCCGGCCACTTCGAAGGCTTTGAGCGCATTGAGCGCGGGCATTTTGCGTTTCATGAAGAGGACTCGCGCAAGGGCTGACGAATGCCAAGCATCCCACGGCTTGGGGGAAATTTCCTGAGCAACATGCATTTTTGTGTTGTGCAGAGGGACTTGAGTCCGAAGAAGATCTGCTGTGTGTGTGTATGTGGGAGGGAGCGGACTGGCTCGCGATAGCGTCATGTCAGGCTGCCTTTTTTATTGAATGACCCACCGCTTTCGCGAGCAAGTCCGCTCCCACAATTGACCCCATTGGCTGATGGCAGGCCGTCTATTTCAAGCACTCGCGATCCATGCACTCAGTAACATGCATTTATCGAACGTTCGACCGATGAATTTATCGTTTGTCGATCTTTACACTGATGACAAAACTGCGGCCATCTCAAAAAAAAACAACATGAGAGCTGCCCCATGCCCCATCTCGACGAGCTAACAACTCTGGACGGCGCCTTGCCGCATCCAGCGGTCAACGACCTATGCATTCAAGTCAAAAGTGGCGAGATCAACCGCCGGCAGTTCCTGCGTACCGCCGCACTGCTTGGCATTACCGCTGCCAGCGCCAGCACTTTCCTTGGCTCCGCCCTAATCGGTAATTCGGCCCGCGCCGCCGAGGCTGTTCCGCCACGTCAGGGCGGTACGCTGCGATTTGCCTGTGCCATCCAGGAAATCCAGGATCCGATGCTGATCACCTGGATCGAAGCCTCGAACCTGCTGCGCAATTCCCTGGAGTTCCTGACCTGGGTCGACGCTGACAACATCACCCACCCGTATCTGGCCGAGAGCTGGAGCCCGTCCGACGACCTCATGACCTGGACTTTCAACCTGCGCCAGGACGTGAAGTGGAGCAACGGCGACACCTTCAACGTCGAGGATGTGCAGCACAACATCCAGCGCTGGATCGCTGCCGACTCGAAGTCGGTCAACCGCACCGCGTTCCAGGACATCAGCGCCTTCGAAAAAATCAGCAACTTCCAGTTCCGGCTGATGCTCAAGCGACCGATGCTGGCGATCCCGGAAATGCTCAGCGCGTTCACCTGCGCCATCGTCCACCGCAGCTTCAAGGCCGGGGATGACTGGGTAAAAAATCCACTGTGCACCGGGCCGTTCAAACTGGTGTCATTTGCGGTCAACAAGCAGGCAACCTTCACCAAGCGCGCTGATTACTGGCGCAAACCGGCCAACCTCGACGAGTTGCGCTACGTCGACATGGGCACCGACGTCTCGACGCACCTTGCGGCACTCCAGGCCGGACAAGTGGACGTACTCTACCGAGTGACCGTGGCCGAACTGGACTTGGCCAAGCGCTTGCCGGGGGCGCAGTTGCTGACCTGCAAATCGGCGCAAACAGTGGTCATGCGCATGGCCTGCGACCAGAAGCCGTTCGATGATGTGCGGATTCGCAAGGCCGTAGTGCTCTGCGCCGACAACGCGCAAATGCTCAAGATCGCCTATCGCGGCATGGGCACGTTGGGCGAGGACCATCACGTGGCCCCGTCCCACCCGGAATACTTCCCGCTGCCTAAGCGTGAACGCGACGTCGCAGGCGCGAAAAAACTCCTCGCAGAGGCCGGCCACCCGAACGGCATCGACATCGACCTGATCGTCGGCAACACCCAGGGCCGCTATGAACAGGACTGCGCGCAGATCCTGCAACAGAACTGCGCCGAAGCTGGGATCCGCATCAACCTGAAAGTGATCCCGGCCACCCAGTACTGGCCGATCTGGGACAAAGCCGCGTTTAGCCTCACCTACTGGGCCCATCGCCCTTTGGGCGTGATGTCCTTGGAACTGGCTTATCGCAGCGGCGCCGCCTGGAACGAAAGCCACTACAGCGACCCGGCGTTCGACGCTGCACTCGATAAAGCCATGGGCATCATCGACCCGAAACAGCGCGCTGCCGCCATGCAAAACGTCGAGCAAATCCTGCAGGACGCCTGCGTCATGGTGCAGCCGTTCTGGGGCGACAAATTCACCGCCGCGAGCAAGAAAGTCCAGGGATTCCAGGTTCACCCATCGGACTTCTACCCAATGGATGAAGTCTGGTTGAGCGCCTGATTCAAGCGCACCTCATGCGGCTCTCCCACCTCGGTGGGTTGGGCCGCCATCCCTTGATTAGCCGGAGCGTGCGAGCATGGCTAAGTTTCTTTTGCGTAAATTATTGGCGCTGGCGGCAACCCTGTTGTCGGTGTCAGTGATCGTGTTCCTGGCCCTGGAACTGAACATCGAAGACGTCGCGATCAACGTCCTCGGCCCCTACTCTGCCGCCGACCAGCGCGCCGCGTGGCTGGTGGAACACGGTTACAACCAACCCTTCGTCTGGCGCTACCTGGTGTGGCTAAAGGATTTTCTCAGCGGCGACTGGGGCACTTCGGTGCACTTTCGTGAGCCGGTGATCGACCTGTTGCTGCCGAACCTCGGGCAAACCCTGATCCTTGCGGGTCTGGCTTTGGCGGTGATGGTGCCGGTGGCGTTGACCCTTGGCATTCTGGCCGGGATTCGCCAAGGCTCGGCGGTGGATCGGCTGGTGTCATTCCTGTCGATCATCACCACTTCGATTCCGGACTTCGCCAGTGCGGTGTTCGTCTCGGCGATCTTCGTCTTCTGGCTCAACTGGCTGCCGGGCGTGAGCAGTATGAGCGACGGCTTCAACGCCGTGGAACTGGCGCTGCCACTGATGGTGCTGTGCCTGTTCGGCATCGGTTATCTGGCGCGGATCACCCGGGCCTCGATGGTTGAGGTGATGCAGGCGCCGTACATCCGCACCGCCCGCCTCAAAGGCGCGTCGACCTCACGGATTGTGCTGCGCCATGCCTTGCGCAACGTGTTGATCGCGCCAATCACGGTGATTATGTTGTACATCCCCTGGCTGCTATCGAACGTGATCGTGGTCGAGGTGTTCTTCGCCTACAAAGGCTTCGGCTCGCTGCTCTACACCGCATCGCTGAACCATGACGTATACCTGATCGAAGCCTGCGCAATGATCAGCGGCATCGTGGTCGGCGCGACCAAAATCTTCTCGGACCTGGCCTACACCTGGCTCAACCCGCGCATCACCTTGCGCAGTCTTGGCGGAGGTGGCCAATGAACTTCCTCAATTCGTTCAAACATCCTTTGGCATTGCTCGGTTTGCTGCTGGTCGGCGGCTGGGTGCTGATGGCGATTTTTGCGCCCTGGCTGGCGCCTCATGACCCTTTGGAAAGCTTCACCCCGCTGTTGACGCCGATGACCCCGGACGGCAATGGTGTGAGCTTTCTGTTGGGTACTGACATGATCGGCCGGGACATTCTGTCGCGGCTGATCTGGGGCACCCGCACGGTGTTGTTCTGGTCGATCCTCGCGACCCTGACTGCGTTCGCCGTCGGCATCGCCATGGGTCTGTGCGCCGGTTACTTCAATGGATGGGTCGATGGGTTGTTGTCCTACGTCGCCGACACCGTGCTGTCGTTCCCGGTGCTGGTGTTGTACATCGTGATCATCATCGCCCTCGGTGCCTCGGCCCTGAACATTCTGATTGCGGTGACCTTCACCAGTGCCCCGGCGATCTTCCGGATCATGCGCGCGCTGACCATCGACATCCGCTCCCGGGACTACGTGCTCAGCGCCATCACCCAGGGCGAAGGCGCGCTGCGGATCATGCTGGTGGAAATTCTGCCGAACTGTGGCGGACCGTTGATCGTCGATTTCTGCCTGCGCATCGGCTACACCGCGATCATGATCGGCGCCCTCGGCTTCCTCGGCCTCGGCCTGCCGCCACCCACCCCGGACTGGGGTGGCATGATCAACGAAGGCCGCAGTATGGCCATCGCCTTCCCGCACCTGGTGATCTTCCCGTGCATTGCCATCTCCACCCTGATGCTGGGCCTGAGCCTGTTGGCGGACGGTCTGGACGAACACGCCCAGAAAGGCGCAAGGAGTTGAGCATGAGCCAACAACAAGTACTACGTGTGGAAAACCTCTCCATCGAGTTGCCCGCCGGTGCCGACCGTAGCCACGCCGTCAAAGGCATCAGCCTCGACGTGCGCAAAGGTGAAATCCTCTGTGTGATCGGCGAGTCCGGCTCCGGTAAATCGGTGCTCTCGGCGGCGATCATGGGCGACTACGCCAAGGGCCTACGCCACAGCGCAGGGGTGATCGACTTTCTCGGTGACGACATCTGCTGCATGGACGAGCACTCGTTGCGCAGCTTGCGTGGCAACCGTATCGCGATGATTTTCCAGGAGCCGATGGCGGCACTGAACCCGGCGATTCACATCGGCCAGCAAGTCGAGGAGATCTTCGACATTCACGCTCCGAGCATGCCCGCCGCCGAGCGCCGCGAACGCATGCTCGCCCTGCTCGACTCCACCCAATTGCCTGACCCGCCACGGATTGCCAACAGCTTTCCTCATCAACTCTCCGGCGGCCAATGCCAACGGGTGGTGATTGCCATGGCGCTGGCAATGAACCCCGATTTGCTGATTGCCGACGAACCGACCACGGCGCTGGACGTCACCACTCAGGCCCAAGTATTGAAACTGGTGCGTGACCTGCGCAATCGCGGCCAGCACGGCATTTTGTTCATCACTCACGACTTCGGTGTGGTGGCGGAAATTGCCGACCGTATCGCCGTGATGGAGGGCGGTGTATTGGTGGAAATCGGCGAGCGAGATCAAGTGCTCAACGCACCGAAACACCCTTACACCCGCAAGCTGATCGCCGCCGTGCCGGCGCTGCACCCCGAGTTGCACGCGCCGTGCGCCGACGGCGAGTTGGCGTTGCGCATCGAGCACCTGACCAAAACCTACAACGTCGGCGGTCGCTTGGTGCCGGCGCTCAAGGACGTTTCGCTGCAACTGCCGAGGGGCAAAACGTTGGCGATTGTCGGCGAGTCCGGCTCGGGCAAAAGCACCTTGGTGAAAGCAGCAATCCGGCTGGTGGACAGCGACAGCGGTCACGTCTGGGTCGGTGACACGGACTTCCTCGCGCTGCGCGGTTCGGCGTTGGCGGCGAATCGGCGGCGGATCCAGATGATTTTCCAGGACCCGTACGGTTCGCTGAATCCACGGCATCGGGTCGGCGACATCATCGCCCGCGCCGCGCAACTGCGCGGGCTGTCGGCCAAGGATGCGTGGACCGAGGCCGGGGATCTGCTGGAACAGGTCGGTCTCAAACGGGATGCCCTGAAGCGCAAGCCCCGGCAGTTCTCCGGCGGCCAGCGGCAGCGCATCGGCATCGCCCGGGCCCTGGCGATGCGCCCGGAAGTGTTAATTGCCGATGAAAGCGTTTCGGCGCTGGATGTCTCGGTGCAAAAACAAGTGCTGGAGCTACTCGCCGAACTGCAACAGCGCCTGAACCTGAGCATTTTGTTCATCACCCACGACCTGCGGGTGGCGGCGAAAATCAGCGATTACATCGCGGTGATGCGCCAGGGCGAAGTGGTGGAATACGGCACCGCGCAGCAGGTATTGCTGCGTCCACAGAACACCTACACCCAGACATTGCTCGCGGCGGCGCCCGGTGCTTCGGCGATACCGGTAGTGCCCGTCGCTGAACCACCGCTGAGGCTGATCCGACCTCAGGCCAACTGACCTCATAACCCTTTCCCCGGGTCGCAGCGTTCGCTGCGGCATGGGTTGCTGTTGCCAACGACAACTAAAAAATCAGGAGTATGACTGTGCGCACAATCCCCCCTTTTGCGGTCCGTACCATTGTTTTAATTACGCTGTTAGGCGCCTTCTCGGCCCCGGCCATGGCGGTGCAGGTCACCGACAACCTCGACCTCGGCGGTGCCATTCGGGCCCGTTGGGACTACGACCCGGATCGCGACATCCAGAAGTTTGGCCTGGACACGGTGTTCCTCAGCGCCAAGTACAACTCCGACACCTGGATCGGTGAGGCGCAATACCGTTTCTACGGACGCTCCTATCCTTACCAGTACACCAAGAACTATGGGGATATCCAGTTCGCCAAGTTCGCCTGGGTCGGCTACAAGTTCAACCCCGACCAGCAAGTGCAGGTAGGCCTGAACACGGTGCCGTTCGGCTTGCAGCCGTACTTCGGTAGCACCTTCTACGAGACCCTGGGCAACGTCATCGGCCTGGAAGATGTGCAACAGGTCGGCGCCAAGTACATCCAGCAAAGCGGCGACTGGAACATCCAGGCCGGTTACTACCTGCGCCCGGCGTGGCAAGGCAAAGGCACCAGCAAAGGGGTAACCTATTCCAGCGTGGTGTCCGGGGCCGACAGCTACGTGGGCGACGGCAGCGACAACCAGGAACGCAACACCGTGGTGCTGCGAGTGGCCAAGGCCCTGGACCTGGGACCGTGGAAATCTGAAGTCGGCATTTCCGGCCTGACTTCGACCCTGGAGAACAAGGACACCGACAACGACGGCCGGCGCAACGCCGTGGCCGTGCACTACCTAGGCAAGAACGGTCCGTGGGGCGTGCAGTTGCAAGCGGCGCGGCAACAGATGTCGCCACGCAATGCCGGCACCGATGAAGTGGTGACCCTCGGCGGTTACGACGGCACTTACAACGTCGCCAGTCGCGGCAACCTGTACGTCGCGGATCTGAGCTACGACGTCAGCGGCAAATACCTGTTTGATCAGATCAGTGGCGTGAAGCTGTACGCCAACTACAGCGCCTTCGACAAATCCGCTGATGAGTTCAAGACCTCGCAGCGGTTGATCCTCGGTACGTCGTTTTCCTTCAGCAAACTGTGGATCGCGACGGAGTGGCTGTATGGCAAGAATGATCCGTATATCGGGGGTAGCAGCTACACCGAGAGTTTGGCATCCGGCGGGAGTAACCAGTGGGAGAACCAGTTGTATATGAACATTGGGTATTACTTCTGATACCGGATTTTTGGCGTCCCTGAAGGCGCGATCACGGGCAAGCCTTGCTTCTACAGAAATCCGGTGGCGCATCCACCCAATAACCGTAGGAGCAAGGCTTGCCCGCGATAGCGTCCTCTCGAGTAACCCTTGCATCAATCCCTGCCAGAAGAGTCAGATACGCCCTACAGAACTACCACCAAAAACAATAAACCTGGCCCACCTCGGCGCCAAGTCCGGAGCCACCCTTCCATGCGTCAACTGCCCTCGCTCAACATGCTGCGCGTCTTCGAAGAAGTCGCCCGGCATCGCAGTTTCAGCCAGGCAGCCTTGGAGCTGAATGTCACCCAAGGCGCAGTCAGTCGTCAGATCAAGCAACTCGAAGACTACCTCGGCGTGGCCTTGTTCATCCGCACGCCCCAAGGCCTGACGCTGACCGAAACCGGCCTCGCACTCTCTCCGCAACTGAGTGACGCCTTCGATCACGTCGAGCGTGCCCTGCAAGCGGTCCGTGTGCCCAACCTGCGCCAACGACTGCGCATCGTCGCGCCGCCAACCTGGGCCACGCGCTGGTTGGCGGCGCACCTGCGTGCGTTCTGCCAGCGCTACCCGGACATCAGCCTCAGCGTAACCAACCAAACTGGCCACGACAGTCTGGCGGAAATCGACTGTTACATCCGTTTCGGCCTCGACGCCGTGAGCCATTGCAGTAGTCAGTTATTGGTGATGGAACGGCATATGGCCGTGGCCAGTCCGGAGCTGTTCATCAACGGCCAACCGCCGGACCTGCGGCACTTCCCGTTGTTGCACATCCTGCACGATGGCAAGCGCTTGAAGGTCTGGGAGAACTGGCTGACGGCGATGGGCCGAAACGATATCGATGCGGCGCAAGGGCTTGAATTTAGCACCCTGGACCAAGTGATTCACACGGCGCTGGCCGGTGGCGGGTTGGCGGTGATTGACCGGCAGATGATCGAGAAGGAACTGGCCAACGGCAGTCTGCTGTCGATCACTCCGGTGGAAGTGGTCGGGCCGTATGGATACTGGCTGGATGTGGCGAATGACAAACTGGGGTTGTCGAAGGTGCGGTTGTTTACGCAGTGGTTAGGATTGGTGAGTAATCCTTGAGGGCTGCTATACGGCAGCTGCTCTGGCCTAAAATGCAAGTCAATGTCGCCAATGCCGGTTCACTTCCTTACTGATACACTCGGCCAAACCCAAATCAATCATTGGCGAAAACAAGGACTGTCTATGAGTACGCCGTATCAGGAAATCGTAACTACTCTCATTGATCGGATGTATCAAAAAAAATCATCTGAAACAGCAAGAGTTATCCTCAAAAAATATTTCACTCAAGAATCATCTCGAAGAAAAATTACTCTCGATGCTCTGGGAAAACTTCCGGAGCTGAAAAAAGTAGTCACTAGAGAGCGCGCGCGTCAAATTATTGCAAATTTCGTTGACCACGCTTTTCCAGCAGAACTTAGCCGACTCGAACGTGGACTAGCAGTAAAAGATCCGATCACACTTGCAGATAAAACCGACATCATAGAATTAAGAACATTACTGGAAAAACTGATTAGCGAAATAACTAACGCTCCAAAGCCTGTATTTGCAGACCGAATCCAGAGCGAGCTGATCAAAAACCACGTCATCGGCGACAACATATACCTACCAATCGCAGTTCAATTCGCCCAAGCATTTGGCATCCCACTCGATTTTTATATCAAAGAGTTCAACGACCACCACATTATTTTTGATAACACTCAAGAGCACTTATTGGAAACAAGAGACGTCATTCAGTTCGCTGGAAAAGTTGCGACTTATTTCGGCGGTTTGTTCTCCACAGATTTACTGACCAATTCTTCATGGAATAGCCTTGCGCCTGACACACTCAGAGATGAGTCAAAAGAAAACAGAGATTACATCATAGATCTTATTTCTTCAGAACCTGACTATCTCGAATTATCGGGAGGAAAATTCTATGCGCTCACATCGAGAGACGAAAGAATAAGCAGTATTCTAAAGCCTATCTTCTCTTGTTATGAAGGGCCGCTCAGCACTGAAAAACTCATACCCGCAATAAAGCGAGGACTAAAGCACATATTCAACAGTGCCGCGAATGAAGGACAACCTACGTATGTCGAGCTACTTGATCACTCGGATAGTGCCATTGATGAATTCTGTATTGCTAAGAACTTTTTAAAAGAAACAACACCCGGTTTTCGAGTACCTGGACAATCACTTATCGAGATGCTTACTACATATGAAATGACAAGCATCGTTACCAGTCAACTTCTGGTACTAAATATGATTAGGGCGCATGGTGCGCCTTTAGAATCGATGGAGCTTGGTCGCAAAATAAAAGGGAAAATTCCTGATGCTTATAAAGCGACCATTCACACTTACCCTACCCTTTATTACAAAGACGGAGAAGGAAGAAGAAAGGATCTTTATCAACCCCTTGATGATGATTATTCCATCAAGATCTCCCTCAAAAGAAACCAAATCGCGGAAAGAATTGAAAAAATCAAGCACAAAATCGCAATACTGGCAAGCGAACTTGAATCGCTCGATCCACAAACAAGCGTGCTAACAAAGTTTCGAGCTGAACAACATCTGATCCGCGAGTATCTATTACTGCGGCATCAGGACGAATCAAACTCCAAAAACATAGATTCCGGTGCCTGCATGCTATGCAAAAAAACACTGCCCGCAAAAATGCTGGTTGCTGCGCATGTAAAACCACGCGCCAAGTGCACCCATGAAGAACGGGCAGATATTGATAATATCGCCATGTTGCAATGTGTGACCTGTGATGCACTCTACGAAAATGGCTATATATCCATACAGGATAACGGCCAGATCATTATTAGCCAACAAAACCAGTCAATGTCCGATCTGAATAAAATCTACTCAGAACTCGAAGGTTCGATCACCGAGTATGCCAACAATAATGTCAATAGACTTTCGTACCTAAAATACCATCGAACGATGATCTTCATGGATAGCAGAAGTTAGAAATCACACCATCCCAAAGGACACTTGCGCGCACAAACGGAGGTGCTGCCTCGGAGACTCAAAAAAGTAACTGTTATTCTTTTGGTTAACCCGCATGCATTCCAGACGGGTTTTCTGTCGAAGCGAGCTTGCTCGGGATGGGGGGAGTATCAGTCAACCTCCCTGTTGAATGTAATCGCTTCATCGCCGGCTAGCTCGCTCCCACGAGATGGGTGGCTTTTTGTTTAGAGCGGGGTTGCGACTTTGACGGCCATAGGCTCCCCAGCCTCCACCGGGCTCTGCGCCTTGCACGCTTGGCTCAGTGTCAGGGATTTGGTTTCCGGCGCCCAGGCCCAGGAAATCATTGCACCCAGCGCCAGGATCGCCGCGAGTATGCCCATGGTCGGGCTCAACCCAATTCCCGCGACGCTCACCGGCAACAGAAAGGTACTGACCGCCGAACCCAAGCGACTCACCGCCGTGGCCAGTCCAATCCCGCTGGCCCGGACTTCGGTCGGGAAGCTCTCAGCCGGGAACACGCCCACCAAGTTGCTCACTGCCGACAACACCAGCGTGAACAGGCCAAACACCAGTACCATCAGGAACGCCGCGCTGCCCGGCAACACTGCCAGCAGAAACAACGCCACTGCCAGGATGATGAACGAGTTGATCAAGAAGCCCCGGCGCGAGAATTTCACCGTGCACCAAATGCCGATCAGGGCGCCAAGGATCAGCAGCATGTTCAGCATCAGTTCGGTGCCAAAGCCTTCCGCGAGGCCCATCTTCTGCAGAATCGACGGCAGGAAGGTGTAGATCGCGAAGTACGGCATCACGATGCACACGAAGAACAGGCAGTTGAACGCGGTGCGCTTTCGGTATTCACGGCTGAACAGCACCGCGTAGCCGGAGCGGGTTTCGGTGGAGCGGGTTTCGTCGAGTTCGACGTTATCGCCCAAGTGTTTTTTGACGATGGCCCGGGCTTCGGCGACGCGGCCCTGATTGACCAACCAGCGCGGTGACTCCGGGGTGCCGATTCGCGCGATTAAGATGATCGCCGCCGGGATCGCCGACGAAGCCAGCATCCAGCGCCAGGCATCGTCGCCAAGGTTGAGCATGGCCGTGCCGACGAATGTCGCCGCTACGTAGCCGAAGGTCCAGATCACGCTGAACGAACCGAGCAACACGCCGCGATGTTTCTTCGGCGAAAACTCGGCAAGCATGGCGTGGCCGACGCTGAAGTCGCCGCCCAGGCCAATGCCGATCAATACCCGACAGAGAAACAATTGCAGGGCCGTTTCAGCGTAGAACTGCATCACCGAAGCAATGGAGATCAGCACAAAACTGACCAGGAAGATTTTTTGCCGGCCGACCTTGTCGGAGATCCAACCGAAGAACAGGCTGCCGAGAAACAGGCCGATCAACGCCGAGGCGCCGATCAGACCCTGCCAAAAGGCATCGAGGTGCATCTGCGGGCTCAGCAGGGTGAAGGCGATCCCGATCAGGCCGAGGATGTAGCCGTCGGTGAAATGCGCGCCGAAGGTCAGGCCGGCGATTTTGAGATGAAAGCGCCCGATGGGCAGGTCGTCGATCTTTATCGATTGAGCGGACATGTTCGTCTCCAGTTGTTGTTATTGACGGAGAAATGAAACCGGTCTTTTTTACCTGTGGGGCCTGTGGAACCTGTGGGAGCGGGCTTGCTCGCGAAAGCGGCGTGTCAGGCACCATCAAGGCAAACTGATACACCGCCTTCGCAAGCAAGTCCGCTCCCACATTGGTTACGCGGTGTGTATTAGAGACCGCCCATCAACAGGTATTTGATTTCCAGGTAGTCTTCCAGGCCGTACTTCGAGCCTTCGCGACCGAGGCCCGATTCCTTGATGCCGCCGAACGGCGCGACTTCCGTGGAGATGATCCCTTCGTTGATCCCGACGATGCCCGCTTCCAGGCCTTCGGCCATGCGCCAAACACGGCCGATGTCGCGGCTGTAGAAATACGCCGACAAGCCGTACGGCGTGTCGTTGGCCCGTTGCAGCACTTCGGCTTCGTCCTTGAAGCGGAAGCACGCGGCGACAGGGCCGAAGGTTTCGTCCTGGGCGATCAGCATCTCGCTGTTGGCTTCGGTGAGGATGGTCGGCTCGTAAAAAGTGCCGCCCAGGACATGGCGACGACCGCCGCACAACAGCTTGGCGCCCTTCTCCAGAGCATCACCGACATGCAGTTCAACCTTGGCCAACGCGGCGACGTTGATCAGTGGGCCTTGCTCGGTTTCACTGTCCAGCGCACTGCCGACGCGCATCGCCGCGACCGCTTCAGCCAGTTTGCCGGTGAAGGCTTCGTACACGCCGTCCTGAATAAAGAAGCGATTCACGCAAACGCAGGTCTGCCCAGTGTTGCGGAATTTCGAGGCCATGGCGCCTTTGACGGCGGCGTCCAGATCGGCGTCGTCGAATACAATAAACGGTGCATTACCTCCCAGTTCAAGCGAGACTTTTTTCAGGGTTTCCGAGGCCTGACGCATCAGCAGTTTACCGGTGCGGGTCGAGCCGGTGAACGACAGTTTGCGCACGACGCTGGAGGCTTGCAGCGCTCCGCCAATCGCCACCGCATCACCCGAGACGATGTTGAACACGCCGGCGGGAATGCCCGCCTGCTCGGCCAGCACCGCCAGAGCGAAGGCCGACAGCGGGGTTTCTTCTGACGGCTTGAGGATCATCGTGCAACCCGCCGCCAGCGCCGGACCGACCTTGCGGGTGACCATCGCCAGCGGGAAGTTCCACGGGGTGATCGCCGCGACCACACCGATGGCTTCCTTGACCACGATGATCCGTGCGTCGGCTTTGTGGCTCGGAATCACGTCACCGTAAGCGCGCTTGGCTTCTTCGGCGAACCATTCCAGAAAACTCGCGGCATAGACCACTTCCCCCATGGCTTCGGCCAAGGGTTTGCCCTGCTCGCGGCTGAGCAACGTGGCCAAGTCCTTCTGATTGCTCAGCATCAGCTCGCTCCAGCGCTTGAGCTTCTGGCTGCGTTCCTTGG
Organism: Pseudomonas sp. NPDC089741; assembly: GCF_044748825.1. Classification (NCBI taxonomy): domain Bacteria; kingdom Pseudomonadati; phylum Pseudomonadota; class Gammaproteobacteria; order Pseudomonadales; family Pseudomonadaceae; genus Pseudomonas; species Pseudomonas sp. NPDC089741. Next base: position 254,385 of record NZ_JBIVGT010000003.1, on the reverse strand, counting down.
CGGTCAGTTTGCGCCAGGCTGGCAAGGCCCGGTTGGCGGCGGCAATCGCGAGGTCGGTTTCTTCCGCGCCAGCCTTTTGCACTTCGACGATGAGCTCGCCGTTGGCCGGGTTCAACACCGGGTACGTGGAACCATTGCTGAACCATTGGCCATCGATGAAATTGCCGTTACGGATCAGCGCGCTCATGCCACGGCCTCGGTCAGAGTGAAGCGTTCCAGCGCCGGACGGGCCGAGCGCAGGATGCGTTTGCCGGCGGTGTAATCGTTGATCACGTCGCACGGGGTGTAGTTGCGTTCTAGCTCATGCAGTTCTTCGGCATCGAGCCTGGTTTCCAAGGCTGCCAAGGCACTGTCGAACTGCGCGGTGGTGTCGGCGCCAACCAGCATGCAATCGACCCCCGGATGATTGGCGACCCAGGCCTGGGCGATCTGCGCGTTCGACACATTTCGGGCGCGGGCCACGCGCTGTACTGAGTGAGCAATCTCGAATGAGGCTTCGTCGCTGTACATCTGCTGAGTGAAAAAGTCGGTCTGGTTGCGGGTCGATTGCACGTCGCCAGTCAGCAAGCCACGGGCCAGCGGACTGAACACCGAAACACCGAGCCCCTGGTCGCGGCAGAACGGAATCATCTCGCGCTCTTCTTCGCGGTAGGCGCAGTTCAGTTGCAGCTGCATATTGATCGGCTTGACCCAGCCATTGCGCTCGCAGGCCATGAGGATCTTCGCCAGTTGCCCGGTGAGCATGGTCGAGACGCCGATGTAACGGGCCTTGCCGGAACGCACGATGTCATTCATGGCGCTCATGGTTTCTTCGACCGGGGTGTTCACATCGAAGTAATGCAGCATGAACACATCAACGTAATCCGTGTTCAGACGCTTCAGCGAGGCGTCGATGCTGTCCATGATGTGCTTGCGCGAATGACCGCTGGCATTGATGCCGTTGCGGGTGCCGTAACCGACTTTGGTGGTGATAACCAGGTCGTCGCGACGGGCCAGGCGCTTGATGATGCGCCCCACCACTTCCTCGCCGACGCCAGCGGAATAGAAGTCCGCCAGGTCGATGAAATTCACGCCGTTGTCCAAAGCATGGGCGACGATCGGCTCGCTTTGCTTCTCATCGAAAATCCACGGCTTCCAGTCCGGGGTGCCCATGTTCATGGTGCCCAGGCACAGGCGGGAAACTTGCAGGCCGGAGTTGCCCAAACGAATGTACTGCATGGCGCGGACCTCAGGCTTTTGGCGTGTAGAAAGGGTTGCTGATGTGATCGACCACGTCCGCCAGTTGCGCGGTTTCCGGTTTGCCGGTCAGGGCGGCGCGGATCGCAGTGCGGCAGGCGTTATAGTTGTTCAGGTAAACCGCGTCGAGGTCATCGCAGGCCGGGTTGACCCAGTTGGCGGTGACGATGGCCCACTCGTCCTCGGCTTCCGGCGGCAAGGTGCCGTCCAGCAGTGCTTCCAGAACAGCCTTGGCGATCCCGGCCTGGGATGCGCCCCACGTGGCGTTGCCGTGCAGATCGCTGCTGATCGCGGCTTTATTGACATACAGGGTCATCGGTTTGACTGGAATGTTCGGCTGGGCGATCACCATGAACGGGCAATGGCCCTGGCTCGGCGAAGCCAGGCTATTGGCAAACGCTTGCCCCGCCGGACCGTTGCGCGGCCCAATCAGAATGTTGATGTGCGCGGCGTTCACGCCTGGGCCTTCGAAACCTTCACCGATGTACAGGTCGAGTTCTTTCATGGGGCAATACTCTTTTTGGATTTTTGGGTGATCAGAAGCGCACGCGGATCGTGAAGATCGCGGGGCAACAGTCGGGGTTCGAAGAGCGCAGCGAGGGGCTGCCGGGGGACGCGGCAGTGGTGCTTGGTCATGATTGCAAATGCTCTTTTTGTTGTTGATGAGCTGGTTTGCGATTTTTTAACACTTGGGGTTGGCGGGGCTGTAACCATTAAAAGTCATGAGGGTATGAATACAGGTCATACCAAGACGAGTAGCTGAGGCCTCACCTCCTCAATGCGCTCATGGAGGCGATAGGTTTTGCGATCCACGTCGCTCCACCAACACCAAGCATGAATCCTCTCCCTCCCGTTGATTACTTCCAGTCATGGATTCGCGACCACGATCGACAACCTAAGCAGGTGCTCTCATGACAGCTAGCTCTGATCTATTGGTGGACTCAATGACCTCCATCTCATTTACCAATTGGACGGAGTGACGACGCTGCTTCATGCTCGTTCGAGTAGATAGCTTTTAGCCATCACCTGCTCAACCACCCTCATCGAGCCTTCCATGAAAAAACCTGTCTCGTTAGCGATGCGCATAGGACTGGGCTTCGCGTCCACACTTTCCTTATTGGTCCTGGTAACCGCCGTCGGCATTCAACGTGTTGGCTTTATCGATAGCACGCTCAATGAGGTTGGTGAAAAATCCGCCCTCATTCAACACCACGCCATCAATTTTCGCGGCAGCGTGCACAACCGAGCGATCGCAATCAGGGACGCGGTGTTGGTCAAGGATGATCAGGCACTAAATCAATACCTGGCGCAAATTACCCAGCTCAAGAACGACTACCTGAACTCCGCCGGCATGATGGATCGGCTGTTCGGCACAACCCAACCCAGCGCCGACGAAATTCGCATGCTGGCCGAGATCAAGGCCATTGAATCCCAGGCGCTAGCATCTACCGAACAAGTCATTAACCTGCGCCGTGGCAATGATATTGCCGGCGCGCAAACTCTGCTGCTCGCCCAGACATCGGCGTACTACACCGAATGGCTCAAGCGGGTGAATGCGCTGATCGATTTCGAAGAGGCAACCATCCAACGGCGATTGGACTTAGTCCAGAGCGCCGCCAGTAGTTTCGCCGTGCTAATGCTACTGGCCAGCGCCGCCGCAATTCTGCTGAGCGTGGTGGTGTCGGTGCTGATCATCCGTAAGGTGAAGTCCACCCTTGGCGCCGAGCCTGAAGAAGTCGCCGACGCCATTCGCCGTCTAGCTAAGGGCGAACTGAACCAGAACATCCAGACCCTGCATCCCGACAGCGTCATGGGCATTCTAAAAAACACCCTGACACGGCTCGGCAACACCATCACTGACGTGCGCTCGGCGGCCCAAGACTTGCGTCACGCTTCGGTCAAAATGCTTTCGGCGTCCAGCGATAACCGCCAACAAATCAATCTGCAAACCAGCGAAGCCCAACAGGTCTCTGCCGCCATCACCCAGATGGCCGCTTCGGTCAGTGAAGTTTCCGGCTACGCTTCCGCCGCCGCGAAGGCCACTGTTCAGGCAGATGCTCAGGTAGACAGCGGCCATCGCCTGGTGGGCGCGGTTACGGTGGCTATCGAAGAATTGGCAACAATCCTTGAGGAGGCAACCACTCGGGTCAATCAGGTGTCTAGCGACAGTGAAAACATCGAAACGGTAATTGAGGTAATAAATGCCATCGCTGCACAAACCAACCTGTTGGCGTTAAATGCGGCGATCGAAGCGGCCCGAGCCGGCGAACACGGTCGAGGCTTTGCGGTGGTCGCCGATGAGGTTCGCTCTCTGGCGACTCGGACTCAGGAGTCTACCCAAGAAATCCGCGATATGATTGGCAAGCTGCAAAGCGGTACCCAGCACGCCGCTGATATAATGCAACGCAGCCGCAACCTAGCCCAAGTCACCGTGTCACAGACCCGTGACTCCCAAGCCGCTCTGAACAAGATCAGCGCAGAAGTGGGTGCCATCAATGAAATGAACGCGCAAATCGCCAGCGCCTCTGTGCAACAGAGCACGACCGCCGAAGAAGTAGCGCAGAACGTCACGCGGATCCACAGCTCCGCCGTGCTATCGGCCGCGGGATCCCAAGTGCTGGAAAACTCCAACCAGGAACTTGCGGAGCTGGCGGATCGACTCACCACCAAGGTTGGGTTCTTCAACGTGGCTTAAGAGTCCTTTCATCTCAATCCTGCGGCGCAAGGCACGTTTGCGCCTTTAGGCTGGCGGCCAACTCCGTGAATAGGCGCCCGGATATGCATCCTGCAACACCAAATTCCGTCGGTGAGTGTTTTGATGTACTCCTGGCACCTAATTACCGGGGTACAATCCAGCGGAGCGTGAGGGTAACTTCTTAGAAAAACTCCACGTCAGTTACAAGAAAATAACCTTGGGGCTTTCTGATCGCACCATCGAGGTTTACCTGCACTACGACTGGCCCGGAAACATCCGCGAGCTCGAAAACCTGATGGAGCGTGGCGTGATCATCACCGATGGCGACCAGAGCATCGACGTCGACGCGCTCTTCCGCATTCACCACAAATGGCCGAAAGCATTGACCTTGCCAGCGACAAAAGAATTGTAAATTCAACTTCGGAAGAGGCACCTGGCTGGATCGACCAAATCATTCAAAGCGGAATCGCCTGTTATCGGTCGAGGATGCGCTGATTCACGCAGCAATGGAGCGCAGCCAACACAACGCTTCAGAGACGGCACGCCTGTTGCGGTTAACGCGCCCAGCATTGGCGTATCGACTAAAAAAACACCCACGCAATCCTCCTCTTCCGCTGATTGATCGTTTGCGCAATCTTCGCAACCGGCAATGACAATTTGCACGACGCCGGTTACCCCCCTTTTCTGCCAGTTTAATTAATCACCCCTATCTTCAGTCGCTTGAAGCTCGGTGGAATGTTGACATCGGGTTGCCACTACTTGTTAAACCGAGGCATCGCCTCTTACACCAACAAGAAAAGCACCGACATAGGATTGTTGAAATATCGCGCGCCGAATCGGCCAGACAATTTATCGAAGAAGCTAGTGGCCTAAGCAATGACGAGGGATTAGGCGCATCAAGGAGGTAGTCAACGCGATCCTCCCCCCACACCGTCCAGGTCATTGAAAACCTGCACATCAGCCCCGAGAAACTCTGGAGCGCGGTGACCTCACGTGCTTGGCACGCGCGGTGTAGCAGGCTTGTTAGTGGCAGCTCAGGGGCTTGAACATTATCTCGATCTGTTGCTCGACGGCCGAGGAGAAGTAGGCCGGCATTGCCGATGGGTACGCCGCGCAGCGTCGAAGGCCGGCTGTATGTGGCGGCGCACTGTCGTCCGAACACGAAGCGCGGCTGGACGATGGCCAAGATCCGGGCACCGTGCTATTCATGCAAGGCTGGGGGCTGGAGACGGCAAGTCAGCTATTGGCCAGGGCCGTGGTCTATGTGTGGCACGCCAGCCGTACCTTTGGCGGTTCGGCTTGTTCAGGTATCCGCAGGTGAGTTTCAATCCCTGAATTGCGTCAGTTGCTGGTTCAACGAACCGGCCTGATCGCGCAATTGCTTGGACTGATCGAGCAGACTGCGGATCGCATGATCGTTCTGTTCGGAGATCCGACTGACACCCTGAATCGCAACGGATAGTTGTTCACCCGTTGCAGCCTGACTTTGCGTCTGGCGCGCGACTTCACTGATGCGGGTTAGAATATCCTGTGCGTGCTGGCGAATCTGATCAACACCTTGCGCCGAGGTGGTCAGTTGCACGACGCCCTGACGCACCGCTTCCCCGACCTGCTGAACGTTGGCGACGGTGTTGCGCACGTCCGAACCGATAGCGCCGATCATCTCGCCGATTTCGCCGGTAGAACGGCTGGTGCGTTCCGCGAGTTGCCGCACTTCGTCTGCGACCACCGCGAAACCACGGCCCTGCTCCCCCGCCCGAGCGGCTTCGATAGCTGCGTTAAGTGCCAGCAGATTGGTCTGATCAGCGATGCTGCGAATCACCGCAATAATCCCAGCAATCTGTTGCGAGCGCTTTTCAAGATCGCCCACGGCGCCGGCGACAACATTCATGGTTTGATCGATGTGGGTGATCCCGGCCAGGGTCAGGCTCATGTCCCCAGAAATGTTCTTGGTCAGCACTTCGGTATTGTGTGCCAGTTGCTCCACGTCTTCGGCTTGCTGCGACATTTCTGTCACGGAATGCGCCAGTGCGGTAACGCCGCTGGCCATTTCTTCGGTGGCGGTGTGCTGCGACGTTGCCCGTTCGGCGACGGCCTGCGTGGTATCGCCTAAGTGATTAGAGATTTGCATCAGGGCCGCGCTGCTGTGGCGGATCGAGCCCACCAGATCACCTAGACGCTGGATGAACTGATTAAACGCGCCGGCCAATTTTCCGGTTTCATCGCCACTGCGCTGCTCAAAACGCAGCCCCAATTCCCCACCCCACGCTTGAATACCGACGGTCAAACCCGACAGTGGACGGATCTGCCACGCCAGCAAATGCCACAGCACAATAGCCAACGCTAATAGCGCTACAAGACCTATGAGCACGGCGATATAGAGGAAGTGATTGATCCACGCCATCGCTTCGGCAAGCGGATACGCTACCATCAGGGACCAAGTGTTCGGCGCCTTGCCGATACGCACCGGCTGCAGCACGTAACCCCAGCCATCGCGCTGGAAGCGGTATGGCTGGCCCTCCTTGATCGCGTCTTTGGCAGCTTTCGGCAGATCATCGGCCGGCTGGCTCAAGAGCTTTGCGTCAGGGTGGCTGGCATACAGGCCACTGCTGGACACCAGTGCTCCATAGCCTTTGTAGGCATCGATTTTCGCCAGTTGGCGGTTGATGTTCTCGAGCGGGATGTCTACACCCGCCACGCCTAAGGTTTTACCGTCCTGTAGTAGCGGCACCATGATCGACATCATCATGACTCTCTGACCGGTGCCCGTGCTGTAGGCAAACGGTTCGGAAGCCCACGGCTGACGGCTGCGCAACGGTTGATAGTAGTACTGGTTATCGGCGTTTTCCGGAGCATAACCGGCCAGCGCCTCCGACTTCACCGAGCCACTCGCACGATTCCAGTAAGTCAGGTAACGGCCGCTGGCATCGTGATTCGGCCGGTTGGCAAACTCGCCGTCCTTGCCATCAAATGCGTTGGTTTCCCAATACTGTCCCAAACCTAACAGTTGCGGATTGGCCTCAAACAATTGCCGGGTGATGGCATCGGCAGTCTGACGATCAACGTGCTGTTGTTGCATCGCCGACGCGACACTAGCCAGCGATTCGGCAACTGTAAAACCAATTCCTAGTTCAACCTCAACTTCCTTGGCATTGGCTTTGACGATCGTATTGACCAGTGTTGAGGTTTCTTTAACTGACGAGCCATAAGCAATATAGGCAATTGAACCTAAAAGCAGCGTCATAACGGCAACAGTCCCAATCAGGGCCGTCCAGAACAATTTGAAGTGCAAAGAGCTATTAGGCATGGACGTTCTCACGTGAGAAACACTCCACCCAGTGGCCTGAGGCAACCATGATGGAAAGTTATATAGTTGATATTATTTAGCCACTATATAAAACCTCCCCTGTTAGTGCAACTAAAATGACTGACAGGTCACGCAGAATATTGGATCTGTAAAAACAGCCTAATTGGACACCTTGTTGTCGCCATCCGCTATAAGTTGTCCTGTCAGTCAAACTAGCAAAAAGTTTTTGACGTGTGCCTAGCATTCGGCCAACCGTCATCCATCTCAATAACTGCGCAGGCATACCGCGAGGGACCACATTACGATACGATCAAAGTAAATCATTAAGGTAAATCCAAGCACCCGAATGCTAACTGAAGCGCAGCACTTGCCCGAACTCTCTTCGGCGCTACCCTCAAATTCGCAGTATTTGAACTTAAAAGCTTGTGCAGCGGGTTCGAAAGCACATAAATATGGTTATCAGCGCGATGGTAAAGCTTGGTATTTCTCTGCCTCCATTGCATCAAAAAGAGCCAATGAAGAATTATTTTTTGCGAAAAATGCTAAATCCAAACTGCCATTTGCTTTTTAGAATCTCGACATGCTGATCTCCTGAAGATAGCGATGAAGCTGCTAGTTCACCTTTCTAAAACAACGCCGCTACCTGGCGCCCCTACTCCGGTATCAATACTCCTGCCATGCCTGAAGCCCGTCAGCGTGCCCATTACTCGGATCGCGGGCTCATTTTCAATCATAATCACAAAGCCAGTGGCCATATTTTGCAGGGCGAGCAGGTGGACGATGCGCTAGGGCAGGACAAGACATCATCAAGATGGTGAAAAAAGGAGCAATGCTACGCGCTATCTATAATCTGTTCTCGACCACACCATGGCTTTATGCGAGCTGATAGACGGTCGGGACATTTACTCACGCTCGAAGCGCGAGGGCATCACCCGCGAATACAGATTCAGAACCTTGGCGTTTACCTTTGATTAGCTCGTAGCGGCTTTTTTGCGGACCTAATGGATCCCACCGTTGCGACCAGTCCGGATCTTCTTTCACAAGAACTCTCAATACATCAAGTGCTTGTTGTAAGGCAGCGTTGTTTCTCTCATGGGAGTACACGAGGTATGTGGGATAGGTGAACTCTGGAGCCTGAGGAACACGAGAAAGTACGCCATGCTCGAGGTAACTTTGCACAACGCGCGTTCGAAAATAGGCAGAACCGCCATTCTCCAAAATGTACTGCAAAGCAATGGGTCCGAGATTGAACGAAACATCGGGTTGTCTGTGCTCCGGAAACACCTTGTCGTGCTCCTCCTTAAACTCTTGACCCCAGTGGATGTAGACATACGGCGCTGGCTTATTCGTAGTAACAAGGATCAATTTTTCTTCAAGCAATTGTTCAACCTGCACTCCCGACCAATAATGGGGCCGGTAGACAAGAGCAACGTCCAATTCTCCTCGTTCAAGCTGGTCCAGAAGAATGTCATGGCTATCGATCTTTGCGTTGACGGTAAAACTGCTCATGCACTCCCGTAACCGAGCGACCCAACGCACCACGAGAGGGTTGCACAAGCTAGTCTCACCTCCGATGCGCAAGATTTGCCGTGCCCCACCGAGCCTAGGAAGGCTGGACTGGGCGTTATCCCACGTTTGCATCATTTGGTTAGCAAAAATAAGAAATGCTTCTCCGTCCGGAGTAAGTCGAGCGCCAGTTCGATGGCGCTCGAATAACTTACAGTTCAAATAGCTTTCCAATTTCTGAATGCGCGCTGTGACAGCGGTCTGTGTCAGGTGGAGACGTTCCGCAGCAGCGGAGAAACCACCCTGGCGGGCAATTTCTAGGAACGTGCGGGTAAAATCGATATCCATGAGACTCCAAGATTAAATTTGCTACATCCATATAGAGTGAGCATGCAAGGAGCTTTCAGCGGAACACGCGCTGCCAAGCAAGAAAGAGTGTGCAAACTACCGCAAGGGCAGTGATGGCGTAGAAGTACTCGACACCCACCAGATAGCTAACCTGTCGGCTAACCTGCTGGCCGATGTACGCCATAGCCATATTGGCGGACCTAGCACCTTCAAACGAATGTCCAAAATACTGGGTGATTGTGTCTGTGTATCTGATGAACGCCGCGTCTCCGTGTATCAACCGCGTATCAACGATATTGTACTGTTCCGTGCTGCGCCATTGCGTGATCAGCGTGGCCAAACACGTACCGAGTGCAGTTGAGATTTCGCGCAGCATATTTTTCATCTGCTGGGCATGAGCAAATAACTTATCGTCATAAGAGACATCTGCGAACGCTTGAATGGCTGTGGTGGGTATCACTAGCATGATGAAACAACCGTTGAGCATCAACGCCGGTAATATGTGCCCAGCAAGATCAGTATCGGGGGCTGTTTGCGACAGCAGCAATGCAAAGCCCCCCAATGCGATAAAACCAGCGACGTGAAATTTCTTCGAGCCTGGATGTGTCTTGATAATTCTGAGCATCACAATCCACGTCACAACTGTCACTGCCAGGCCCAATGACTGATAGTGGCCGATGTTCTCCCAAGGGTACCCCATGCCTGCCTGCAGGAACATTGGCAGAACGTAATTATTGGCTCCTTGTATGAGATAAGCGAAGCTAAACACCGCGACCCCTAACACGAACCGTGGCTGCTGCCAAAGTTCGCGGACAAGAAGCAGCGGCTGCTCATGACGTTGTTCCGCTCTGAAGTAGATATACAACGCGAGACTGGCCAAACCGGCGAAGATCATGATCACCGCTCGATCGTCGTAAAAGTCGTAATACGAACGCTGAAGCAAATAGAGCAGAAAAAAACTCGAAACTGCTAGAAGTAAAATTCTGCCTAGGCTGGACTGGCTGCGTTCGTCCTCGGGGTGGGCATCTGCTGGCAAACAGCGATAAGCCAGCAGGGCGACGGAGACAGTCACACCGATTAATATCCAAAACATGGCTTGCCAGCGATCTTCAGTCACTGCTACGGAGGCCAAGAACGGTGCCGCACCGGTACCTAATGCCAATCCGGAAAAGAACGACTTGACCCCACCAAACCGTTCCGGGCCAGCAGGCAATTGATGCACGAGCACGCGCGACACAGTCATAAATGCCCCTCCACCAATAGCCATGACGACACGCCCTGCGGTGAACATCTCGAGGCTATGGCTGGCTGCACATACCAAGCACCCTACGATATGCACCGCGATTGAGGCGTGCACGTACTGGCGAAGCCCCAAACGCTCAATAAACCAGTGCTTTTTAGCGATCATCACTACCGCGATGCAGGCGTAGAGCGCTGCAACGAAACTAAACTCTTCGGGGCTGGCATCAATCTCGCCACGTATTGGCGCTGCAGCAAACGAGACCATGCCGATTTGTAAGAACTCGACCAAATTGAGCAAAAATATCATGACCAGCAAGGTGTGTCGGCGTGTCATGGAGTTACCGGTCGGCAAATGCGGCGTTATTGCCGTCTTTAGTGCCGTCGTTGGCGCGTATCACTTGTACAACCCGCTGATCCGCATCGTGCATTTCCTGGTCAAACACGTGTGTTTCGTAGGATGGGTCCAGAATCATACCGGCGCTGACCTGCGACCCACTGCGGTCTTGGGTGTCGATTTTCGCGTGCATGGTAAGGCCAATCCTTAGTGGGTGGCGTCCCAACTCCGCGGGCTCCAGCGCGATCCTCACAGGGATGCGTTGGGTCACTTTGATCCAATTGCCCGTTGCGTTCTGTGCAGGGAGCAACGAAAACGCACTGCCTGTACCAGCATCAAGGCCTACAATCGTCCCGTGATATTCCACCGAGGAGCCATAAACATCCGAGGTAAGCGTCGCTGGCTGACCAACCCGCAGGTGTTCAAGCTGCGACTCCTTGAAATTAGCGTTAACCCACAATGTGTTTAGCGGCACCACTGACATCAGGGAGACGCCTGGGTTGATGTGTTGGCCTGCTTGCACGCTTCGCTGGGTGACGGTGCCCTCGACCGGGGCTGAAATGTTTGTCCGCATCAGGGCTATGTAGGCGTCACGCAGATCGGCTGCGGCGGCCATAACTTCCGGGTGATTATTCAACTGAGTACCATCAACCAAAGCGCGACGCTGCGCCAATGCCTGATGTGCAGCATCAAGTGCAGCGTGAGCATTTTGCACAATCACTTCAGCGTGATTGATCTCCTCGCCAGACACCGCTCCGCTCGACGCTAACTGCTGGCGCCTGGCGAGGTCCGCAGTGGCTTTATTCAGGTCATTCCGGCGTTGATCTACTTCGGCATTTAACTGCTGGACCTGAAGATATTGACTGCGTGTCTGGCGAGTTGCACGGCCAAGTGCTGCTTCAGCATGCTTGTAACGAATCTCGGCATCGACCGGATTCAAGCGCACTACAACGCGACCAGGCTCCACAGAGTCGGTCGTATCGGCCTCGATTCCAATCACCGTTCCACCGACCTGACTGGTCACCTGTACGACGTTGCCTTGGACATACGCATCTTCCGTGCTCTCGCTACTCAGGTCAGATCCAATCCAAACCAGCAATGCGGTGACAAGCGAGAGTCCTACGATACTAACGAACAAATAGCGTCCATTAAAAAGTTGGGCGGGGCTAGGCATATTTTACTCGGAGATAGGTTGATGTTTGCTGAAAATGCTACGCACCGCAAAACTCGCGGTGTTTTGCCTGATGACAGGCTCCGCGCTTAAGGTCTTGGCGGGCGTTACGAGAAAATTGGAGCTCGTAACCATTCGATGTAGTGCAATCAATTCAATGCACTGCCCCCTCGAAAGACTCGGGTCGATATCCGCCACCCAAGGCTCTTGCAAGGCTGGCTTGTAACCCCAATCCTCGCGCCTGCAAATCCGTCAAGTCTCGTCGCTGGGTGGAAACCACTGCTTGTGCGCTCAGCACTTGGATATAGGTTGCGAGTCCCGCAGCGTAGCGCTGTTCAACCAGCCGAAAAGCTTCTTCCGCGGTATCTACTGTTCGTTGTTGCTCGTTCAGACGAGGGACTAGCCAGCGTATGGAAGCCAACTGATCGGCGATATCATGCAGAGCGTCAACCAGAGTCTGGTTATACTGTTCAACCGCCAAATCATAAGCAGCGTCTTGACTGGCCAGATTCGCCCTCAATCGGCCACCGTCGAACAACGGAAGACTTAGAGCTGGCCCAACGCTGAACAACTTACTACCAGAGTTCGCGAAACTGCCCAAGCCCAAGCTCTGCAAGCCTATGACAGCTGATAGGTTCATATTGGGGTAGAACTGTGCTTTGGCCACCTTAATGTCTTCACTCGCGGCTTCGACTCGCCATCGCTGCGCGACCACGTCGGGACGATGGCCCAACAACTCCACAGGCAACTGGCTGGGCACGGCAAGTGATAAAGACGAAGAGAGGTTCGGGGGCCGAATTGCCTCTCCGCGATCCGGGCCTTGACCGACTAGAGCTGACAGACGATTGCGCGTGAGCTCTAGCGACTCCTGAATGGCCAGCAACCGCGTACGTGCAGTAAGTGCCGTCGTTTGCGCCTGGACCAAATCAATCTGATTATCTAACTTGGCAGCAAGCCGCTTCTCGGCCAGATCATGAATGCCGACCGCATCGCTAAGAATTTGCTGTTCGATATGCAGCTGGTTCGTGAGCCGTGCCAACTCGATGTAGGCCTGCACCACATTGAAAGCCAGGACCAGTCGCGCTCCCTGCTCATCGACATCCGTTGCGCGAGCACGGCCGATGACCGCCTCGAGTGCAGCACGATTTTTACCCCAAAGATCAACCTCATAACCTCCATCAAGACTTCCTTGACCTAAGGTTTGCCATGTACCGGCCAAAACTGCAGAGGCGGTACCGTTTTCGCTGTAGCGAAGGCGACTGACACCCAGGTTGGCATCAAGGTGAGGTCGCAGTCGCGCATCTTGAGTACCTTCTATTGCTTGCGCTCCGCGAACTCGTGCAGCAGCCTGAGCGAGAGTAGGACTACCTCTCAATGCCTCGCTTACGAGCTCGTCAAGTTGTGGATCAGCAAAAATTTTCCACCAATGGGTTTTTGGCCACTGAGCAATAGACAGGTGAGCCAGCGTCTTGGATGAGCCAAGATCAGCAGGAGTCATGAGGTGGGAAGTGGGAACAATGCTCTGGAATGAACATCCCCCTAAAAACAAAGTTCCTATCAGAAAAAAAATTGCAACTTTTGCAGATGACTGCATGAGCGTTCCGAGAGTAAAAAGAGGCTTTTCCCAAAAACACCGAGAAAAGCCTATAAAATGTGTCTAATTAGACACGGAGGAGGATAAAACCAAAGTACAAACTTTCGAAGCGGCGAGATTTTGCTACTGATCCATGCACAAACACCAATTCAAATAAATGTGATTTCGTATCATTTTTATTGATACCTGTGGGTTCAATTTTCTTGATGTCCGACAGCATTTAACCGAATGCGCCATTAAGTCGGTACTGACTTATGATCCTCATCGTCGATGACTTAGTTGCGAATCAGGAATCACCAAATGCCTCAACCGCCGTTGTACACACCATTGTTAGATATGCTCCGCTGCAAATATCCAATTCTATGCATGATTGATTGCCATCTTGTGCAGGCCGAATTTGCCGCAGCGATTAGTAATGCGGGTGGTCTTGGATGCATGAAGCTAGGCAACAAAACTGGCTCAGAGGTTCGTCGGGAAATTCAGACGTATCGAATGTTGAGCCAGGAGCCTTTCGCGGTCGTCCTAGAGCGAGCTGCTACCGTTCGTTCGCATTTCAATGCACAGATCGAGGCTTGTGTGGAGGCGCAGATCTCAACGGTCATGTTGCCGCCGGGCGAGTGGGGAGCGATAGAACATTTCAAGCGTGCAGGTGTGCGCGTGCTGCAACAGATCGACCAAGCGAACCAGGCTAACTTTGCCCTCGCGGCAGGCGCCGATGTGCTTGTTGTGATAGGTGGCACGCATCCAGTATTGGAGAGCGAGCTATTCGCGTTCGGCAGCATTCCAGTTATAGCAACGTCTGCCATTTGTACAGGTGGCGCCGTGGCTGCCGCGCTTAAGCGTGGCGCTCAAGGACTGCTTTGCCATCTAACCACATACGCAATTGGTAATTTTCACGTTCAGGATCACTATGCCAAGCGGGTAGCGCAGTTGGTGGACGACGCGAATGCTCGACTAAAGGGCATTTCAATTGGCCCAAAATGGCGAAGGCCCTTCATACACACAAAGGAAGGAGAACGACTTGCACGCTAACCGGGCAGGGATACATAAGCCTGAACAACCGAAGCCGGCGCTGTTAAAAAATGACCGGGCAAATAATCCTGGACACGGAATTCAGCGCAAAGACATGCAGATCGTTTGAGAATGAAGCTCCCATGTGAAGCTACCGAGTCCCGTCTTTGATTTGTTTCGTTTTGAACTTTAGACACATACTTTGTATCCAGATCGCACTTGGGACAATTCGCATTTCGGCTTCCGCTTGCCTAGTGAGTCAAGGCAACTGGCCTCATCGAATGTCGCATTAAAGGCATTCAATCGTAAGCGTTCCGACAACTCAACTTGCATGGTTGGATATTGCGCAAACTCGCACATCCAATCGCATTCGACCTGACTAGCCATTTACATGGAATTGATCACCACATTTCACGATCATGACTGGCAGGCAACGACCATGGATTCACCCGGTGGATACTACAATGGCTAGCCTACGCTCCGTTCTGGAGCGTGTATGCTGAAAGCAAAGGTCAGAGCGCTTGTAGGAGTCAGCGATGAAAATAACTGGCAGAGTCGAAGTGGAGATCGTTACTGACGTCGTGTGCGATGTATGCCGTTGCTCCACCCGCTTGGCTACTGGCGGGCATCAGTTCGGCACCCTACAAGCACACTGGGGCTATGGCACTGCCCATGATGGGGAGCGCTATGAACTGCACCTTTGTGAGGATTGCTTCTTCCAAACATTGGCTTACCTCAAGCAGGAGCGGCGAACTCAACATCTGTTCAGCGAGGACGGCCAGGATCTCACCGATAATCTCGGTCTAGTCACAAAGGATGATTATTTCGGTGACGCCGGGAGTCGGTAGATAGTCTCTGCAAATCGCAAGCGGTCAAATATGAAGTAGTGTTTGCCCAACACACCTTGCGTGGTTAGACGGGCGCCCACACATGCGGCAGCAACTCGGTAATTTCATTCGCCCGCTGCATCGGCAGGCGTATGAGGACGTCCTTAAGATAAGCATACGGATCATGCCAATTCATGCGTGCTGGCTGGATCAAACTCATGATTGCCGCAGCCTGTTTACCCCTGCGCAGCGATCCGGCAAAAAACCAGCTCGAACGTCCAAGTGCTCTCGGTCGGATCTGGTTGTCGACTGCATTGTTATCGATGGGCAAAGCTCCGTCATTACGTCATCGCTAAGCAGCGTTTTACGGTGTAATCCTGGGCCTTGGCCGTGGCCGAACCCTCGGGCACAAGTTCGCGTTGGGCCAGCATCCACTCATGCAGTTTTTCAGCGATGGGCACTGCCGTTTTCTGGCGTAACCGCCAACGGTCTTCGTCGCGCATTTCCCTTAGATGTCGCTCGACTTCTTACAATGCGCCAATCGAGTGAAGTGCCTGCTCTGCCATCCACGATAACACCGTGCTCGGTATCGATCAGATAATTCGTGGGGTAAGCGTAGAACGCTGGGCCACGTAGAGCTGCGGTCGAGCAGCCTTGAGGATCAGTCCGAGATAGGCGCTTTTCTTCACGCCGAAACGGATCTCCCGCGGGCTCGAGAGCGACAGGACGCAGTGTTCCAGCACTGCATCACTTACCAACTGCACATCCTCGCTCGCAAGCTGCTTTAGCTGTTTGAGCGAAACAAGAGCTTGGCCTTGCTCCAATTCCCATTGTCCAAGCGCGGTGATCAGAGAGATAGCTAGATGAAGGTTGTACGCGGCAGTCTCTGGCACTTCGGGGACTGAAACAGTGCTACCAGAGCTTCGAGTCTGGTGGAAATCAAGGAGCCGCGAGACAGCTGCGACAAGTCGAATTTCCGCAGGTAGGTCGGCTGGAGCTTCGAGTGGTTAGGCCAACGGGCTTAAGGCGGCGTTCAGTGCCTTCGACGGGACGTCGTCCTCGAACAAATCCAATGTTCATACCCTCCGCGACGCAGTCAGGTAAAAGGCCCAGCCAGATCACTCAACGTCATCTTATATGCCTCTCGAGCCACGAAATGTCAAACTGATTGCACGTCGGGAACGGATCGGAGCAAAACGAACTGCCTGCATAGTTTGGGCGCGGCTTCGAGTCGCCCGATCGACTCCGCCGTCGAGAGAAGATCTGATAGATCCGGCGCTCCTGTTTGAGGCTAGCCAACGTATAGAAGAAGTACTCCTCTCACAGGTGCAATTCATAGCACTCCCTATCATGGTCAGCTCAGGCTTTGACCTTCAGCATTGCCTCTAGGCCGAAGCAAAAGCTGGCCATTGTTTCGTTCACTTTTTTACCTCAGCTTATAGTCATGAACCGCGGTAACCGGATCGACTGCCGTGCAATGGGTGTCTCGGCAACTCCCAACTAGGCACGTGAACTCGGTGCACTGCTGAACTGTGAACCAATTTTTTTCACTGTTAACCAGTGTGGTTAACAGTTGAAAAAAAAGGTTTACAGAAGATTTCTTGGTTAGGCGTTTTCACTTCAGCGTTTAGGACTTGGGAGATGCCTCGTTCTCTGCAAATGCACGGAATGCGTTCCTTTTTTGCCCTGTACAGAGGCTTATAGGAATTCAAGTAGGATATGCCTACCGTTGTAGAAACGCAGGCGCACAAGTCGGAGTGAAATGATATGGAAGAGAATGAGGAGCCGATGTTCTCAGCAGACCGTGACGCTGGGGAGGAAGCAGGTTCAGGCGCCCACTCTCTCGCTGGCTATGACTATCAAGTCGACATCTCCATCTGGTTGGCCCTCGATCTAATGCTTGGTACTGGCCTGACTCAGATGGTCGAACTTGAGCCCGGGAGCGAGGAAGATCTCGAAGCGCAACTGGAAGACTACGAGCCCGGGCGCATAGCAACAAAAGTTGGTCTGGATGGCTACACCCTCGTCGTGCAGGCAAAACTCCGCAGCGGCGACGCTTGGACCGTCAAAGGCATCAGTCGTGTCCTGAAACATGGAAGTGCAACCCGATTATCGGCAGCGCGGCGGCTGGCCTCCCCTACTATCCGATACCTTTTAGTAACAAGCGCGGCTTTAAACGGGAAAACGAGAGGGCTAGCAATCAAACGTCCTGGGAGTTGGCCTAATAGCAGCGGAATGCCTGCCTCGATGGTCAAGGAGTTACCGGCAGGAGCCGCGGGGCGCGTCGCCGTTATTGGCAATTTGGGCGTAGAACAATTAATCCAAGAAATTAAACGAATCCTGATCGAACGGTTTGGAGTCCCGAACTCACGCTGGATCGAGTGCCTCCGCGCGCTCCGCGAAGAGGCACGGCTGCGCGTTCGGCGCGCAGGCGAAGGACGCTGGCGCCGGGAAGATCTCGCGCAAGTGATCCGCAGCCACGACGGCTACCTCGCCAGTTCACCGCAACTCGATAACTATGTCCACCCCCGAAACTGGCAAGATCTGCGCGACGGGATGGGAAGCCCAAAATACGCCGCTATCATCATTGGCCAATCCGGGACTGGAAAGACGCTCGCGACAAGCAAACTCTACGAAGAGCTTCACCGCGAGAACCCAGAGTTGACCCGCGTTCCAATCCGCAGCCCGCAACAGCTGCGCGATGACGTGACGTCGCCGCCTGTTCTCTATGACATCGAGGATCCGTGGGGCCGCTACGATTTCGATCCTGCAAACCGGCCTTGGAACGACGAACTTGCTCAATGGCTCGGGCGAGCACGTGCCGATAGAATGATCATAGCGACGAGCCGGCGGGACGTGGCCATGTCGTCAGGCGCGCTGAAATCGGTTGATCCGTGGGTGGTTCGGCTCGAGGCAGAACATTACGGCAAGCCTGAGCGACAGCGGCTCTATCGCACAAGAATCGATACTCTGCCAAGGGACGTACGCCTACTGGCGGCCGGGGCAGAGCCGCAGGTACTCGATAGTTTGGCAACCCCGCTTGAAATCGAAAAATTTTTCGATGCGCTGCGCACCACGGGGCGTCCACAGAAATATGGTGAGCATGCGTTCATAGGCGACGCGATCGCCAAAGCCCATGAGCAGTCGATTGAATTAACAGTCGTTCAGCAAATTGAAGAGCGGGAAGATGTTCGAGCCGCAGCCGTTATCTGGGGGTTTCTGAAGACAAGCGATCATCTGTCACTCCAGATGCTTCGCAATTTGGAGCTTAATCTTGCCGAATCGCTGCCGGCCTTCGAAAAAGGCATTATGCCTTTGGTGGATTTTTTCGTCGCCGCACGCAACCTGCGTTCAGGCGCAGGGGACGTAAGTTATTATCATCCCCGTGTCGAAGCCGGTGTAGAAGCGGCACTCAAGCGCCATTCGATTCCCGTAACCCTCGCATTGCGGACACTCCTCGACGTACTGACCGATCCAGATGGACCAGGGGAAGATTGGGGAGCAGGGATCGCCGCGCGCATCGTCGCTGCTGCACAGCGTATCCCAGAGCTGAGGCTCCTTCCGCGCCCTAAAGCGGCAGCTAAGATCGACGCTTGGCTATCTGACCGTCTCCTCGACCCTTCTTTCAAATTGAGCGAGTATGCAAAGCTTGCAGCTGCGGCGGGGTCACCTGCGTCCAACGCTGCCGAGTTTGCTCGCTACCTTCTACACCGACCGGATAGGAGCTTTGCTGGTATGCATTTTTGGCAGAGCCCTGAACATCCCGAAGCCTGGTACGACCGCCTACGCACAGATCGAACGACTGCAGTGATCGCCGGGCGCTATATCCGTGAAATACTGCCAAATGATCGCGATCACTACAGTTTGTCTTTTGTCGACGACCTCAATCGCTTCGCGCCCGACCTTACCTCAGCCTATCTCGAAACAGCTGCGACCATCGTCCGCTATGGGGTAATCCACTCCTGCGATGTCATCGCTGCCGGCGCCTTGCGCGATCTTGACAGCTTCGAGCCTATCGTAGATGCAGCGATCGAGGTACTCACACCAACCCCTGACGAGCAGTCGGAGACGCGTGCGACCCACCTTGCCATCATCAATGGCGTCTACAACAGCGATTATGCCGAACATCTCTCCGACAATGATGATGGCTATACGGCGGCGCAGTTGTTACAAGCCTATGCCGATCGTGTGCGTGAAGTGAACGGGTGGCACAGTCTCGCGCAGCACCGTCACGCCGCGCCGCTCCTACCCTATTGGATGCGTTCTCTCATGACGGAAGCAGATGCCGAGCCGCCGTCTAACGACGAAATCGCTGGTGCTTTCGCCGCCGCATTCGGTAGCGACGAAGAGGAAGCCTTATGGTTAATCATGGTGAAGCATTGGGACGAGCAGTATCGGGAGCAACTTCTTACCCGCGTACGTGAGGGATCTTCACTAGCCGCAGTACGGCATGCAGCACTGGCGTGCGTCATTGAAAAAACACCAGACATACTGCCGCCGATTGCCGATGACCTTCGTCAGCTTGGAAAGGATGAACGGGTTGTCGAACTCATGATCGACCTCGCACATCTTCACGACCGGCACCAGCGTGACGGCGACAAGCTTGAAGCAGCCGCTACAATTGCTCTAAATCATCTCGATCCTGAGCTTCGTGAGCTTTGCAGGGCAGCCCAGAAAAGCGTGAAAGAAGAAGCGCTAGCTTTATCTTCGGCCGCTATCGACCTTCTGTCTACGCCGGTCCGATCAAGCCAGAGCGTGCGTGCGTTGCGCATTCGTCGACACCTTGATCTTCCAGGCTCTGCACGCGCGGACATAGAGTGGACCCTCGCCCACAGCGACGATCACGAATCATGCGTCGAAGCAATTGGTGCCGCCATTGCGCTGGGAATGAAGGATATTACTGCCGGGGCACTCGACCATAGATATTCCCATGTCGTGGCGAAGGCGCTCCTTGAAGTTGGAGCCAACATCACGGCGCCCCTACCGGCGGAATTACTCGCTTTGGCACATGCCCCGGGAAGCCCGATTAGGAAGGCCTTGGTCCGTCTACTAGGGGAGAAGCCTCACCTGAACCATCTTCCGGTGCTATTGCATCTAGCTCACGATCAATGGTCTTCATCATCACGGTTCTATGGCGAAGAGGACGAATTCCCCATCGCGCGCTCGGCAGTCAATGCGATCACTGGTCTCGCACCACTTGATGCGGAAATCCTTGAAAAGCTTCAGGAGATCGCGCTTGGATCCTCTGACTGGCTGGTCCGGGCTAACTTGTTCAGGATCATCGCTGTGCAGGGCGGAAGCACATTCCAAGAACGGCTTTTAGAGCTCGCAGTTACGCCAGGTCGCATTCACGTCAGGCGCGCGGCAGTCCGCGCGATGTTGATGGAAGTACAAATACTGGACTCTGCAGTAATTGGCCAGATCACCGTAGATCTCTTGGCAAAGCGCGATCCATCAATCGCAGCAATGTTGACACTCATCGCAGCATGTCGAATGGATCTTCAAGAGCGCATTGAGCTTGCGCGCGGAATATCGGAGAACGGTAAGCGGCGAGCTCTTCTCCTCTTAATGCTTTGGCCCGCGGTAGGACCTGACGAATCTTCGAGGTCAGCTATCGAGCAGCTTCTTCCCGACAATCACTCATCGCTCGCATGGGTGAAGACCGGACCGAGCGAAAAAGCCGAGGATACCTTGATCGCCGACCTCGGCGATCCTGCTATATGCAAGGAGGTTCTTGATTGGCTGAACCCCAAAGAGAAGAACTCATGAGCAACCGACTTCGGGCTGGGAGCGGCCTTGAGACTGAAACTTCGGCCTTTGGGGGATGGTCACGAACGTGTGCATCCGGCCGATTTCTTCTTGCCATGGGAGGTTGATAAAAACCAGCCGAAGCTGGTTCATTTATTTCGAAAACTTTAAAAGTTTTTATCAACAATACTGAAAAACTATGAAGCGATCACGTCAAAAAAGATGCACAACCTATTGATTTTAAAGCCCTCAGAAAGTCATTTTTTTTGAATGCCCTCAGCGCATCAGTCGAGCAACCCGGCGTCAACCACACGCATGCCCCATGGCCGCTAGCCCGGCCTTGATTCAGCGGTGGCCCTAGATCCCATTCACCGTATGCGTCCGGCCGAGTCATCTACCTAACCCCGCAACGCCAGGACATGGTGTGCACTTAAATTTAAGTGGGCACCAATTCTAGCTTTTTAATCGGGTATGTCATGCAGCCAAAACGTCGTTCTTATTCCAAATCCTTCAAGGCCCAGGTCATTCAACAGTGTGCCCAGCCCGGCGCTTCGATTGCCAGCATCGCTCTCAGCCATAGCCTCAACGCAAACCTCGTCCACAAATGGATTCGGGTGCAAGCGCAGAAAAGCACGGCGCTTCAACCCGCATTCATCACACTGGCCAGCTTTCGCTAATGCAGGGGTTCGCTTCAGTGTATTACTTGGACTTCGTCACAAACAATTGATCAAGTTTTGTCGGGTAACTTCAGCTCATTAGATCACTAAGCATTGCCCAAGCCGTCGCCAAGGGAACGGTCGCAGCCCGCAACCTTCCCCTGCTCCATCTGCTGGTGATCTGATCCAGCACGGTCATGACTCTTGCTGTAACTGCCGGTTGAGCCTAAACGAATAGGGCATCGACGAACTCACCAGACTAGCGCAGATCCATCAACAGTACCTCCGCGACAAGCCGACGTGGAGAACACTGGCTTTTTGCCTTCTCATAGCCGAAGCTCTAGGCCCTCAACACTACAGGGATCGTTTCATGTCAAAACCTATCAGAGCAGTCTTCACGAATGAGAATTTCGCAGCGGCATTCCGTTACGTGAAGAGCCTCTGCGAAGATCCACGCAACGGTATTCGCAACCTAGTGCTCCTGGTACCGATGAAAGCCAATGCCCAATCCAGTACCACACTTGGCTCTTGCTTGGGCGACTCCGTATGCAAGGTGCTTGGAAAGGGTAAGGCGGTGTCGATTGCCGACATTCCCATGCACTTGGAAACCAAAAAAACCCTCAGCCACCTTTCGGTAGATACGCTGGTGATCTGCGCTTACGCGAGCAAAGATCTGATGGACAAAATCGACGCCGCTGGCCCGGTTGCCGGGGTGGTTGCACTGCCCTTTTCTGGGGGTGCGGTAGAGCAATGGATCAAATCTTGGTCACCCCTGATTGACGGCGCTGCTCCAGCACAGGTTCAGGCATTGATCGATGACCCGGTAGTTCAGCAGGCCATGCAAGGGCTGACCGACGGCATCAACCTCGCCCATTCAATATTAAATACGAGGGACAAGGAGCACGCCAACCGCACCTTGCGTATTCTACGACGGAAAAAACATGGATTCGACCCACAAGCCCTCAGGGCATGGGCAGTCGGCAAAAGCTGGAAGCCCTCAGCAGCTGACGAGCTTTACGCTTTGGCGACGAAGATTCTTCAATTGAAAGCCGTACCAAAGGTCGACCGACCTGATGCAGCTGATCACACTTACAGCTACTGGGTGGAAGAAGTAGAGAAGCGATGACTGCGAGCTATGTAGAGATGTGAGAATAGGAGGCGTAACGTCCCCGTGAGCTCGCTTGGGTAATGCGATGGGCTAGGCCTAACTGCGCTGCTGTAGGTCAATAGCATAATCATTTCGCGCCGGCGTAAGCCTAATGGGAGCGCTATTGAATTCGTTGCCTCTGGCCTTGCAGGAGGCGAACCTGATTGCGATCAAAAGCATCCGAGGGAATGGTGGCCTTGAAGTCGAACCGAACTGAGCTTGCTTTGATTGCACGCGGAATTGACAACGATCTGGCAAAGCAGCTCCGCATTCAGGGGTTTTACCTTAAATCGCTCAGACTGATGGCCGCAGAGGAACTGATGCGTATCGGGCTCAGTGAGGCGGACGTAGCCTCAATCCAAGACGGAACACGCCCGCCTATTCCCAAGCCTGACTTAATCAAAGTGCTCTTCGCCAACCGTTGGCTGTGCTGCGTCTGTCGTGATCCCGACAAGCCCATAGTGGTCCACCACATTCGACCCTGGGCACAAAGCGGAGATCACTCCCCGGCCAACCTCGCAGTGCTGTGCAGTTTTCACCACGGCGAGGCACATACCACGCGCGACCTCAATATGACGCTGTCAAGCGATCGCCTCGCAGATTTCAAGGCGAGGTGGGAAACCGAGGTTCAGCGTTTGGATCGTCACGCGTTGCACAAGGCAACGCAAAGTCAGGGTTGTCACTGGTGGTACTTCAATCACTTGAGACTCTATGAACTAGCAGAAGAACGCGGAGTAACGTTTTCCCGACTCCCAGGCTATGTAGAAAACCTTGAAGCGGGTACTTGCGACAAGTACGGGAGGGCAGTTAGAAACGCGAATGGCGACCTGATGTACGAGAGCGCCGGGGCTCCATATCTCTATTTCTACATGACCCAAATGCTTAGACGGGTACTCGATCGGTGCGTCGTGC
Organism: Pseudomonas sp. NPDC089741; assembly: GCF_044748825.1. Lineage (NCBI taxonomy): Bacteria > Pseudomonadati > Pseudomonadota > Gammaproteobacteria > Pseudomonadales > Pseudomonadaceae > Pseudomonas > Pseudomonas sp. NPDC089741. The sequence goes on along the minus strand of NZ_JBIVGT010000003.1, from coordinate 230,651 downwards.
GAAATGTCTCGGACGATCTCGATCGCGGCAACTTATCGGTCTGGATCGAAGAAAATGACCTGATTCTCTTACAAGGCAGGCACAGTTTCAGTAATCATGGCACCGCAACCCTTCGCAGCGACCCAGTTCTGGGGAAACGCTCAGTTAATAACGTCGAAATTCGCTTCGTTTTCGATCGAAACGAAGGCACCTCCGTATCGGCACGCTCTGAGTGGTTGAGTGGCACGCTAGATGTAGCCTGTTTGATTCAAGTCAAACGCATGGAGCGGGTCAAGCCAAAAGTCGTCATCACGGGTACTGTTTTGGCCATTAGGAATTCCCATCCTGATATCAAAAAGCGTGGCTACGACGCCAACCTCTACAAATCTGGTCTCGCGGGTATGATGTGGAGCGATGAGGAAGAAGACATTGATGAGGATATTGATGAACCGACTGAGCCAGATCTTTTTACATGATCCGTAGTTTTTTATTGGTCAACTAATCCCAGACACGACGTTAAGTTATTTCTCGACCGAGCGCTCGGGCCAACCCACCGTTGAACTGATGCGGTCGAATCCAGTTGTACCGATGCATCAAATAATGGCTGATACCTCGGTGCGCTGCTTGGGCCGTCATGTAGCCACTGTCAGTACCCACTAAGCTTTCAAACTCCGGAACACACGCCCCATCTGCGCATTGCCCCAACAGTCCATGACGACTCATGCGATAATGTCAGATACGTTGGCGAAACTCACGGCTGCCATATTGCGACCCCTGATCCGAGTGGAACAGCTACCCTTGAGGCCTGCCTCGCTGTTCATAAGCCAAGTCCAACGCCTTGATGACCAGATCCGCGCACGGCTTGGTTGATAGCGACCAACAGACAATCGAACGTGCATTGAAATCCAAAACGACAACCAGGTAATGCCATTTCCCTTGAGCCCAGATGTAGGTGATGTTGCCTCACTAGACCTGATTCGGCGCTGGAACATCAAACTCTCGATTCAAGATATTCAGAATATCAGGCCGCTCGACCGTCGCTTGTTTCTAGGCATGTGAGCGAAGTTGTTTGCTGACTAATTACAGTTCCCGCATCAGGCCACGCACCTTGAATGCCGCGGCTACCGGTAGCATTTCGACTTTGCGTAAACAATTCGTTGACCCGACTGCGCAATCGAAGCCGTTCAACGTCTGTAGTTCGGCGGCTGCGTTTGGCCATTAAACACCCCTATCTGGCGAGCATTCTCGCCAAAATGGGTGTCTGGTTTCATTAGACCACTACAGTCGCTAGCCTAACTCGGGGCGGTGTTTTCAGAGGAACTGTTCGCTGGGGGGCATCAGTGATCCGTAAATCACAGCATAGCTTTATCCCGCTGCTTCGCGATACTCTAAAACGATGTAGCCTACCATCCCATATCTGCAGCGCTCACTCTATTGGACGTGGTTTTGCCACATAGGCAACGAGCTTTGGCTGGGCCTCCAAGACGCTCATGAAGTACGTTGCTGAGTGATATGAAGTCAACGCTACGCTATGGGGAGCCCGCCCAGCAAATCAGCTGACTCATCCGGAGCGCGCAGCAGCTAGGAATGACTTGAAAGACCATAGAATCCACTGACAACCTGATTTTCATTAGCGGCCAACTGATCAGCTTAGCCTGCGGTCGAGCACAAGCTACACTCGCCCCACACTTACCTAGGAAGAAAAATGCACTATTATCGAACATTGACTGCAATAAACTGGGAAGAGTTTTTCGAAAAAAAAAGCAATGATTGTGAATTTATTCTTGATTTTGAAATTGATGCCGGATTCAGCTTCGCGACTGCAGTTGCGCGTGAAAAAATGAGGGAAAATCCAGGCCCCGTGACGCTCGACGAATCTTTAGAAATCCCCGATCTCCAGCTCAGTTTTGACTGCTCGCTGAAAAATACGCCGATCCAACTAAAGTCAATCATTATCAAAAGCTTGTTTCGGCTTACCTATGAAGCAACCGACAAATACAGAGTCTCTACAAATTTTAAACTTAAAAAAATTGATTTCGACAAGTTAGAAAAAGACATCGCAAGGAGAATGAAAGACAAACCTGAATTGCCTGCCAAAACACTTATTAGCGTGAGCATGTTGGAGTATTTCCAAGACAAAGTAGACACAATCAAAGAAAACATTATATCTTTCATCGAACTTTCCGGCTACTTTGCCAAGATTATACCTGCCACACTTTCTCTGTACGTAAAAACTGAGCGAAGCCTGTTTAGAATGTTTCAACAAAGTGGCGGGCATGAGTCAGCCGGCCACTACCCTATTCACCCAAACAACATAACCAAAGAGCTCGTAATAAATAATCATGAGCGCTTCTCATTACTACCCACCAACATAAAGAAACACTATCAGAAAGGACTGCATTATAAGTTTCTCGGATTCTATGACGAAAGCTATCTTTGTTTTTATAAGATAATTGAGACAGCCTTCAAAACCGATAAATTTCAAAGCAAAGCTTTGCCTCATATCTTCGGCGTAGACAGTAAGCAACTGCGAGAGACGCTGAACAAATCAAATCAGCGCATAATGATGCTATTCATTTACCAAATCATGATTAAAGGAAATCAGGATTTCCCGGATGAAGAGAAAGCATTGTTTTTGGCAAAAATGTTAGAAGCCAGCACAGTACGAAACGATATAGCACACAGTTCGGACCAGACTAAAAATAGCAAAGCTATGCTTCCATTCATTATGAATCTTTCCAATATGATGCTGCTTTACATCGAATAGAACGCGCCTATATGCAGGATTTTTAGCCCACGTCCCCCTGACCTGAGGACATCCTGCGCAAGCAAGCCGACACCACCTTAAAGGGTCTGTAAACGGTCGCAAAATACGAACCGCGCTTAAGAGAGGCGGCTCGTCTTGGACATAGCTCCCAACTCCTTTCGTGCTGGCCAACACCTGCGAGTTGAGCGAACTTCCGTTGCAAGGGGACTGCGCCAGAGACGGAATGAAAGCGTCTCTAAACGACGCACCTAGTCCATGCGCTTCGCCCGCAGTCATGAAGGCCGCAACAATGTTCGAATGGAGGAGCTAATTTTCATCACGTTGAAGAGGTTAAAAGCCCTAGTGTAACGAGTAAGAGCAGCAAAACCGGCTCTGTTACACAGCGGCGCCATTTTAATCAGAGGCAAAACAACCTCAAAAAACCTGTTGACTATCTGTTTTATTTTTTTAGCTCCTGCATTTCGCAATGACAAGACAAACTAAGTCGCATTTTGAGCTACAGATAATCCACATAATCTCCTAGTATTTTTTTAATTCCAACATTAAACTGCATCTTAAAAGTGGGCAGAGCTAGCTCCAAATAGGTATCTGAGAACTCCTGGTAAAGCTGCGGCTCCAAAAACTCCAACATTAGTCTCTTTAAAGATCTCATGATCTCTGCAAAGCCATCTTGATCAACATCATCCACCCCATGAGCTAAGCGCGAGTGATTTCTAACTGATAGCAGGGTCCGAGCTCTAATTACCCAATCATTAATATCGGTAGCTTTCAATTGAGACTGGATCATTCCCCTCTCAACTAAAGACACAATTTTTCCGCAACCTTCAAGCTGAGTTCCATTGAAAAATATTTCACCGTTAGCTTCTAGCGTTGCAGCACTACAAAGTAGAGACTGCGCTTGCAGTGCCAACTCAAAAGCTCGAGTCAAGCAAAGAGTGCTTGACGACTTATTCAATGATGTTCGTTGTACTATCGCCATACGAAAAAACCAACCCGCACAAGCAACTAACAGATATGGCCAGAATTTACTTTGATAGTTAAAGTATTTGGAGGTCGGCCGCACATAGCATTTCGACAAAAGCAGCGCAAATCTTTCCAATCGTTTAAGTAAAATTACGGAACCACATTGATACTTCCAATGCTCATCATCCAACAGAAAACGCCAATGTAGTGCAATTGCGTCGGCAACTCCCGCTGATCGTAACTGTCCTGAAGATAGCAGCCCCTCACCCATTATACGACCGTAGTAATAAAGATATGGAGAGTAGACGTTCTTTACCTCAGTCTTAAACGCTATACCCAGCTCGCCCACCTCTAAAAAAACCTGATCATTAACAAGCTTTTGCAAATCTCTAAAATCAACTTCTTTAGTACAGCTAGACTCTACAAAGCTAAAAACCTGATTAAGTGCTGCCAATACGCCCCAGTCGAATTTCTCTTCTTTGTCCGTAAGTGACTCGCGTGCAGAGTGACAAGTAGGATTGGAGGAAAACCCAGCCTCATTGTAAGCATGAATCAACGCCAGGAAAAAACGCTGTGTCTTTTTTCCGAATGGTATTTTGAGCGTTAAAAAGTTCTTAGCGTCAACCCCCGGGATCACTAATGAGTGACCTCGGGGGCATACCAGAACAGAATTACTAAAATTTGTTGACCCGAGCTCATCCGCAACGTACATGTTGAGATAATCAAGGTCCTCAAACTCAGCCAAATCCCATAGCTTCAATCAAATATCATCCACTTCAGATGTTTCGTCGGTAGTATTTTTTTCTAGCAAATCCCCCTCAATCCCCAGAGAAGAACGCAAGTCTCTTTTAGCCTCGACGAAATACTCGTCAATAAAACGATCTACTTCATTGTCGAAACGACGTACGAGACTGCTTTCATCGCGCCGTTTTTCCTTGACATCTCTCTCCATTGCACGCTGCTCCAGTTCTTTCAAGCGAAGATCTTCACGCTCTTCATTTGTCAAAGAATAATCAAGCTCATATCCTTTTTTGAACGCCTTAGCTCGCTCCTCTCGATACCGCCCAAGAAATTGGCCTGCAGAAGTAAACCCCTCATCATTTAATAAAACATCAAGCTCAGGCCCCGCTGAATCGGAGAACGCTGCTACTACGGAAGCCCTGATATCATCTCTAAGCAAATGAGCCAATATTAGATCTCGAATAGCAGCTTTAGTCTCATCACGAGTTCTTATGCGTCGCTGCTCGAATACGGTGTACTGTAAATACGTTTTCTCATTATTAAACACATCGCTATTTTTATCAAAAATAACATTCAATAGTGTGATCGCCGCTTTAAAGGCTCGTTCTGGTGGTACGGAGTACTGAATTCCGAACCGTAAGAAAATACCAGCAACATTGAAGAACGCTCTTTGGAATAATGCATATCTTACAATACCAAAACTGCTGCTTGCACGCTTGGCTTCGATCGACTCTTCAAATACCAGCCAGCGTTTTTTGAAATCAGAATCCTTTTCATCAAAAGGCTTGTACTCTAAAAGCGATTGCAGAATTGCTTGAGCAGATATTGCAGAGCGCCCGCCTTTCGGCAGATCCGACTTAAGCTTCCCAACTTCTTCTGTAAAATAACCGTACAATTTTTTGAAAGGCACCGACTCAAAATACAGACTTACTAAAAGCGGTGTCAGATGCTCTTTAATCCTAAACTTAAGAGCATTGGATTGAGCATAAGAATATTTATCCCATTTGATCTTCGGATAAAAATCCTCCTTGTCTGCCCCTACAGGAAATAGATCTTCTGCAGCATCAGATATTCCCAAAAGATAAGAAACAACCATGTCGGGTTTAAAGTTCTCCTCGAGACCTCGCTGAAGAACTCCAATACTGGTTAGACTGTGAACTTTTGTTACGTTGTAAGAATGAGTGCGCGTTCGTGTATTCCATTCGATACACGCCAGACCCTCCTTTCCATATCTAGAAAGCACGTCATCACAAAACACACGACATGTCATATCTCCAATATTCTTATCGGAGAGAAGAATATTAAAATGCCCCCCAACCACCGTCATTGTTGAATTCACATCGACAAATAAATTCCTAAATACACGAGGAACAGATGGAACATTTAGCTTATCTGCATTTTCACTATGCGAATTAGGTGCGTACATAACGCAAACGGGAACTACTAAATCTCGCACTTTATCCCGATGCTCCTCCCACAACCTTTTTAGGGCCCTGAGCCTATGCTGCCCATCAATAACAATCAACATAACACCATGAGGGTCCAGCTCTGACGTCCTCAAATTTAGTATGGCCTGTTTGGCTTTTATCTTTTCTCCCGGCTGGTCAGACTGAAGAGTCAGCCCATCAGCACTTGCAGTTGTCTTTCCATAAAGTCGAAAATGCCCTTCCCACGAAACCCCTGCGAAGCCAACTTTTGGAATTATCTTGGAGCGAGCACCGTAATACTCTTGGATTTTTTCATCCTTAACTGGAACGATGGCCGCTAATAAAGGAGGGAAAAACAAAGGTCTAGTTGCGGCCGTAGCCTCATCTTGCTGAAGATAAGGCATAATGTCTTTTTCAACACGGTTCTCATCAATATCGCGCTGCATCAGCAGGTCAAAGTTAATATCATCCATCTGGACGTCGCGTGCGAATTTCAAATATTTATATGCTTGAGCCATTGGCATTGAAGCCATAAAATATTCAACAGGATAGGAACCTGATGATACAAACCGACCAAAATTCCCCAAAAGCTCAACGTCAAACTCTTGCTCTTCCTGTAAATCTTCGAAATCGTCAGTCATATTTCACCCAGTCTGAATTTAAAGACATGTCCGGTATTAATATTCGGAGCAAACTCCAATGCCTTTTGAGTTTAACTGCCAAAAAAAACACTAACAGCGAGCCAAATTTTCAACAAAAAAATAATAGAAGCTGTAATTACGAGATTACTTGCTCTCGACTTAGTAAACCTGCTGAAATTTAAAGCCCCTAGCCATGCATTTTTGCAAAACAATCGCAGCCCGCATAAGGCTTTCCCCCAACAACTGCCTGAAAATCACCCTTGGTTCGTTTGCTATTAACATTCAAATACCTTGGCTCATCTGCTAGCTCTTGCTTACCTACCAATTTAGCACATTTCCATTTAGCACCGGATAGCTGATACCCATCAACACGGAGCCTATGCCGTAGCCTTCCAGCGATTTTGATAGTGCTCTTCTCACATTCTGAACCGAGGTTGCGCCTAGAGACATATCGTGAACGCCTTGCGTGTACGTTAAAAATATGCAAAATAACGTACTCACAGTAAAAACACGTTCTGAGCTATGAATATTTTCGTTCACTCGTTCCCATGCGTCAGGGGCATCCAGGCCGGGCGGCCATGCTATATCGCGATGTGCCCTATGCGCCTTGTGCCAAAAATATTCATTTTCAACGAAGAAAATGTGCCCGCCGACCTACGCGCCCAACGCACATTGAATCTTGCAAGGGTTCCAGAGATATCAGCATATCTAATTGACAATCGCGACGATTACACCCTATCCGCGATCACAGCATCAGTGGATGGCGTTGTACAGTTCACTCCGGCCTCCGATACTGGCCTAGGCCAAAGCATTGGCACGCTAACAATCCCTATGGAAGCTCCGATTCTGATCAACGACGGCCAGCACCGCCGCGCTGCCATCGAGCAAGCAATTCGTGAGAATCCAGAGCTTGGACACGACAACATTCCAGTCCTTTTCTTTATTGATGAAGGACTCAATCGCAGCCAGCAAATGTTTGCCGACCTCAACAAGCATGCCGTACGGCCGAGCAACTCAATCAGCACCCTGTACGACCACAGAGACCAGATTTCTGATCTGGCCAGATATCTGGCAAAAAATGTAGAAGTATTTTCCAGGATGACGGAGCTGGAGAAGTCCAGCCTATCCCCTCGCAGCTCCAAGCTCTTTACCCTCAGCGCAATCAAGAATGCGTCCCGCGTCCTTTTGAAAAAAGGAAAAGGCGATCTCATCGCGCATAACGAGAGAGAGCTCGCAAAGTCTTTCTGGGAAGAGGTTTCTCTACAGATGCCAGATTGGATCAGGGCAAAAAACAAAGAGCTGTCGACGTCTGAGCTACGTGACAACTACATCCATGCCCACGGCGTGATGCTGCAAGCGATGGGGCTCGTTGGTGCCGAGTTGATCATCCGCAAGGACTCCGAGTGGAAAAAAATCATCTGCCATCTGCGCAGCATCGACTGGTCCAGAGCCAATCCTGAATGGGAAGGCCGCGCCATGGTTCACGGCCGGATCTCCAAAGCCACAACGAACGTTGCACTCACCGCCAGTCTCATCAAGAAAAAGCTTGGTGTCCCGCTGTCCACGGTTGAACGGGAGTTAGAAAACAGGTTTCCTCAACAATGAGTAATGATCAATTTCTCTATCCATCACATGATGACTTCGTCCAAGAAGCGATCATTGCTGGTCGACCATTAGCGGACGCTGTCCGCGAGCTTCAGAGCATTTACAAGGCAGATAATCGTCCTTGGGTGGTAGGGTTCAGCGGTGGTAAAGACTCCACCGTGATTCTCTCACTCACTTACTACGCCTTGAAGATGTTGCTGCCTGAGGAACGCCATAAGCACGTGTACGTGGTCTCCTCCGACACTCGAGTAGAAACCCCTGTAGTCGTCGACATGATCCGCCAGGTGCTTGATTCGGTGAACGCTCAGGCGATTCAGGATCAGCTCCCCATGACAGCGCACTCTGTCACTCCTAAAGTAGGCGAGACGTTTTGGGCCAACCTCTTGGGCAAGGGCTACCCTGCCCCAACCAAAGCATTCCGCTGGTGTACTGAGCGGATGAAAATTGACCCTGTGAGTGAGTTCATCAAGGACAAGGTAGCTCGCTTCGGTGAAGTCGTGGTTGTGCTTGGCTCCAGACGAGAAGAAAGCTCCACGCGTGCCCAGGTCATCACACGCCACAAAATCGACGGTTCTGCATTGGGTCGACACACGACATTGCCCAACGCCTATACCTACATGCCTATTGAGCTGTGGCACGCGGATGACGTCTGGGAGTACCTCATGAGCGCTGCTAGGCCATGGGGCGGCTCTAACCGAGTACTGTTTGAGCTCTACAAAGACTCCAATGCTGGGGAATGCCCACTCGTCATCGACACCAATACACCATCGTGCGGCAACTCGCGTTTCGGCTGTTGGACCTGCACAGTCGTGACACACGACAAAGCGATCGAGGGGCTTGTAGACAGCGGAGAGGACTGGATGCTGCCGCTACTCCAGTTCCGTAACCAACTGCACGCCAGCTCCCTGCCCGAAAATAAAACTGAATTCCGTAATTATAAACGTCGTACCGGCAAAGTGACCTTCGCAAGAGGAGCTATCGATGACGACTCCAATGCCGCCACCAAGCACGTACCTGGTCCGTATTGGATGAAATATCGCCGTGAGTGGCTGAAGCTACTTTTGGAAATTGAGAAAGGCATACGTGAAACCGATCGTGAGATTGAGCTGATCGGTCGTGATGAGTTGCAAGTGATCCGCCAGCAGTGGCTGAAGGATCCAAATGAACCGGACTGGATTGATTCACTTCCTAAAATCTATGGTGAGGTTTATCCCGAAGATACGGTCGAATGGATCAAAAATGATGCCGGCGCGTTCACTGAACCTGATGCTGCCATCCTCAACGCACTCGAAGCTGAGCGCGGGGTTCCAGCAGCGCTGATCATGAAGCTCATCGATACAGAGTTGTCATTCTCCGGGCTCTCACGCCGAAAAGGCATTCTGGACGAGCTGGAGAAAGTCCTGGAGCAAGACTGGGGTGGATTGGATGAAGCGATGGAACGACGCGCCATACCTAAAGTTACCGACACATATAAGACTGCTTTCGAATCTCTGAAAGCCGACCTAGATGGCTTGCTACAATGATTATTGACTCTCTTTCAGTACTAGATTTCCGCGTGTTTAGCGGAGCCCACGACTTTGACCTAGCTCCTAAGATCAAAAGAGGCAAAAATGCGCCTATCGTGTTGTTTGGCGGCCTAAACGGTGGCGGCAAAACGACCATTCTGAGCGCGCTGAAGCTTGCCTTGTACGGCAAAGGCGTACTGGGCTCCGGCGCAACGGTTGCCGAATACCATCAGTATCTTCGTGAATGTATTCACAGAGCTCACAACAGCATCGCCAAGCCTACGCGAGCGGCTGTCGAGCTGACTTTCCGTTACGCACAATATGGCGTTATTTCAAGCTATCAACTGACACGTGATTGGTTTGTTGACCATGCTGGCAAGGTAAAAGAAGGCCTGATCATTTCAAGAGACGGCCAACCCCTGACCGAGCTTTCCTATGACCAAGCACAAGCATTTCTCAACGAGCTGATCCCGATCGGCGTTTCTGAACTGTTTTTCTTCGACGGCGAAAAAATCGCGAGCCTTGCCGAAGAAACATCCGGAGATGCTTTGCGTGAGTCGATCAACAAGCTTTTAGGCTTGGATCTCATCGATAGATTGCACTCCGACCTCTCCGTTATAATCAGAGGGCGCTCGGTCAAAATGGCGTCTGAAGATCGCAAGCAAAAAATTGCTGAAGCAGAACGGACATATAACGATCTGAACGAGCAGCTGGCAGAAGTACGCGAAAAGCTTCTCCTCATGCGTTTGAATACTGTCGAGGCCAACAAAAACCTTGGCAACATCGAAGCGAGTATCAATGCACGCGGCGGCGCCTGGAGCGCCTCCAGGCAAGAGGAAACGGTCAACCTCGATGCATTGGTTAGCGACAAAAAAGCTATAGAGCACACCCTGCATGACATGCTCAGCGGCCTGCTACCTTTCGCAATAACTCAAAGCCTCAACGAGAAACTGCTAGCGCAGATAGACGCTGAGCAACGCGCGGAAAAAGCGCAGGTCCTTTCCGAATACTTGCAACGTCAGCAGAGCAATTTTCTAGCAGAAGTTGAATCTGCCTTCGCTATGACAAAGGATCAGCTCCCTGCCCTTCAAGATATTTTTCTGAGGACATTCGGCTCAGAGGTCTCGAACAGCGCTGAACAACAGGCTCCAGTACACGAGCTTTCGGACACTCAACGATTCAGCATCACTCATCGCCTACAGAACGATGTTGGCTCGCTCCAACAGCGTGCTGCTGACTTAGTGATGACGCTCCAGGAAACCGATAGCCAGATCGAATCCGCCCGGGAAAATATTGCTAGAGCGCCCGACGAAAAAGTACTGATCCCACTGTTTAACGAACAAGGGCAGCTACAAGGACGGCTGTCCGCTCTTGAGGAGCAGAAATCGGTAATGGCTGAAGAGGCAAAGGCTCTCCTCGCACGTCTGTCGGTAGCTGCACGCCAGTTAGACGATCTCTACACCGAAATAGCTGAGTCTCAGGAAGAGGAGCGCCTGACCGGTCTTGCACAAAACGCCAGAAATGTGCTGAAAGAGTTCTCTACTCGCGCTCGCATTGAAAAACTCAAAGAGCTCGAGTCGCAGTTTTACACCTCATTCAATGGTCTGGCTCGCAAAGAGGATCGGAATCTCAGCATTCAGATCGATCCAAACACCTTCGAGGTCGTATTGATCGACGATGAAGGAGTAATACTTCGTAAAGAAGAATTGTCAGCCGGCGAGAAGCAAATCTTTGCGATCTCTATCTTGGAAGCGCTGGCTCGCACGTCAGGGCGAAGCCTGCCAGTTGTGATCGACACACCACTAGGCCGACTGGACTCGGTTCATCGGAAAAAGCTCGTGGAAAATTATTTCCCTAAAACAAGTCACCAAGTCATCATTCTCTCGACGGATACGGAAATTGATTACGCCTTCTATGAAGGCCTACAGGGAAGTATTTCGCACTCTTATCATCTGGTATACAACCCAGAAACCCGGTCCACTCAAGCAGAGGAAGGCTATTTCTGGCGGTGGGCACAAAACGCATGAACGTATTTCCGCACAAATTTAAAATATCAGCGTCATCCACTGCAAAGCTGAAATACCTAAAATCGAAGACAGGCCTGACGCCCAATATTTTGAGCAGATTTGCGATCGCGCTTGCACTCGCTGACGAGAATGGGCTTGGCAATGCAAGTGTGTCAGATCTGGATGGCCAGGAGTTCAACGCCCCAACTCTATTTGGCGAGCACTTAGATATTTACGAAGCGCTGCTCAGGCAGTTCACACATCAAAGTGCGCTGAAGTGGGATCCCGTCAGGCATGTCGCCTCTCTAATAGAGATAGGCCTACATAAAATGGGGCATGTACGCTCCCTCAAAGACGTAGCATTACTGATTGCAAGAAAATAAAAAAGCCCACCTTCAGAGGTGGGCTTAACCATAAAAGATCTGAATAGCGTTATGTATTATTGAAAGCACTAAGACAGCGTTTTTAGATCCTTCCAACGCTATTTAAGATTCTGTTTTTTGACTATTATGTTTAACCACTGAGTTTCGCGTCGCCCAGCTACATCCTTCGAAACCCATTGTTTAACGATCTGCGCATTCGAGATTAACGAAAACAGATAAATAATTTCATCCATCTCATAAAAGCTGAATAGTCTACCGTCATCATTGCGTGCTTCGCCCACACCCTGCTTCAGTGAAAAATAAAAACTCCCACCAGGCTTGAGCGATTTGATGATTTTAGGCAAAGTATAAAAAAAAGCAGACTTACGCATATGCATAAGAGACGCACAAGCCCAGATGCCATCATACTCCTCTACAAATGCAATTTGTTCGGCAGCCAGATCAAATATCCTAGCGCCTGTCTTTGAACGCGCGCAGTTAGCCATCGCAAGCGCAGGCTCTACACCTTCCACGATAAAGCCAGCCTCGAGAAAATGCTTTATATCTCGCCCAGTTCCACATCCCAAATCGAGTACGGTGCCTCCAGGAGGCAGCATGCTTTCAAATGACTTCCACTGCTCGCTCATCTCAATTGAAGAGCTAAATCTATCATATTCCCGATAAGTACCTTCATAGTACTTAAGCGTCGCAATATCAGGCACTAGTATTTCCAACTCCCCTCCCGGCAGGTGCTTTCGCCTCTGACTCCCATTCCTGGATCTGTTTACTGATCTCATCATAATCTGCTTTGACCAATTCTTGAATCCTTCTCGGGAAGACCGCTGTATGGATCCGAATAGAGCCATCGGGGCTCCCTTGATCTGCTTGCTTGTATGCGTCCGTAAGCGCTGTGAGGTGAGCAAGGTATTTTCCCAAGCAACCACTCAACTCAGAGTTTTTAGGATTCGCGAGTCCAGAGGATTTTTCAATGAGCGCCGCCATTCGATCACCCACTGCAATGATTACAAAAACCTGGGGGAGCAACCCCTTCACATGTCGACCTATGTAGGGAAGCTCCTCAATAAGTCGCAAGGGACGCTTACTAAAATTTTCATAAATGAATAGCGCTGGCTTAACAACACCCGAACTACTATCATCTTCAAATTTATAGCGAGACGGGTCAAGATTAGTTAATTGCTCATGCAACTGATTGCTTAACTCTTTACTTTGCGCAAGCAAAACAAGCAGCGGCCCATAAAACTCATTATTCTGCTTATTGCGATACTCAAATAATTTTTGCCTAGCATCGAAAGAAAACTTCTCTTTGCGCTCACTTTCATTATGAGTAATTTGACGAGCTTGTAGTAAATAGTTAACCACCCCTGCAATCGCCACCCCCAGCACGCCAAATAACGCTGGGTAAAGCCGCTCCCAAAAAGACTGCTTCAACGCGGAAACTTGAGTGCTGATACTCGATAAAACCTCATTAGCATTTTCAATTTTTTGGTTGATCACATAAATTTTTTCATTTTGATCTAATACATAAGCCGGAAATACTACTCCAGGCATAGGAAGCATTTGCTGAGAGCTCTCAGATGCCACAGCATCGCCAGCATCAGCCGCTAGCACAGACACGGACATCGCGCTAAAACAGAAAAAAAAAATAGCTGCTGGTATCGCCTTCATGAGAGCCTCCTATACGATTAGCAAAATAGTCTCGTACTTTAGGCTAAGCTGCAACAAATTACTCATATCTCGCACCGTTAGAACAGACAACGCCAGAACACCCTGGAGAGGCCGTTAAGCGGAGAAATTTCTTACTCAAGAAGGTCACGAGCTATAATTTTCTGATTTTTAGCACTTAACTTAAGTATCCTATTTTGTTTAGGCGACCATATTTTATTTCCCAACACAGAACCACCAAGATACAAATCTTTTGCCAGAACTGTTTTAATCATTTCACCCATTTCGATACCGCTGAGCTCCATTCCTCTAATTATAACATCCGTGTATAAATCCCAACCCACCGGCCTGAATAAAAGATGACCACCATTGTTACCACCTCTATAGTCAGACACTGATGCTTCATTATCTAACACATTGCTCAACTCAAGACAGTGCTTGAACGTATACTTAAAAAAATCCACTACCAACTTCAGTACGCCCTCATTATCCTTGAAGCGGTACTGATCCAATTCTGAAACCTTGACACCAAGCTTATAGGCCACTATCTTCTGGACGTTATCATATATATTAACAATTGAAGTTATGCTCACCGCATCCCGAACTGGCCCAGAGCTAAATGAGACGTTGTTTTCGTTAAACCAAGGATACTCATCCGACTCAATCAACATTCTAGTCACACAGGCGGAAATGTCATCCTCATCCAATGCGATAATCGCGTCTTTACTTACAAGCTTTGCCTTCTTGTTGAGGGTGGTAAAAAGTCTTCTCGATCTAACTTTTCCAGCAGGGGTGTTCGAATGCGCAACTATAATTACGCTAATCAAATCATTTCCAATAACCTCATTGCCATCCACCGCGGACTTGATTCCCGCCAAACGATGCTGCCCGTCCAGTGCAAAAAGCTTTTCATCTCTAGTTATTGATAAAAAGCCTAAGCAGTTCTCAGCATAATCTGGAATTTCAAGAGACGAGGCCTCTTCAGTATTAGGGCGTATGCTTTCCACTTCATGCCAGCTTGGATCCCCATCATAAATTGCCACAACCAAGGAATTGAAAAATCTATCTTCATTATTTATCAAATAGTCAGATATTTCTTTAGCCCGATTTTCATTCAATTCTCGTTGAATTTTATCTGATAGCTTACCGATCTGATGAAGCTCCTGAGCAAATCCAATAAGATCAGCCGCATCCGAAAGCCTCATCATGCAGCTATAAGTAACCCATGTCCCTAGGTATCCACGCAGACACGGTAAAACCAAGCGCTTATTCATATAATTCGCACTCCACGCAGTAAGCTCCTAACTTCGCCCGAGAAATCCATTACACAACAAGGAGGAACAAAAATATCAGCTAGCGCCTGTTCCACTACTGAAGTGGCATCACCGTCCGGCAAAACTGAGTAGCAATAAAAAAGATGTTCCGAAAAGTACTTTAATAGCTTTTTAACTTTTGGTCTTTTTTTATAGCCAGAAACGTTTACATAGTCACTAAATCTCTTCGATATTGTATTAGATGAATCTGTATCTCCTGCCTTCCCAACATACATCACGTAGGAGTTTGACGGTAGCTTTTGGCTATCAACGCTAACCATAAACATGTATACACCCTGTTGATCAGGAAAATCATGCCCAGCATGGTCGCTATATTTAACCCTTACCCAATTTAGATTTGGAAGGTCATCGTTCCGCTTAAAAAGAGCAGGACATAGTAGAAAAGGAAATGAGTTTCTGAAAAAGCCAAGATAAGCCTCTCTTTGCTCGTTCTCATCAAGTTCTCCTGCCCCTTCATCTAGCTCTTCATATATATTGACCACTTATCCTTCCCCATGCATAACGAAAAACCAAATAAAAAAGCGCCCATCCAAAAAACCAGGAATCATCGCCATTAGCGAACAGAATTCCAACCGTATAACTATTCTGCCTGATCAACTTCAACATTCCAAACAGATTTAAAATCAACCAACAACCAATTCTTATCGTAAATAAACTTAGTCTCTAGCAGAGTTAACTCCCTCCACCCCCACTGCCAGTACACTTCCTTTCAATACGGCCGGGACTTGCCCTTCACTTCAACTGCCGTGGCTGCATCAACCCACACCGCATCCGGATTTAGCTTAGCGGGCCATCACATACCTTGCTACAATGGAACTGGCCGTCAAGCCAAAGACATTTCGTCTGGACATGGAGTAGCTGCTTGGTTTTCAAAAGAGCCTTGGCGCGGAAAGTGAGATTAAATCCTTCCCCCCCCCCCCAATACTTCAATGCGAAAAATGATAGGTAGCAGTTTCTGATGATTCAGGCCAGTGCACTCAAGCGCCCACTCAATTCCCCCCGCGGGGATTTCATCAAGGGATGAGATTACTAAATGCTAAAGCCCTCCCTGTAGCGGCCTAATGAAACCGGACGCCCATTTAGGCGAGAATGCTCGCCAGATAGAGATGTCTAATGACCAAACAATATAGTTCTTTTTCCGCATAATTCAAACGCGAGGCCGCAGACCTCGTGCTCGATATTCCCAGCCTAAAGACCGGCGGTGATCTCCCGTCATCCGCACCAATTCAAGCAGTCTATTGTCATCTATGCTCGGATAACCCTTTACTACCGAGTCTTGTCAGATGAGCGATAAAGTTTTTTATAAAGTCACGCTGTTTGGTCAGTGCCGACCAGATCTGTCCAAGAAATTAAATCACATGCAGTGCCTAATATGCACACAGATACCTAGGACAAAAGCATCGGCAAATCTACGTGCTCTTGCAGACGAAGTGAAAAAAGAGTAGATGGGCCCAGTCCTAAGAGTTTCTGGCCTCTGCCTGCCGGTGAGGTTGCTGAAGGTGCGGGTGAATCTGAGGCAGCCCTCCGCCGTTGAGATGGTCTCAGACAGAACTCAAGGCTTTCTTTTTCATAGTTTCAATGTAAAGGCGCCAGACAGGTATAGACCAGACGCCAAAATTGATGAGTACCCACAGTGAAGAAATCTCAAACTTTCTACTTCGAGCTGGGTGGACGCTTCTGTTGATAGCTGATCGTCAGGAGGGCGCTTATTGCTTTATCAATTCGGATGACAGCCAGAGGTCGAGGGTCCTGAAATCACATTCAATGGTGTTGAAGGTGGCCCTGACCCGTTCTGACAACGCAACAAAAGCCTGGGCCTGACCAACTGTATGTTGGTAACGGGCATATTTCAATCCGAAAAAAACCTTAAAAACACCAGATATAGAAGACGATCGCCATTCGCTTTCGCCTTCCGACCAATCTTATAACCGGAGGGGAATTAGGTATTTTTGAGAATGTAAACAATGAGGCGAAAAACAGCTCACCGTTTACATTTTTTGGAGTACCAATGTTCAAAACTGAACCAACAGCACCAAACAGCCTGATTGAAAATTCAAAAATATCAATATGTTAAATAGAAAATTAATACGCAAAAAAATTAGATTACAACGTTGACAAGTGGATAGAAGATGAAAACGGATCTGGTGGCCATCAGTGCTCAGCTCTCAACGGGTCAATCGGGCAAAAACGCGGATGTTAACACGCCCACGGTTCGCATCGCGCGCGCCGGCTTGAATGACACCCCGCCACCCTGTAGGAGCTGCCGAAGGCTGCGATCTTTTGATGTTGGTTTTTAAAATCAAGATCAAAAGATCGCAGCCTGCGGCAGCTCCTACAGGGGGACGTATTGGAAATCAGGTCTGCTTGTAACCGCGCACTTCATCGACGCCACGGTTGGCCAACTGGTCAGCTCGCTCATTACCGTGATGACCAATGTGCCCGCGCACCCACTTCCACTTGACCTTGTGGCGGTTGACCTGCTCGTCGAGTTCTTTCCACAGGTCAGCGTTCTTCACCGGCTCTTTCGCGGCGGTTTTCCAGCCGCGCTTCTTCCAGTTGACCATCCACTCGTTGATGCCCTTCATCACATACTGCGAGTCGGTTACCAGCAGCACTTCGCACGGCCGCTTCAAGGCTTCGAGGCCGCGAATCGCGCCGAGCAGTTCCATGCGGTTGTTGGTGGTGTTGGCTTCGCCGCCCCACAACTCCTTTTCAACGCCCTTGCACACCAGCAAGGCGCCCCAGCCGCCCGGGCCGGGGTTGCCTTTGCAGGCGCCGTCGGTGAACAGTTCTACGGTGTCGACGCTTTCAACGCTTTCGCTCATGCCACTCTATCCAGAATAAATGCCTGCCTCGCCGATCACGGATCGACGATGGCCCGGGCCGGGACATACCCGGCCACAAATAAAACAAGGTTTACGGTTCGATGCGGCGGCGATTGACCTTGGCCATCGGCAGCGGAATCAGCTTGCCCATTGGCTCGCGGCGCTCCTGACGCAATGGCCGCAGGCCCACCACGATCTTGCGCGCCACCAATAAATAGAAGCCGCCGCCCGACAATTGCCAGTCACCGGCCTTGCGTTCCCAGCCGGCCAGTCGGGCCTGCCACTTGGGCGACGCGAGCGGCGGACGATAGCACCCGAAGCGACGTTTCTCCAGCGCAAAGCCCAGCAAATTGAGCCAGTCGGCGACCCGTGATGGCGAGATGCAGCGCGCCTGGCGCAAGGCATCGTGGGCGAAGACATGCCGCAATCCCCAGGTGCTCCAAGGATTGATGCCGATGATCAACAGATGCCCGCCGGGGCGCACACTGCTCGCCGCTTCACGCAGCAAACCGTGGGGCGACAGGCAGAAATCCAGACCGTGCTGCATCACCACCACGTCGGCGGCATGCTCGCTCAGCGGCCAGGCCTGCTCTTCGCAGACAATCTCGACCCCGGGCAGCGGCGCACCGAGACGCACATTGCGCTGCACCTGCGGCGCCGACGGTGGGGTTTCGGCCGACGGCCCGTAATGCACCAGATAGCCGCCAAAGAACCGGCCCAGCTCGTCGTCGAGCATGCGCCGCTCTTCATCCAGCAGAAATTGCCCGAGCGGCCCCGACAGCCATTCACGAGCGGCGCTGATCAACGCCAGCCAGTCCGGATCAGCCTGAGCGAACGCTTTATCGGTCATGTCATTCTCCAACGCGCCAGGAACTACTAAGATGCGCCAATGTTTTCCGCTTGGCGAATTCCGACGATGATACAGATCAGTGCCCTGCCCGCGTTCACCGACAACTACATCTGGTTGTTACAGGATCACCGCACCCAGCGCTGCGCGGTGGTCGATCCGGGCGATGCCGCGCCCGTAATGGCATGGCTCGAGGCCCATCCGGAATGGGTCTTGAGCGATATCCTGATCACTCACCACCACCATGATCACGTCGGTGGCGTCGAGCGCCTGAAAGCGCTGAGCGGCGCGAAAGTCTACGGCCCGGCCAGCGAAAACATTCCGGGCCGCGATGTGGCCCTCAAGGACAACGATAGCGTCAGCGTGCTCGGCTGGAACTTCGACGTCTATGCGGTGCCCGGTCACACTCTCGGCCACATCGCCTATTACCATCACGGCCTGCTGTTCTGCGGCGACACCCTGTTCGCCGCCGGTTGCGGCCGTTTGTTCGAAGGCACGCCGGAACAGATGCATCACTCGCTCAGCCGTCTCGCCGCGTTACCGGAAGATACGCTGGTCTACTGCACTCACGAATACACCCTGAGCAATCTCAAGTTCGCCGCCGCCGTCGAACCGACGAACCCGGACATTGCCGCCCGTCTGGAAAAAGTCACCCAGCAACGGCAGAACGGCGTCATGACTTTGCCTTCGACGCTGGCTCTGGAAAAACTCACCAATCCGTTTTTGCGCACCGGTGAAACATTAGTTACACAAAAAGTGGACGAACGGGCAGGCGCTCAAAACCGGGCGCCGAGTGAGGTTTTTGCGGCTCTGCGGGCATGGAAAGATAAGTTCTAAGCCCCCCTCTGCTTGGTACAAAAATTCTGAATGGTTGACCGCAAGGGGTGCGCTTTCTAGAATCGCCCGACATTTTTGCCCGGAACTTACTTCCAGCCAATGTCGTCATCCATACGTAAGTCCGTCAATTCAGACGCATTGACCCGCTTGGCGCAAGCCATCGCGGTGGCTGTGTCCGCCACGCTGGCGGGCTGTTCCAGCCATGCTCCGCAGACTGAAGCGACCCATACGCCGAACATTGCTGCGCGAGCCAAGCAGAAGCCGATCTGGCTGAGCGAGAAGCCCACCCCACAGGTTCCCCAGGATATCTGGGAACGCATGCGCCAGGGCTTCCAGTTGCAGGAAGGCCTGGGCGTGAACCCGCGCATCGAACAACAGCGCCTGTGGTTCGCCAGCAATCCCTCTTTCCTCGAGAACGCCGGTGAACGCGGCAGTCTCTATATTCACTACATCGTCGAACGCCTCGAAGAACGCAACATGCCGCTGGAACTGGCCCTGCTGCCAGTGATTGAAAGCGCCTACAACCCGATGGCCTATTCGCGGGCCGATGCTGTGGGTCTGTGGCAATTCATTCCTTCCACCGGGCGTTACTTCAACCTGCGCCAGACCCGTTTCTACGATGGCCGCCGCGATATCACCGCCTCGACCACCGCAGCGATGGATTACCTGACCCGTCTGCACGATATGTTCAACGGTGACTGGTTGCTGGCCTTGGCCGCGTACAACGCCGGCGAAGGTACGGTCAGCCGCGCCATCGAACGTAACGAAAAACTCGGTTTGCCTACCGACTACTGGAACCTGCCGCTGCCGGCAGAGACCCAGGCGTACGTGCCGAAACTGCTGGCGCTGTCGCAAGTGGTACTCGCGCCAGAAGCCTATGGCGTGAACCTCAGCCCGATCGCCAACGAACCGTACTTCCAGGTCGTCGAAATCAACCAGCGCATGGACCTGTCCAAGGTCGCTGCGGTGGCGAACATCGACGAAGACGAACTGTTCCAGCTCAACCCGGCGTTCAAGCAGCGCACCACCATCGATGGCCCCCAGCATCTGCTGGTGCCGACGTCCAAGGCGCAATTGCTGACCGCCAGCTTGCAGACCATGCGGCCGGAAGAGTTGATCAGCCCGCGTTCGCTGAAACCGGTGTTCGAAGGTTCCGATCCGTCTGAAGTGGCGCAGCTCAAGCGCGCCTATCGCGTCAAGCGTGGCGACAACCTCGGTTCCATCGCCAAGGCCAACAAGGTCGAAGTCAAGGATCTGCAACGCTGGAACAAGCTCACCGGCAAGAACCTCAAGGTCGGCCAGACCCTGGTCATGCAGGACGCTACCAAGCGCGCTCCGGCGCGCAAGTCAGGGCGCGTCAATACGGTGATTGCGTCGAACAGCAAGACCAAAAGCAAGGACGACAGCGCGCAGCAGACCCAGTACAAGGTCAAGCGCGGCGACACGCTGTACGTCGTGGCCAAGCGATTCAACGTTGAGATGCAGCATCTCAAGCGCTGGAATCCGGGTGCGGGCAAGGCTTTGAAGCCGGGGCAGATGCTCACGGTTTATCAGCCGCACTGACAGAAGAGCCCCTGAATTTTCGGGGGCTTTTTTTGTTTCGGATTTTGTGGCGTGCTTTAGATCGATCCCCCTCACCCCAGCCCTCTCCCCCACGGGGGGCGAGGGGGAAAGGGAGCCGATCGGGGGCTTTTCAAAACGTGAGTTCGACTCGACAGTTCAGGTCGGCGTAGCTCGAAGAAACAACTCGGTCAGTCCCCTCTCCCCCCGGGAGAGGGTTAGGGTGAGGGGCTCTTCAATCCGCATCTTTTTCCTGTCCAGACAAGCTGTTACTGTACGGCCCACAAAGCCCAAGCCGCCTGGATCGGATCTGACTTGAAGCATCCCCTCCTCCTGCTCCTGATCAGCCTGGCCTTGAGCTCGACCGCAAGCGCGACGATTACCGAAAGTCACGGTTATGCGCAGTTCGGCACGCTCAAGTACCCGGCCAGATTTACCCACTTCGACTGGGTCAACCCGCAAGCGCCCAAGGGCGGTACGTTGCGGGTGATGGCGTTCGGCACCTTCGATACGGTCAACCCGTACACCTTCAAGGGCACCAGCCCGGTGACCACGCCGAATTTCCTCCAGTACGGCATCAACGAGCTGAACGAGCCGTTGATGGTCGGCACCGGCCAGTATTCGCCGTCGGGAGACGAGCCGGCGTCAAGTTACGGCTTGATCGCGCAATCGGTGGAATACAGCGAAGATCGCAGCTGGGTGGTGTTCAATCTGCGCCCCGAGGCACGTTTCCACGACGGCACGCCGATCACCGCTTATGACGTGGCGTTCTCCTACCGTTTGCTGCTCAAGGAAGGTCATCCGCTGTACCGCACCGCCCTTCAGGAAGTGCTGCGCGTCGATATCCTCAATCCGCAGCGCATCCGTTTCGTGCTCAAGCGCTCGGGCAATCCGCTGTTGATCCTGCGCCTCGGGGAATTGCCCGTGCTGCCGCAGCACTATTGGAAAGACCGCGACTTCAAAGCCACCACCTTCGAACCGCCGCTGGGCAGCGGGCCGTATCGCATCACTTCGGTGACGCCGGGCCGGCAGTTGATCTTCGAGCGGGTCAAGGATTACTGGGGCAAGGATCTGGCGGTCAATCGCGGCAAATACAACTTCGACCGCATGGAGGTCGAGTTCTACCGTGACAGCGATGTCGCCTTCGAAGCGTTCAAGGCCGGCGAGTTCGACATCTACATCGAGCATCAGGCGAAGAACTGGGCCAACGGCTACAACTTCCCGGCCATAGGCCGTGGCGATGTGATCAAGGCGCAGATCCCGCATCAGATCCCGACCCAGAGTCAGGGCCTGTTCATGAACACCCGCCGCGCCACCTTCGCTGACGTCAAGACCCGCGAAGCGCTGGGCCTGATGTTCGACTTCGAGTGGACCAACCGCGCACTGTTCAGCGATGCCTACAAACGCACGACCAGCTATTACCCCAACAGCGAATTCAGCGCCAGCGGCCTGCCAGTCGGGCACGAATGGCTGATGCTCAAGCCGTATAAAGACCAGTTACCGGCGAAGCTCTTTACCGAGCCGTTCACCTTGCCGCAAACCGATGGACGCGGTATTCCTCGCGAGACCATGCGCAAGGCCTTGGCGCTGCTCGCCGAGGCCGGCTGGAAGCTCAACGGCCAGCGCCTGCAGAACGCCAATGGCCAGCCGCTGCGCTTCGAACTGTTGCTGGTCAACCCGAATCTGGAGCGCATCCTCCAGCCGTACATCGAGAACCTCAACAGCATCGGCATCGACGCGCGCCTGCGCACGGTCGATCGTGCGCAGTACAAACAACGCCTCGATCAGTTCGATTTCGACATGATCCTGATGACGCTCAACCAGACCCTCAGCCCGGGCCTTGAGCAGTGGCAGTACTTCCACTCCAGCCAGGTTGCGGTCAAGGGCAGCAAGAATTACGCCGGCATCGCCAACCCTGTGGTCGATCACCTGCTCGAACAATTGCTCGCCGCGCGCACCCGCGACGAACAGGTCGCCGCCGGTAAGGCTCTCGACCGCGTGTTGCTCTGGCAGCACTACAGCATTCCCAACTGGTACCTCAATTATCACCGCCTGGCCTACCGCAACCGGTTGGCCTTCGTCACCACGCCGCCCTACACCCTGGGCCTGAGCGCATGGTGGCTGAAGTCTTCGGAGAAAGATCAATGACGCCCATCCGCGCCCTGCTCGTCCAGGCCAGCGGCTTGCTGTTCGCCGGGCTGGCCTGTGCCGCCCCGCAACACGCCGTGACCCTGTACAACGAGCCGCCGAAATACCCGGCTGATTTCAAGCAATTCGACTACGTGAACCCCGACGCGCCGAAGGGCGGGATTTTCCGTCAGGCTGGTTTCGGCGGCTTCGACAGCCTCAACCCGTTCATCAGCAAAGGCGTGCCGGCCGATGACATCGGGCAGATCTACGACACCCTGACCAAGCACAGCCTCGACGAACCGTTCACCGAATACGGCCTGATCGCCGCCAGGATCGAAAAGGCCCCGGACAACAGCTGGGTGCGTTTCTACCTGCGCCCGGAAGCGCGTTTCCACGATGGCCATCCAGTACGCGCCGAAGACGTCGTGTTCAGCTTCGACACGCTGACCAAAGAAGGCTCGCCACTGTTTCGCGGCTACTACAGCGACGTGTCCGAAGCGATCGCCGAAGACCCGCTCAAAGTGCTGTTCAAGTTCAAGCACAGCAACAACCGCGAGCTGCCACTGATCCTCGGGCAGTTGCCGGTGCTGCCGAAACACTGGTGGGCCAATCGCGATTTCAGCAAGGGCAACCTGGAGATTCCGCTGGGCAGCGGCCCGTACAAGGTCGCTCAAGTGAAGGCCGGCCGCTCGGTGCGTTACGAACGGGTCAAGGACTACTGGGGCAAGGACCTGCCGGTCAATCGTGGCTTCTACAACTTCGACACGATGACCACCGATTACTACCGCGACAACACCGTCGCCCTCGAAGCCTTGAAGGCTGGCCAGTTCGATTACTGGCTGGAAATGACCGCGAAAAACTGGGCCAACGCCTACAACATTCCGGCCGTCACCGAAGGTCGCCTGATCAAGGAACAGATCGCCAACAGCAACCCGACCGGCATGCAGGGTTTCGTTTATAACCTGCGCCGTCCAGTGTTCCAGGACGTGCGGGTGCGTCAGGCGCTCGGTCTGCTGTTCGATTTCGAATGGACCAACAAACAACTGTTCAACGGCGCCTACTTCCGTACCCGCAGCTACTTCGAGAACTCGGAAATGGCCGCCACGGGCCTGCCCGACGTCGATCAGCGGGCGATCCTTGAACCGTTCCGCAGCAAGCTGCCGGCACAGGTGTTCAGCGAAGCCTTCGACAATCCGAAGACCGACGCCAGCGGCATGATCCGCACCCAGCAGCGCGAGGCCTATCAACTGCTGCAAGAGGCCGGCTGGAAGATCGTCGACGATAAAATGGTCGACGCCACGGGCAAACCGGTGGTGATCGAATTTCTATTGGCGCAGACCGAATTCGAAAGGGTTTTGCTACCGTTCAAGCGCAACCTCAGCGACCTCGGCATCGATCTGGTGATCCGCCGCGTTGACGTCTCGCAGTACATCAACCGCGTGCGTTCGCGGGATTTCGACATGATGGTCGGCAGCTTCCCGCAGTCCAACTCGCCGGGTAATGAACAGCGCGAATACTGGATGAGCGCCGCTGCCGACAAGGCCAGCAGCCGCAACACCATAGGGCTGAAGGATCCGATCGTCGATCAACTGGTCGAGAACCTGATCAACGCCGACTCGCGCAAAAGCCTGGTGGCCCACGCCCGCGCGCTGGATCGCGTATTGCAATGGGGTTACTACGTGGTTCCCAACTGGCACATCAAGACCTGGCGCGTGGCTTACTGGAATCACATCGGTCACCCGAAGGTCTCACCCAAATACGACATCGGCATCAACACCTGGTGGGTCAAGCCTGACGCGAAACCTGCGGTAGAAGTCGAAACCAAACTGCAAGCCGACCCTGTGGGCACGGAGTAATCAGATGCTGGCGTATATTTTTCGGCGACTGCTGCTGATCATCCCGACCCTGTTCGGCATCCTGCTGATTAACTTCGTGATCATCCAGGCCGCGCCCGGTGGCCCGGTAGAACAGATGATCGCCAAGCTCGAAGGCTTCGAAGGCGCCACCAGCCGGATTGCCGGCGGCGGTGCCGAAGTGTCGGTGGCCGGCTCGTCGTATCGCGGCGCGCAAGGGCTGGACCCGGCCCTGATCAAGGAAATCGAGCACATGTACGGGTTCGACAAGTCGGCTCCGGAACGCCTGTGGATCATGGTCAAAAACTACGCGACGCTGGATTTCGGCGACAGTTTTTTCCGCGACGCCAAGGTCATCGACCTGATCAAGGAAAAGATGCCGGTGTCGATCTCGCTGGGGCTGTGGAGCACGCTGATCATGTACCTGGTGTCGATCCCGCTGGGGATCGCCAAGGCCACGCGACACGGCAGCCACTTCGATGTCTGGACCAGCTCGGCGATCATCGTCGGCTACGCGATTCCGGCATTCCTCTTTGCGATCCTGCTGATCGTGGTGTTTGCCGGCGGCAGTTATCTGGACTGGTTTCCGCTTAGGGGCCTGACCTCGAACAACTTCGATGAGCTGAGTTTCGGCGGCAAGATCCTCGATTACTTCTGGCACTTGGCGCTGCCAGTGACGGCGCTGGTGATCGGCAACTTCGCGACCATGACCCTGCTGACCAAAAACAGCTTCCTCGACGAAATCAACAAACAGTATGTGGTCACCGCCAAGGCCAAAGGCCTGACCCGTCATCGCGTGCTCTACGGCCACGTGTTCCGCAACGCCATGCTGTTGGTGATTGCCGGTTTCCCGTCGGCGTTCATCGGCATCTTCTTCACCGGTTCCCTGCTGGTGGAAGTGATCTTCTCCCTCGACGGCCTCGGTCTGATGAGTTTCGAAGCGGCGATCAACCGCGATTACCCGGTGGTGTTCGGCACCCTGTTCATCTTCACCCTGCTCGGGCTGGTGGTGAAACTGATCGGCGACCTCACCTACACCCTGGTCGATCCGCGCATCGACTTCGAAAGCCGGGAGCATTGAGATGAACCTGTCCCCTCTCAACCGCCGCCGCTTCGAACTGTTCAAGGCCAACAAGCGCGGCTGGTGGTCGCTGTGGCTGTTTCTGATCCTGTTCGGCGCAAGCCTGGGCGCCGAGCTGATCGCCAACGACAAGCCGCTGGTGGTGCATTACGACAACAACTGGTACTTCCCGGCGATCAAGCGTTACCCGGAAACCGCTTTCGGCGGTGAATTCCCTCTGGAGGCCAACTACAAGAGCCCGTACATCCGCGAACTGCTCAAGGCCAAGGATGCCTGGGTGTTGTGGGCGCCGATTCCTTACAGCTACCAAAGCATCAACTACGACCTGAAAGTTCCGGCGCCGGCGCCACCGTCGGCGGACAACCTGCTCGGTACTGACGATCAGGGCCGCGATGTATTGGCGCGAGTGATTTACGGCTTCCGCATTTCCGTGCTGTTCGCGCTGACGCTGACCGTGTTGAGTTCGATCATCGGCGTGATTGCCGGCGCGTTGCAGGGCTTTTATGGCGGCTGGGTCGATCTGGCCGGGCAGCGTTTCCTGGAGATCTGGTCGGGGTTGCCAGTGCTGTATCTGCTGATCATTCTCGCCAGTTTCGTCCAGCCGAATTTCTGGTGGCTGCTGGGGATCATGCTGCTGTTCTCGTGGATGAGCCTGGTCGACGTGGTGCGCGCCGAATTCCTCCGTGGCCGCAACCTCGAATACGTGCGCGCCGCACGGGCGCTGGGCATGCAGAACGGCGCGATCATGTTCCGCCATATCCTGCCCAACGCGATGGTCTCGACCATGACGTTCATGCCGTTCATCCTCACCGGCGCCATCGGCACCCTCACCGCGCTGGACTTCCTCGGTTTCGGCTTGCCGGCCGGCAGTCCGTCGCTGGGTGAACTGGTCGCTCAGGGCAAATCCAACCTGCAAGCGCCGTGGCTGGGTATGAGTGCCTTTGCTGTGCTGGCGTTGATGTTGAGTTTGCTGGTGTTTATCGGCGAGTCCGCTCGCGATGCCTTCGACCCGAGGAAGTGAAATGAATCAGGACAATCTGATCGAAGTGCGCGACCTCGCCGTCGAATTCGGTTTCGGCGAGCGCGTGCACCGGGTCGTCGAAGGCGTGAGTTTCGACATCAAGCGTGGCGAAACCCTGGCGTTGGTCGGTGAATCCGGCTCGGGCAAATCGGTAACCGCACACTCGATCCTGCGCCTGCTGCCCTACCCGATGGCCCGTCATCCGGCCGGCAGCATCAATTACGCCGGGCAAAACCTGCTGGGCCTGAGCGAAAAGACCATCCGCCATATTCGCGGCAACCGCATCGCGATGATTTTTCAGGAGCCGATGACCTCGCTGAACCCGCTGCACTCGATCGAGAAGCAGATCAACGAAGTCCTCGGCATCCACAAGGGCCTGACCGGCAAAGTCGCGACCAAGCGCACGCTGGAGCTGCTGGAGATGGTCGGCATCCCCGAGCCGCACAAGCGCCTCAAGGCCCTGCCCCACGAATTGTCCGGCGGCCAGCGCCAGCGCGTGATGATCGCCATGGCTTTGGCCAATGAGCCGGAACTGCTGATTGCCGACGAGCCGACCACCGCTTTGGACGTGACCGTTCAGCTGAAAATCCTCGATTTGCTCAAGGAATTGCAGGCCCGCTTGGGCATGTCGCTGTTACTGATCAGTCACGATTTGAACCTGGTGCGAAGAATTGCGCATCGTGTATGTGTCATGCAGCGCGGTTGCATCGTCGAACAGGCATCGTGCGAAGAGCTGTTCCGTTCGCCGCAGCATCCGTACACTCGGGAATTGCTCGGCGCGGAGCCCAGCGGAGGCCCGGCGAGCAATAAAATCGGTGCGCCGCTGCTTGAGGTCGAGGACTTGAAAGTCTGGTTCCCGATCAAGAAAGGCCTGCTCAAACGCACGGTGGATCACGTCAAGGCAGTGGACGGCATCAATTTCAGCCTGCCTCAGGGTCAGACTCTGGGGATTGTCGGGGAAAGCGGTTCCGGCAAATCCACGTTGGGTCTGGCGATTTTGCGGCTGATTGGCAGCAAAGGTGCGATCCGCTTTGAAGGCAAGCAGCTAGACTGCCTGACGCAGAACGAGGTTCGCCCGTTGCGTCGGGAGATGCAGGTGGTGTTTCAGGACCCGTTTGGCAGCCTGAGCCCGCGCATGTGTGTCAGCGATATCGTTGGCGAAGGCCTGCGGATTCACAAGATGGGCACCGCTGAGGAGCAACAGACGGCGATTATTGCGGCATTGAAGGAGGTAGGTCTGGATCCGGAAACCCGGCACCGCTACCCCCACGAATTTTCCGGTGGGCAACGGCAACGAATCGCCATTGCCCGGGCTTTGGTGCTGAAACCGGCGCTGATCCTGCTGGACGAGCCGACTTCGGCGCTCGACCGGACGGTGCAGCGGCAAGTGGTGGAGCTGTTGCGTTCACTGCAAGCCAAGTACAACCTGACGTATTTGTTTATCAGCCATGACCTGGCTGTCGTCAAAGCGCTGAGCCACCAGTTGATGGTGGTCAAGCATGGCCAAGTGGTCGAACAGGGAGACGCGCAAAGTATTTTTGCCGCCCCCCAACATCCGTATACACAGCAGTTGCTGGAAGCCGCTTTTTTGGCACCAGCCACTGCGCAATAACCTGAAAGAGGAGCAACACATGGGATTTCTCGCCGGTAAGCGCGTACTGATCGTCGGTGTCGCCAGCAAGCTGTCCATCGCATCCGGCATCGCTGCCGCCATGCATCGCGAGGGCGCTGAGCTTGCCTTCACTTATCAGAACGACAAACTGAAAGGTCGTGTTGAAGAATTCGCCCAAGGCTGGGGTTCGAGCCCTGAGCTGTGCTTCCCGTGCGACGTGGCCAGCGATGAAGAAATCGCCAAGGTCTTCGAAGCACTGAGCAAGAAGTGGGACGGCCTGGACTGCATCGTGCACTCCGTTGGTTTCGCCCCGGGCGACCAACTGGACGGCGACTTCACCGAAGCCACCACCCGTGACGGTTTCCGCATCGCTCACGACATCAGCGCCTACAGCTTCGTCGCCCTGGCCAAAGCCGGCCGCGAAATGATGAAAGGCCGCAACGGCAGCCTGCTGACCCTGTCGTACCTGGGCGCCGAGCGCACCATGCCGAACTACAACGTAATGGGCATGGCCAAGGCTTCGCTGGAAGCTGGCGTACGTTACCTGGCCGGCTCCCTGGGCCCGGACGGCACCCGCGTCAACTGCGTATCGGCTGGTCCGATCCGTACCCTGGCAGCGTCGGGTATCAAGAACTTCCGTAAAATGCTGGCCGCCAACGAAGCGCAAACTCCGCTGCGTCGCAACGTCACCATCGACGAAGTCGGCAACGCCGGCGCTTTCCTGTGCTCCGACCTGGCGTCGGGCATCAGCGGCGAAATCATGTACGTCGACGGCGGCTTCAACACCACCGCCATGGGCAACATCGAAGAGTGATCTTCGGTTAGCCCCTAAAAAAACCCGCCGATCTGGCGGGTTTTTTTATGCCTGCAACACTGTCACCTGTGGGAGTGAGCTTGCTCACGAAAGCGGTGGGTCAGCCGATGAAGATATTGAATGGGCGGGCGCCATCGCGAGCAGGCTCACTCCTACAGGGGATCTGCGGTGCATTCACTAACAACGCTTCAGGGCCTGCTTGTGCGCATACATGGCCCCATCCGCATCCGCCAGCAGGCGATCCACGGTTTCATGGCGTTTCGAATCATATTCAATCTGGCCAACACTGAAGCGAATCGCATACCCCCGGTGCAACGTGGCATTGCGCTCTTCAAGAATTTCCTTGAGCCGCGCCATGATCGCGTTGGTTTCGATATGGCTCGATCCCGTCAGCAACGCGACAAACTCATCCCCGCCCAGCCGCCCGACCACATCACTCTCGCGAAAAGCAATGCGCAGCACGTCGGCAAAAGTCTTCAGCGCACTGTCGCCTTCGGCATGCCCATATAGATCATTGATCTGCTTGAAATCATTCAGGTCAAAAAACAGCAACGTCGCCGGCCGCTCCAGGCGGGCGCAGGCGTCCAGCGCATGTTGCGCCAGTTGTTTGAAGCCGCGTCGGTTGGACAGCAACGTCAGCTCGTCCATGCTCGCCATCTGCACGGCGGTCAACTCTTGCTCGGCCATCTCCGCCAGATCGCGCAGCAGCGCGCGCTCCTCGTCGTCGAGTTCACGCGGCTTGGTGTCGATCAGGCACAACGTGCCCATCTTATTGCCATTCGGCACCGTCAGCGGGTAGCCGGCGTAGAAGCGAATATTCGGTGCTCCTGTGACCAGCGGATTGTCATGGAAACGCACGTCCTCGCGGGCATCGGGCACCAGCAACAAATCGTTTTGCAGGATCGCGTGACCGCAGAACGACACATCCCTCGGCGTTTCAGTGGCGTCCAGGCCCACGCAGGACTTGAACCACTGCCGATCCTTGTCCACCAGCGTGACCAGGGCAATCGGCACATTGAACAGGCGTTTGGCCAGCCGCGTCAGCCGGTCGAAACGCTCCTCCGGCGCCGAGTCGAGAAGGTTGAGACCGTGCAGCACTTCAAGCCGCACGGTTTCATTGGCGGGTTTTCCTGGAACCAGCATCAGCACACTCCATTGGCAACAATGCTTGTAAGCGTAGCGTTAATTCGGCAAGCGTTCACCCGATCAAAGGCCTGCCACCGGACACGGCCCGCCCGCATCGGCCCAGAGCTTGAATTGCGCGACAAAAATATCGTGCGGCACCGGCACCGGCGCGCGCCCTGCCCCGGGATTCCAGCCCCACAACACCAGTTTGTCTTCATTGACATGCTTGAGCAGTGCGGCGAAATCACGGTCGCCGTTACTCGAGCGATCCTTGATCAGCGCGCAGAGCTTGTCCGGCGGCAAACCGATCCAGGCCATTTTGTGCGACGCCGGCGGCAGGCTCCAATGCGGCGCACCCGGTGGCGCATGCGGGCCGTAACTGGCCGGCGGATTGTTTTCGGCGTGACAGGTTGCGCACGGCAAACCGGCCGCACCCTTGCCTTCCATGCCGCGCACCACGTTCATTGCGTGCGGGATGCCCGCATCGAACTGCAACGGCGAATCACCGGGAATGTGACAGTTCTGGCAGCGCGGGCTCTGGAAGACTTTCTGCACCGTGCCGAATGCCTTCAACGCTTCCTGATCATCCGCGAACAAGTCCGAGGCATAGCCGCCCAGCCCCAACAGAATCACCCCACCCAACAACAGATGTCGTTTCATCTCACACCCCCGACAGTTGCAACGGCAACTCGCGCAGACGCTGCCCGGTCAGGGCGAACACCGCGTTGGCCACCGCCGGCGCGGTCGGCGGCACACCGGCCTCGCCGATGCCGCCGGGTTTGTCGCTGCTGGGCACGATGTGCACTTCCACCACCGGCATCTCGTTGAGCCGCAACACCTGATAATCGTGATAATTGGACTGCACCACCGCGCCATCCTTGAGCGTCAGTTTGCTGTGCAGCGCCATGCCCAGGCCGAAGGTGATGCACGACTCCATCTGCGCAGCGATGCTCTGCGGGTTCACCGCAATCCCGCAGTCCACCGCGCAAACCACGCGATGCACACGAATCGCCAGATTGTCCTGCGACACTTCGGCGACCTGCGCCACGTAGCTGCCAAAAGATTCGTGTACGGCGACGCCGAGCGCATGACCGTCCGGCAGTGGCGCTTTCCAGTCAGCCTTCTCTACCGCCAGATTGAGTACGCCCAAATGCCGAGGATGATCCTTGAGCAAGGTGCGTCGGTATTCGACCGGATCCTTGCCCGCCGCCGTGGCCATTTCATCGATCAGCGATTCCATGACGAAACCGGTGTGGCTATGGCCCACCGAGCGCAGCCACAGCACATTGATCCCGGTCTGCGGCGAATGCAGATCGACCTGATGATTGGCCAGGCCTTTGACGTAAGGGCTATCGGCAACGCCTTCGACCGAAGTCGGGTCGATGCCGTTCTTGACCATCGTCGCCTCCATCAGTGTGCCGGTCATGATCGACTGCCCGACCAGCACGTGTTGCCAGCTCGACGGCAACCCATCAGCGCCCAAGCCGATTTTCGCCTGATGCAGGAACATCGAACGGTAATAACCGCCACGAATATCGTCTTCGCGCGACCACACGGTTTTCACCGGCATCGCGGCGGCCTTCGCCACTTGCACCGCTTCGGCGACGAAATCTGAGGTCGGGTTGGCGCGACGACCAAAACCACCGCCGAGGAATTCAGTGTGGATTTCCACCTGTTCCGGTTTCAGCCCGGTGATCTTGCCGGCGACCATTTGATCGAGCGTCTGAAACTGCGTGCCGGTCCAGATTTCGCATTTTTCAGCGCTGATCTTTACCGTGCAATTGAGCGGTTCCATCGGCGCGTGAGCCAGATACGGCACGCTGTACTCGACGTCGATTTTCTTCGCGGCTTTGCCGAAACCGCCCTTGGCATCCCCGGCCTGACTGGCCGAGGTGCCTTGCGTGGCGGCCAGTTTGCGGAAACTCGCCAGCAATTTCTCGCTGCTCAGATCCGCATGCGGGCCCAGATCCCAATCGATCTTCAGCGCATCGCGGCCCAGTTTCGCCGCCCAATAATGATCGGCAATCACCGCCACGCCCGTCGGCACTTGCACCACCTTGTGCACGCCCGGCACCGCCAGCGCTTCAGCCCCTTCGAAGGATTTAACGCTGGCACCGAACACCGGCGCGCGCGCGACCATGGCCGTCATCAAGCCTTCAAACTGCACGTCCATGCCGAACTTCGCGCGGCCGGTGATTTTCTCCGGCGTGTCGAGGCGTTTGGTCGGTTTGCCGATGACTTTCCAGTCCTTGGCTTCCTTGAAGGTGATCGACTTCGGATCCGGCACCGGCAGTTGCCCGGCGGCATCCGCCAACTCGCCGTAAGTCGCACGTTTATCGCCAACAATCACCACACCGGATTCGGTGCGAATCGCCGACGGCGCCACTTCAAAACGTTTCGCCGCCGCCTCGACCAACATCTGCCGGGCCGTCGCGCCCGCCAGCCGATAACGGTCAAACTCCATCCAGGTCGACGTCGACCCGCCGGTAATCTGCATGCCGCCAAATCCCGGCATGCCGTAATCCGCCGCGGATGCCGGTGAATGTTCAACGCGGATTTTCGACCAATCGGCATCCAGCTCCTCGGCAATCAACATGGTCAGGCCGGTCCAGATGCCCTGCCCCATCTCCGAATGCCCGAGCAGCACCGTCACACTGTTGTCCGCGGCAATGCGTAAAAAGGCATTCGGTGCAAAGACCTTGCCTTCATTTTCCGCCGCATAGGCAAACTTGTGGCCACCGGGGACGACAAACGCCACCACCAAGCCGCCGCCCAACACGGCGCTGCCCTTGAGAAAACCCCGACGCGATACAGGACTGTTCATCGTCTATCTCCCCGCAAAATCAGCCGATTTCCGACGCACGCTTCACAGCCGCGCGGATCCGTGGATAGGTGCCGCAGCGGCAGATATTGCCGGAGAGCGCCTGATCGATATCGCTGTCGGTGGGTTTGGGGATTTTCGCCAGCAAGGCGGCGGCCGACATGATCTGCCCCGACTGGCAGTAACCGCACTGCACCACGTCGAGTTCGGCCCAGGCTTGCTGCACCGGGTGCGAACCGTCGGTGGAGAGGCCTTCGATGGTGAGGATTTTCTGCCCGTGGGCCACGGCGGTCGCGGGCGTGATGCAGGCGCGCAACGGCGCCCCGTCGACATGCACGGTGCAGGCCCCGCACTGGGCCATGCCGCAGCCGAATTTAGTACCGGTCAGGTGCGCGACATCGCGCAGGACCCAGAGCAACGGCATGTCCGCGGGGACATCGAGCTCCTGATCCTTGCCATTGATATTCAAGGTCAGCATCGGGGAATTTCCTCAGACTCACGGTGTTCTGAAGGGGCGTCGCTGTGGCCATCAATGCCTACGCGCGCCTCGGCTTATCCCTTTCAGCAAAGCCTAATTTGCGCCTGAAGCCAGACGTTGCGACCACCGGTCATGCAGATGTCGACTTTAATCCTACAGTTGATAACGGCTCGCACCCGAGCCATTAGAAGCCACGTCATCAGCGAAACCGGTCCGCGCCCACCACGCGGGTTATCCATCACATTGGTCTGGAGTAGCGAACATGGGATTTGTCACCACCAAAGACGGCGTCGAGATTTTCTACAAGGACTGGGGCCCGAAAGACGCGCCGGTGATCCACTTCCACCACGGCTGGCCGCTCAGCTCGGACGATTGGGATGCGCAGATGCTGTTTTTCCTCGGCAAAGGCTTCCGGGTGGTTGCCCATGATCGGCGTGGGCATGGGCGTTCGAGTCAGGTCTGGGATGGCCACGACATGGATCATTACGCCGACGACACGCTGGCAGTGGTCAATCATCTGGGTCTGAAGAACGTCGTACATGTCGGCCATTCGACCGGTGGCGGTGAGGTGATCCATTACATCGCCCGGCATGGCCAGGACAACGTCGCCAAAGGCGTGCTGATCAGTGCGGTGCCGCCGCTGATGGTGCAGACCGAGAGCAATCCGGGTGGGCTGCCAAAATCGGTGTTCGATGAGTTTCAGGCGAATTTGGCGGCGAATCGCGCGCAGTTTTATCGGGATATTCCGAGCGGGCCGTTTTATGGCTACAACCGGCCAGGGGCTACACCTTCAGAGGGGATTATTGCCAACTGGTGGCGTCAGGGCATGATCGGTGGGGCGAAGGCGCATTACGACGGGATCGTCGCGTTTTCGCAGACGGATTTTACTGAGGACTTGAAGAAGGTCACCGTGCCGGTGCTGGTGATGCATGGCGAGGATGACCAGATTGTGCCGTATGCGGACTCGGCGCCGTTGTCGGCCAAGTTGCTGCCGAATGGCACGTTGAAGTCGTATCCGGGGTTTCCACACGGAATGCCGACGACGGAGGCCGAGACGATTAACGCTGATCTGCTGGCCTTTATTCGCGGCTGAGATCATTGGCAGCCGTACACATCCCCCCTGTGGGAGCGAGCCTGCTCGCGAATGCGATCTGTCAGTTGAACTTGAGCTGAATGACCCACCGCTTTCGCGAGCAGGCTCGCTCCCACAAGGGGGATGTGATTGGGCTCACGTCCATCATTCCTCTGTGCGTCCCGTGCTTTCACGATCACGCTCGTAGTGGTGAGCCAATGGCAGCGACGGTAGCCACGATTCGCGGCGGATGGTCCAGAGTTCGTAAGTGGGTTTGAACTGATTCGGCTCATCGAGCGATCCGACGTTGACCTCTACTTCATCTTCCGAACGCGTGAACACCGGTGAGCCGCAGCGCGGGCAGAAAAAGCGCCCGTTGTAGTCGCGGGCTTCACCGGTGACCTTCAACGCATCCTCGGGAAATATGGCCGAGGTGCCGAACAGCGCGCCGTGGCGTTTGCGGCAGTCGAGGCAGTGGCAGATGCCGACGCGGTAAGGTTGGCCGGAGAGTTCGAAACGGACGTTGCCACACAGACAGCCGCCGGTGACTGGTTTCATGGTGCACCTCCTTTTTCCTATGTTTAGCGTAAATAAACACAACTTTGCACGCACGTTTAAATTACACAAACCGTTACGCCACAAGCCCTACAACGCCTTGCGCCGTTACCTACGCTTACGCCAGAATCCGCCGGCATACGCGCTTTGGTGCGGGCTATATCGTTTCCCTGTCACTGCAAAACAGTGATCGGGTTTGGTAGCCCGTCTTAAATTGTGGTTATTGCGACACCGTCATACGATGTTTTTAAGGCATCGCTTTGTATGGTGGGCATGCGTGGGGCTCATTCGTGAGCGCCGGGTTTCCCGATTTGACCGGTCTACCAACCTGCGCATGGCCGCCACCCGCCGTTTGGTAGCGAGGGTGATGGCTCCAACTGTTCAAATTGGAGTTCCATCAATGTTCAAACCAACACCAAACCCACCGGACGTCGATCCGATCCCGTACGACCCAACTCTCGAACCTCAAAAAATAAAAGAGGCGACTGACCGCGCCATCAACTTCTATCTAAACCCCGGCTCACTGAAGCTCTCAATCCCTTCCCGCAAGACCAGCAAGATCTTCCTCATCGACCCCGCCGTGGACGAAGAAACTCTGCTCGTAGAAGCCTGCGAATCGTTAGCCGCTGCCAGCGACATGGCCCGTGATATCGGCGATGTCGTCGACAACACACAACGCCGGGCCATGCTGATGCTGCATCAGGTGATCATGCTGAGTGAGCTGATGGTCAATCGAGTCTTGGACAGCCGCCGCTTGCCGCACTAGCAAACTCGCCGCAGTCCCCTGTAGGAGCTGCCGCAGGCTGCGATCCTTTGATCTTTAACAATCAAAGGCAAGATCAAAAGATCGCAGCCTGAGGCAGCTCCTACCGGGTGTCATTCTTTCGCAGTGCCTCGAGGAGTTTCAGTTGATGTCCGAAACCACAAAACCGCTGGTCACAGATCCGGCTTCACCCTACGAATCATTCGATTCGAAGAAGCTTCACGCCGCCGCCGAACGCGCCCTCGATCATTACCTTGCGCCCGCGCAGATCATGGCCACGCCCTACAGCCCCAGCAGCATGTTCATGGTCAACCCGAAAACCGATACCGAATCGTTACTGGCGAATGCGTGCGAGTCTTTGGCCTCGGCAACGGTCATGCTTGGCGATTTTGCGGGATCGCTGGACGGCCCCAATCGCAATACGCTGCTGGGCATTGCCCAAGTGGTGATGCTGGGGGAACTGGCGGTGAATCAGGCGTTGGATAACGTCAGCTTGAAGGAGTAACCGCTGTTGTTCGCCGTCGCCTGCAGCGCGGATTTGAATTCAGCGAACGCGCGCGGTGGCGTCCATACTGTGGGTTTTCAATAGTACGGACACCGCCATGCCCTCCCCCGAATCCAGCCTTTTGCAGAGCTGGCACGACAACGCTGATGCCTGGATCGAAGTGATCCGCAGCGGTGCTATCGAAAGCCGTCAACAGGTGACCAATCAGGCGATTCTGCTGGCGATCATGGGGCGTCAGCCGGAGCGTGTGCTTGATCTGGGCTGCGGCGAAGGCTGGTTGTTGCGGGCGCTGGCGGACCTGGGCATTGCCGCGGTGGGCGTGGACGGTGATGCGAAGCTGGCTGAAGCAGCGCGTTTGGCTGGTTCTCCCACCGTGCACGTCGCCGACTACGACGCGCTGGTCGAAGCCAAGGTTGATATCGGTTGTGACTTCGATTTGATCTGCGCGAATTTCGCGCTGCTGCATCAGGACATTATTCCTCTACTGGCCGCGATGAATGTGCTACTGGTTCCCGGCGGTGCGCTGGTGATTCAGACATTGCATCCGTGGGCGGCAGCGGCAGGCGATTACCAGGACGGCTGGCGCGAAGAATCCTTCGCCGGGTTCAAAGGCCAGTGGCAGCCGATGCCGTGGTATTTGCGCACGTTGTCGAGCTGGTTCAATGCGCTGGACATGGCCGGATTCCGCTTGGTCGGCATGCAGGAGCCACAACACCCGCAAAGCCCGGTGCCGCAGTCATTGTTGATGGTGGCTGAACGACGCTGAAATTTCAGTAACACCGTTCCCCCAGGATTTTGCGTTGACTGCAGATTCTGGAAACCCTGCTGCCATTGTGGGAGCGAGCCTGCTCGCGAAAGCGGTGTGTCAGGCAACATAGACTCCGACTGTGCTGACGCCTTCGCGAGCAGGCTCGCTCCCACAGGGATTACGCGGTTTGCGGGATCATCTGCGGACCACGGATGCGGTATTGCGCCAGCAGGCGCATGACGTAGCCGATCTTGATCAGGGTCGGGCCGAGGATGGTCAGGGCATGCATCGCCACCAGCAGTGCAATCGGCATGTGGCCGTTGTAGAGATACGCGCCGTAGATGCCGGCCAACAGCATGAGCAGACCAGCGACGAGGATTTTGCTCGAAAGGTGCAGAACGTTCAGCGGGCTTTCAAAGAAAGTGAGCATGGTGGCGTACTCCTGAGCGGTTCGTTTAGGTCAGCTGAGTACATCAAGTCTCGTGCCAGATTTTTAATTCAATAGATTCAGTTGGTTGCACGATAACAGGTCAATTTGACACAAGCCGGACATAGTCAATTCGACCTGAAACCTTGTCATTACGACTACATCAAGGCCCGAAAGGAAAAGCCGGTCTGCGGCCCGGTGTCTCCGTCGTCGGGATTTCCAATGCTCGGCAATTGTCGATCTACGGCACCGGCAATCGACCAAGGACTGACTACGCTGTAAATCCTGCGTGTCTAACCTGCCGAGGATGACTGCCATGCAACGCTTTCAAAAGCTCACGCCCTGCCTGTGGTTCGACGATCAGGCCGAAGCCGCCGCGAAGTTCTACTGCTCGATCTTCGATCACTCGAAAATCACCGGCCTGACCCACTACAGCAAAGTTGGTCAGGAATTTCACGGCAAGCCGGAAGGTGCGGTGATGACCGTCAGTTTCGAGCTCGATGGCCAGACGTTTACCGGGCTCAACGGTGGGCCGATGTTCAAATTCAGCGAGGCAATTTCGTTTCAGGTCAACTGCCAGAATCAGGAAGAAGTCGACCATTTCTGGGGCCGTCTGTCCGAGGGCGGCCCGGTCGAAGCCCAGCAATGCGGCTGGCTCAAGGACAAGTTCGGCGTGTCGTGGCAGATCGTGCCAGTGGCCTTTATGCACATGATGCTGGACCCGGACACCGCCAAGTCACAGCGGGCGATGCAGGCCATGTTCAAGATGAAAAAACTCGACATCGCCGAACTGGAACGAGCCTTTGCCGGCCAGAGCTAATACACTCGGGCACTGGCCTGCCGGGAATAATCACAATGAAACACGCTGCCGCCAAAAACCCTGAAAAAGCCCCGCGCTTCTGGCGCGACGACGCCCTGCCCTTCATCGAAGCGCGGGCCATCGCCGATGGCCGCGAAGTCTGTTACGCCCGGCATTCCCACGCGCATTTCTCGATCGGTGCGATCACCGCCGGGCGCAGTACTTACGTGCATGAGCAGGCGCAATTCGAGGTGGCGGCGGGCACGGTGGTGTTGATGAATCCCGGCGATGTGCACGCCTGCAACCCCATCGATGATCAGCCGTGGTCGTACGTGATGTTGTATGTCGAGACGCCATGGCTGACGGATTTGCAGCATCAGTTGGGCTTTGCCGAGGATGTGGAATTCCGACGGTTCTCGGCCACGCACTTGCACGATGCCGAGCTGTTTCGCGACTTGACCGCGCTTTACCAAGTGCTGGTCGACGAGCAGCAGGATGTGCTGCGTAAGCAGAGCACGGCGGTGGAGTTTTTCAGCGATCTGCAACTGCGCCTGAATCCTGCCGGGCAAGCGTTGCGCGAACCGAATTTCAAACTTGAGCACGCCGCAGAGTTCATCCGCGAACATTGCACCGACCTGCTCAGCCTCGACGCCATCTGCGCCGCGGCGCAGCTGTCACCGTCGTACCTGATCCGCGCGTTCAAGCAGCATTACGGTATGACCCCGCATGCGTTTCTGGTCAATCAGCGCATCCAGTTCGCCCGCGAGCGTTTGCGCAGCGGTCAGTTGATTGCCGACGTCGCGCTGGAGGCCGGGTTTGCCGATCAGGCGCACTTTCAGCGGGCCTTCAAACAGCATCTGGCCGCAACACCTGGGCAATATCGCGGCTGACCGATCCGCCACAAAGGTTGTGGCAGGGTCAGGTGAGCAGCAGGTAGATCGCACTGACAGCCAGCAACAGCGCCATGCTCCGATTGAACCAGCGCATTCCCGCCGCGTTGCTCAGATACCCACGCAAAAACGTCCCGGCATACACCCAGCAGCCCACCGACAGATAACAGATCACCAGATATACCGCTGCAAACTGCCAGACCAGCCACGCCTCGCCATCCGCCACAAACGCACCCATTCCCGCCACACAGGCCAGCCAGGCTTTCGGATTGAGCCACTGCATCACTGCGCCATAAAGCATCGATGGCGCCCGCGCAGAATCCTTTGCGTGCAACTGCCCGTCATCGCTGGCCAGTTTCCAGGCCATGAACAGCAGAAATGCCACCCCGGCCAGTTGCACCACCCGGGTCAGCGATGGCCACAGTTTCAGTACCTCATGCAACCCCAGCCCCATCAGCACCAGCAACAGCACAAAACCCAGTGTGGCCCCCGCCACATGCCGCTGGCTGGCCCGGAAGCCGAACTGCGCCCCGGAGCTCAACGCGACGATATTCACCGGTCCAGGGGTAATCGACGCCACCAGGGCAAACGCCGCCATCGACATCATCAAACTCATCGCACACCTGCTTCAAATCGGGGAACAAGGCGCCAAAGGTAGCCACCACCGCACGCTGGTGTATTGAACAAAATCACCCACCACCGTCGCCCTGCAAGTTGAGGTCGTCGCCCCTGCTTCAGCAAAAAAAATTCTGACGCTTCATACAACCCTTATACATCTCGACACTTTTAACAACAGCCTGAAACCTAAAACCAACACCCACCAAAGTTGCATGATTTATATTCCCGACCACTTAACGAGTAGCCACTTAACGTTGACTGTGAGTTGCGTTATATCAATCCAAAAACAGAAGAAACCGATATGGACATTAGCCGCAACCTGTTTGCCTCTCCCCCTGCATCCGCTGACGCGAAAGAGCGCTTCAGTATTGCCAGAGCGCTGGAAAACCGACAATTTCTCAGGCAGACTTTTCGTGTTGACGAAGACTTCATGCAACTTGCCACGGAGGTGGTTTCGCAAAGCCAATTCGACAATGAACACCTCGCTGGAAAACTGCTCCTGAAGACATTATGCAAACAGGCGGACTTCATCAGATTCACTGCCACTCTCGCCCTCCCGGACGACCACTTCGTCATGGTAAAAAGCAATGGAGAGGTTTACATAAGTTCTGAAGAAATTGACGCCACAGGCATTTACATTCACTCCACAATCATCACTGACAAACTTTATGAAGTTGAATCGTTGCGGGCCGACATTGAACTTCTGTCTGCTACAGCGTGGCGCACAGGCGGCATTGTATGTTCTGGCAACACAATACCTCTGCGTCACTGGCTGGCCTTTCACGAAATCGATACACCGCAAGACCAGGCAGACATCGCGAACCTGATCGACTGCCTGAACTTCAACATGCCAACAGCGCCAAAGTTCGGCAACTACTGGGGTATTTCCGAGGAAACCCAGGATGTCGCGCTGATAGTCGAGCCAGAGCAATACCCACTGATCCTGCAGAAAACCCGACAGTTGATGACCGATGCGGGCCGGCACACCGAGCCGCTGATCAACTACCTGACCGATGTGCTGTTGCAGAAGTGGAGCGGCGCGATGGTGCAGGAGGATCCACTATTGGCGTGGGAACACCTGGTGCAAACGAGCGAGGCGCAGAGGTTTGCGCAGAGCTGTTTCGACGCGCTGCCGACAGATGAAACGAAACAGACAATCACCGAGATCACTCGTAGCCGGCTACTCCTGGGCGCCATTGTGCTGGATCTGGACATGGGCTCGGAGGAACGGGTCGAGACGCACCGTGGTTTGCGCTATGCATCGCTCTACGTACACGAAAACGCGGCGCAGGCGCGCGTTCGTCTCAGAGCCCATTTTGAGCAGATCAACCGTGCCAGTCCGTTCGCCGCACTGCTGGCCGTGGAATTGGTGCTGGCCGGGCAATCCCCGGAGTTTCTGGTCGTCACACCCGCAACACTGCAGATCAGCTCGCCCGGCTGGGTAATGTTGCGCAAGTCGGTCCTGCTCACTGAAAGGATCGCACCCGGACTATCGCGCAAATTGTCTTACGACCAACTGATGAAGTTTGCCGCGCTTGCCCCGCTCAGCGATGCCCAACGAACACTGCATCAAATCCTCAATCTGCAGTGCGTGATGGAGTGGGCAAGTATCAACGAACTGATGCCGCGTGAAAACGCAGCGTTATCGGTAGAACAAGTTGCCACAGCGGCAATGAATCACTACAGCACCTACGCCAATGAACTCGAGGCTGCGCTGAAGGCGGTAACCGCTGCCCCGGTCAGCCGACGGCAACTGGCCAGAAAAACGCTGTTCGATGCTGGCATCGATAAACATGGGGAGGTGTTCTTTTCACCGAAGAACAAAGGGAATCGTATTACCGACACAGTGATCAATCTTTATCTCG
Organism: Pseudomonas sp. NPDC089741; assembly: GCF_044748825.1. Taxonomy (NCBI): domain Bacteria; kingdom Pseudomonadati; phylum Pseudomonadota; class Gammaproteobacteria; order Pseudomonadales; family Pseudomonadaceae; genus Pseudomonas; species Pseudomonas sp. NPDC089741. The sequence goes on along the minus strand of NZ_JBIVGT010000003.1, from coordinate 188,392 downwards.
CCAACCAGCTACAGCGCAAAAATCTCATCAGCCAAGCGAGCGGCCGCAATCTTCACGATGTGCATCCAGGCCTGGCGGCACTCGCGCCAATCAATCAGTTGTATGGCGAAAAACTCAAGCCACAGCACGAAAACTTCAGGTCCGGGCTCAGCACAATGATCCGGCTGGCATTTTCCAACCTCGGCATGAGTGATCGCGAAGCCCTGACACAGGGCGCGTCAACCATCTACCTGGTACGCGGAAACCGCAATATTCAAGGTCACAGCGCGGACCACTTCTCCCCGCACGGGGTGGTCATCCTGTGCCGTTACAAGAAGCAGAATCATTGTTTCGAACTGTTCCCCTTACAGGGTGTATGCCGCAAAAGCGATCGCCTGGCCGAGGCATACGCAAAGGCATCTGCGTTTAACGAAAACACCGGAAGCTTCGACGACACGACCAACGCGGAAACCGGAAATTTTCCGCGCCTGACCTACCTGGAAAATATCGTTACCGAGCACGAAGCCTACTTCAAGGGAGAAGCGCCGCATCAGAGCGAACAGGCCGGCATCAACACATTATTGCCGCGCCATCACTGGCAACTGGAGGAGTATGCACATATCCGCGAGTTCGGCATGTTGCTTGATCGATTGGGTGAGTTTGCCGAGTACGACCAGGCTTCAGGCTGGTACACCTCACCCATGCAAAGTTATCAATCGCCCAGACTCAAGAGCATTGCCGATTTCATTGCACAGAAGAACCCGACCATCACGTATGACGAATATTACCGGATGGGCTATGACCAGACGGAATACGAAGAAAGGCAAGAAGCGTACGAACGCATTGCCAACATCATTCTGAATATCTTCATTCCGTTCAGAGGCTGTATTCAAGAACTCAGCTCGGACGATCCCGATCAACGCAGCGGGGCAGCGTTCAGTTGCGTTATCGATACACTCGCCGTGGCCTTTGTCTTTATCGGGGCTTTCGGGGCCCTGGCCAAGGCAGTGGCCAGCAGCACCCGGCTGTTGAGTCTCGGTCGAGTGGCCGGCAGCGTTCTGGTGTCGCTCTTCAATCCGCTCGACGGGGTGCCGCAACTGATTGTCGGCGCCGGCAAACTGGCGGGCAAAGGCGTGTTGAAACTCGGTCACTACGGCAGTTCGATCACTAAAGCCGGAACCCGTCAACTGCGTCGCCTGACCACCGCCAGCAGTGGCTCCTATGACCTGGTCAAGGCATTGGGAAAAACCGGAGCCGCCGCCGAGATCCGCATGACATTGCCGACGGTGGCGCACGCGCGAGCACTGTTCAAGGACGATACCCTTGAAACTGCGGCCCAGATCCTTACTCGCCTGACGGACAAGACCATTGCGTTGCCGAAGACTGCCAGCCCCTGGGAGCTGGAACACTTGTTCAACAATGCCGTCATCGATGCCACGCGAAAACTGCAAAAAGCTCAGGAGCTTGAGGCGCTGATCGGCAAATCGGCACTCGACGATCTGTTGACGACTGTCCTGTCCAAAAATGGTCTCGATTACAATTCCGCCCGTTCGGCAGGCAGCGGTTATTCCGACCTGCTGGAAACGGTCAGCGAGATCGAGGCGCGCAAGGTCAACTACATGAAAAGCCATCAGCAGAATTTGCTGAAACAGGATCTGGGGGCAGCACCTTACAACGGTGTACTGCCCGAGTCGCACTACAATGCTGGAGCCTTCACCGATAACGCCGAGCGAGCCGGTGCCTGGATCGTTCATGCCTCGAACTCACCCGGCAACGACCTCGACAACATTGTCACTATCTTGCGCGAGTACGCCGCCAGCAATAAATCACTGACCGACCCGGATGTGATCAGACAGTTGCATGTCAGCATCGCACCGGCCACCTCGGACATCGTTCGCGTGGGTGTCAGCGACAAGAAATATGCCAGCAGCATCTCTGGTTTTGCCGTGATGCAGGATCACCTGAAAACTCTGGACACCGCGCACGAACATTTCAGCAAGCAGCTGTTGGGAGCGGTGGTTGGCTTCCACGGCTTTGGTGACGGTAACGGTCGTACGGGCCGTGCGTTGTATGCGATCAGCGAAATAAGAGCTGACCGGTTCAATCCGCTGTCGAAAGACGCGTTCAGCGCGCTCCATGGCCTGGACTGAACCGCAGCAAAACCGTAACGCTGGATAAGCAATCAGCCCGGCCGGCATACACCTGCCGGGCTGTTGTGGTGAGGATCCGCGCCTGTCAGTCGCACACGGCCATCACCGGCACGGTAAACCGGAACTCCGTCCCCTGCCCCGGCTCGCTGCTGGCCTCGATCCGCCCACCATGGGCTTCAACGATGCCCTGCGTGATGTACAGACCCAATCCGGTTCCGGTGGGATTACCCTCCTTCACCGTCCAGTAACGATCAAACACCCGTGCCAGGTTTTCCTTGGGAATGCCTTCGCCGGTATCGCGCACGGTAAACACGATTTCCTCACCCACCGACTTCGCCAGCACGCCCACCGAACCTTTGCGCGGGGTGAATTTGATCGCGTTGCCGATCAGGTTCGACAGCACCTGGAACAAGCGCTCCGGGTCGGCATGGATTTTCAGGTCGGGGTCGGTTTCGAACGAGATGCTGATGTCCTTGTCCAGCGCCAGCGGGCCTAGCAACGACTGGGTTTCCTCGAACATCTGCCCGACATCCAGAATCTGCGGGGCAATGCTGTAGCGCCCGGCATCGATTTTCGAGGTGTCGAGCAAATCCTCCAGCAGCGTGTTCATGCGCCCGGCGGCTTGCTGCATGGTATCGATCGCCGTCGAGATGCGCCGCGAGGTGTGCGGCCCATCGGAGCTGAACGCTTTGTGCAGCATGCCGCAGAGCATCGAGATAACGGTCATCGGATTGCGCAGGTCGTGGGAAACCACCGCCACTAGCTCGTCACGGGCGCGCACCGCTTCCTGTTCGCGACGGACCTGGCGCGCCAGATCGTTTTCCAGCGCCGAACGACGCAGGTCGTTGGCGGCGAACAGATCGCCGTGGCTCCACTTGGTGGAGATCCCGGCCATCTCGACTTTCCAGATTTCAAACGAGGTGCGCGGGCGCAGGCGCAAGCCGGCGTCGGAGTTTTCCAGGTCCAGCGGCTTGCGCGGATCACCGCTCCAATTGATGTTCTCTTTGACCTCCGGGCGGAACCACAGCACGCCGTTGTCGACCGGTTTGGGCAGGCTCATGGCAAGCACGCCACTGGCCACTTGCTGATACTCCGCGGCCGGTGGATACACGCTGGCCAGATTATGACTGGCGAACACCGGCTCGCCGCTGTCCTGCAGCCACTTGTGCAGGGCGCGGATCTGCGCAGGCTCCGGGCAGTTGCCGTAACGGTGCAATTGGTTGTCTTCAATGATCGCGATACCGCCGGCGTTGTTCAGCGCCATGAGCACTTGCGGCTGGTTGGCCAGGCCATCGAAAACGTTTTGCGGCGAATCGATCATCGCTTGATTGAGCAGAGCCAGCGCCTCGACTTTTTCTTCACGCTGACGGCTGATTTCCAGCGCTTCCATCGCGCTGATCTGCAACGACAGTACCTGGCCGATGGTCTGGCACGCCGCGCGCAATTCATGCGGCACGTGCAGCGGCTGACGGTTGCCGCAACTGATCAGACCCCAGAGCTTGTCGCCCTTGAGCAGCGAGATACTCATTGACGACAGCACGCCCATGTTTTTCATGTACTGACAGTGGATCGGCGACACGCTGCGCAGGGTGGCAAAACTCAAATCCAGCGGGGTGTCGGTGTCCGGACGCAGCTTCGGCAGCAACGGCACCGGCTGGTAATCGGCATTGGGGATGATCCGCAGCCAATTGGTCCGATACAACTCGCGGGCCTGCTCGGGAATGTCCGAGGCCGGGAAGAACAGACCGTTGAACACTTCCATCGACGGGTCGGACGCTTCGGCGATGACCTGGCCGTGTCCTTCCTCTTCGAAGCGATAGATCAGCACCCGGTCGTAACCGGTCATGGCCTGGATTTCCTTGACGCTGATGTCGTACAGCGCCTGCAACGAGGTAGCCGCGTGCAGACGCTGGAGCATGCGCCCCAAATGGGTCTGGTTGCCGGCGACGTTGCGCGGCTGGAAGTTTTCGACGTGGATTTCCAGCTCCAGAATCAGCACGCCCTGATGCCGGTGCAGCAAGCCATCGAACGCCGTGCCATTGAGGCGAAAGTGCAGCGGCGGCGTGTCGGACAATGCCGGTTGCAGCATGGCCTCGCGCACTTGCGCGGCCTCGGCGTCGCCGATCAGTTGCACCAGTGGCTGGCCGATCAGGCAGAGCGGCTCACGGTCCAGCAGGGTTGCAACGTTGGCGCTGACCTGAACGATCTCCAGCGCAGGCTCGCTCAGGGTCAGCAGCAAGCCGTGCGGCTGGATCGCGCCGGGGAAACGGATCGGCTCGTCGGCACAGTTCGCCAGCAGCTCTTCAAAGGCTTCTTTGTCTTGTGGGGTCATGCCAATACCTCCCGGCTTTCGAGCCAGCGCTCGAAACAGTTGAATGTGGTTTGTGCCGCTGTGACGACGGCGGTGCGTTCGTCGGCGCTGATCGGGCGATTGCCCAGATATTCGATGAAGTCGCGCCAGCGGCGACCAGTGGCGGCGCCATAGATATCGAGAAACGCCGCGCCATTGTCGGCTTCCAGGCCCAGTCGCGTGGCGATCTCGCGGCGCAGGATCTGCCCGCCGAGTGTCGCGCCTTCAAGTACGTAGAGCGCGCCGAGGCAGGTGGCGCCGGAGTCGATGACGGGCAGTTGCTCGCATTGCGGCAGACGTTGCAGCGCTTCGGCGCCCATGCCCAACGCTTGCAGGTCGGCGCGCAAGGTTGGTGCCTTGAGACGTGGCTGCAGATCAAAGTCGCAGGGGATCGAACCGCTGTTTCGCAAGGCGTTTTCCAGCGGCAGATAGAAGCCGTAATAGGCCTGCATCAACCGCACAAAAGCGTGTTTATCGAGGGTATCGGAGAAAAACGGAAGGCGTTTTTCCAGTGCGATGTGCAGTTCGGCAGTGCCGGCTCGCAGATCTTGCAGCACCGGTGGCACATAAACTTCACGGGCCTTTGCTTGCATGTAGATCGCTCTTGATGGGGCCGCCTGGGGCCATGCGGGGTGGGTGAAACAAGGGGGGCAAGTCTTGCACGGCAACCGTCGTTTGTTGATCGACCGGAGAGTTTTTTTGCCGAAACCATCGCCCTCTGAGGGTTTCAGAGTTGCAGCTTGTGCAAAAAGTTCGACCGCGTTGTCCAGCATGGCCGGGCTGTACCGCGACAGCGCCGCCTGACTGTATGGGTCTGACGGCGTGTGGGCTGTGATAAAAATGGCGCACTCGTTTCTGGAGCGCCGTCATGGACCTCGCCACCCTCTCGCTGTTTCTCCCCGCCTGTTTCGCCCTGAACATGGCTCCCGGCCCGAACAACCTGTTGTCGGTCAGCAACGCCACGCGCTATGGCTATCGCCGTGCCTTCGCCGCCGGTATCGGACGGATTCTGGCGTTCGCCGGGATGATCGCACTGGCCGGCGCCGGGTTGTCGGTGGTGCTGCAAACGTCCGAATGGCTGTTTCATGCGATCAAGATTATTGGCGCGGGGTATCTGTTGTATCTGGCCTGGCAATTGTGGCGCGCCAATCCCGAGGCCGAACAGCACGTGGCGGGAGCGTCGGTGGGCTTGTTCAGGCTGGCACGTCAGGAGTTTCTGGTGGCCGCCGGCAATCCCAAGGCGATTCTGCTGTTCACCGCATTCCTGCCGCAGTTTGTTGATCCAGCGCGCCCGGTGCCGGCGCAATTTGCCGTGCTCGGCGCGCTGTTTCTGTTGCTGGAATGGATCGCCATCGCTGCGTATGCCTGGATGGGCCTGCGCATGCGCCGCTGGTTCGCCGAGCCGCGCGGCAAGCGGATGTTCAACCGCTGCTGCGCGGGGCTGCTGTCGGCGGCGGCTTCAGTGCTGTTGCTGGCCAAACGCGCGTGAGGCTTACGCTTCGGACGGGCCTTTGAGTTCGACCTGATTGCCGTCCGGATCGAAGCAATACAAAGACAGGCCATAACCTTCAGCGCCAAAGCGTCGAGCGGCTTTTTCCACGGTCAGTCCGGCCGATTGCAGGTGCGCCGTCAACGCTTGTTCGTCGAACGGCTCGATGCGCAGACAGAAGTGATCGACATTGCGCCGCTCGGCACCGGCCGCCCCGCCGCCCTTGCGCCCGAGTTCACCGGCCAGGTCGACGAGATCGATCATTGAGGTGCCGGCACGCAAGTGCACCAGCCCCAGCGGTTCGTTGTGCCTGACCACCTCGGCGCCGAACACCCGAGCGTAGAAATCGATGCTGCGTTGCAGGTCTTTTACGCGCAGCACAATGTGATCAATATGTTGAATGGAAAACGGATGCATAAACCAACACCTCACAATCTCTGTAGGAGCTGCCGCAGGCTGCGATCTTTTGATTACCGGACGCGGAGCGTCCCCGGCTGCATTCCCACGCAGAGCGTGGGAACGATCATCAAAAGATCGCAGCCTGCGGCAGCTCCTACACAGTAGATCAGCAGACGGAAAATTCACTGTCGATTTTCCGGTGGAGCCATCGAGAATCTGGTTTTACTCTCAGCCCATGAACATACAAACCGCTGCCCTGCCGCCCCACGCCGAGATGGTTCGCGCCATGCTCGAACGCGACACTGCCTATGAAGGCGTGTTCTTCACGGCCGTGAAAACCACCGGAATTTTCTGCCGCCCCAGTTGCACGGCGCGCAAGCCGAAACCGCAAAACGTCGAGTTCTTCGCGCACGCCGATGAATGCCTGACCGCCGGTTATCGCGCCTGCCTGCGCTGCAAGCCACTGGACGCCGCAGCTATTGCGCCAGACTGGGTGCAGCGCCTGCTCACTGCCGTGGAAGCCGCCCCTGAGCTGCGCTGGAGCGATGCGCAACTGCTCGCCGCAGGCATCGAACCGTTGAAGTTGCGGCGCTGGTTCAAGCAGCATTTCGGCATGACTTTCCACGCTTGGCTACGTACTCGGCGGTTGGGCATGGCATTGGGCGGGATCAGACAAGGCACCTCGATTGATCATGCCGCGTTCGACTCGGGTTACGAATCGCTCAGCGGTTTTCGTGACGCTTTCCAGAAGTCCTTCCACATCACACCGGGCCGCGCCGAACAGAGCGAGCCGCTGCTGTTCACCCGGCTGACCACGCCACTGGGGCCGATGATCGCCATGGCCGAACGCCGTGGATTGGTGTTACTGGAGTTTCTTGATCGACCGGCGCTGACCGGCGAAGTTGAAGCGTTGCAGAACCGCTACGGCTACGCGATCGCGCCGGGGCATAACGCACACTTGCAGCAGATCGAAGAGGAACTGGCGGCCTACTTCGCCGGCAAACTGAACGTATTCACAGTGCCGTTGCATTTGCCCGGCAGCGAATTTTCCCGACAGGTATGGGCGGCCCTGCTGCAAATTCCTTACGGTCACACCAGCACCTACGGCACCATCGCCGCAGGGTTGGGCAAACCCGGCGCGAGTCGCGCGGTCGGGCTGGCCAACGGGCACAATCGGCTGTCGATTGTCGTGCCTTGTCATCGGGTGATTGGCGCGGATGGCTCGCTGACCGGCTATGGTGGAGGACAACCGCGCAAGGCATTCTTGCTGAGGCTGGAAAGCGCCGCGCTACAGCTCAGCCAACCCTTGGCGTTCTAACGAATATTGACCCATCAACAAGAAGGAATTTCGATGAGCACGCTCGACACCCGGTTTCACCAGTTGCATCAGCAAGGCCTGCTGATGCTGACCAACGTCGCCGACGCTACCGGCGCGCGACTGGTCGAACACCTCGGCGGTCAGGCCGTCGCCACCAGCAGTGCGGCGGTGGCCTGGGCCCACGGTTATCCGGACGGCAACACCTTGCCCCTCGAACGCCTGGTATCCACGGTGGAATCGATTGCCCGGGTGATCAGCGTGCCGTTGACCGTGGACGTCGAGGCCGGTTATTCCGATGATCTCGGGCGTGTCGCCGAGGTGCTTGAAGCGGTCATTGCGGCGGGTGCCGTCGGGATCAATATCGAGGACGGTTCCAACGCGCCGGAGTTGCTCGCGCGCAAGATCGAGGTGGCGCGGCAAATCGCCGACAAACGTTCGGTCAAGCTGTTCATCAACGCGCGCACCGATGTCTATCTGAAAAGCCTGGTGCCGGCTGAAGATCGCGTCGCCGAAACCCTGCGCCGCGCCGCGTTGTATCAGGCGGCCGGTGCCGATGGCTTGTTTGCCGCCGGTGTCACCTCAGCCTACGAGATCGAAGCGATCTGCAAAGGCACGACGCTGCCGGTCAACGTACTCGGCTTCGCCTGCCTGCCCTCGCCCGAAGAACTGCAAGCGCTGGGCGTGCGCCGCTTGAGCGCTGGCTCCGGCATCGCCGAATTCCTTTACGGGGCGATGGGCGGGCTGGTGAAAAGCTTCCTCGCCAGCGGCAAACTCGACACCCACGACCTCAAGGCCTTCACGTATGGCGAAGTCAACGGCTTGCTGAAATAACATGCCCGAGCACTATCAGGCAGCGAGCGAATTCCTCGCTGCGCTCGACCCGCACTGGCAGCAGCACATTGCCGCTGTCGGCCCGTGCCTGCATCAGCCGCATCCGGCGCGCGATCCTTACGAGTCGCTGGTACGGGCGATCGGCTACCAGCAACTGCATGCCAAGGCCGGCGACGCGATCATCGGACGGTTGGTCGGATTGTTTCCCGGGCAGTCATTCCCCCGCCCGGAACAAATCCTTGCGACCGATTTCGAACGGATGCGCAGTTGCGGATTTTCCGCCGGCAAGATTGCGACGATTCAGGGCATTGCCCAGGCAACGCTGGATGGCGTGGTGCCGGATTACGCCACGGCGCTGGCGATGGACGATGAAGCGTTGATCGAACGCTTGATCAGCCTGCGCGGAGTGGGCCGCTGGACCGTGGAGATGCTGCTGATCTACAGCCTGGAGCGCATGGACATTCTGCCGGCCGATGACTTTGGCGTACGTGAGGGCTATCGGCGGTTGATGGGACTGGAAGTGCAACCGACGCGCAAGCAAATGATCGAAATCGGCCTGGCGTGGAGCCCTTATCGAACGGTGGCTGCGTGGTATTTGTGGCGTGTGGCCAAGAGATAGACCGCGTTATCGTTCTTCGCGAGCAAGTCCGCTCCCACAATGATCTGTCTCTGTACAACACAAATCCCTGTAGGAGCTGCCGCAGGCTGCGATCTTTTGATTTTCATTTTAAAAAACAGGATCAAAAGATCGCAGCCTGCGGCAGCTCCTACAGGGGGATTTGCGGGGTCAGAGGCCGGATTTCAGGCGGCTGAATGCGCGGATCAAGGCGCGATTGAAGGCTTTGCCGTTATCGTTTTTGCTGTACAGCGTGGCCCTGACGTCGGCCGAGGGGTAGGTGCCCGGATCATTGCGGATCGATGCATCGACCAAGCCATCCGCCGCCGTGATCGCATTGGCGTAATGAATGGTGTCGGTGATCGGCGCCATCACTTCCGGCGTCATTAAATAATCCATCAACGCCAATCCGGCCTGAGGGTGCGGGGCGTCCTTGGGAATGACCATCGCGTCAAACCAGATCAATGTGCCCTCTTTCGGAATCCGGTAACTGAGCTTGAATGGCTTGTTCGCCGCCTGCGCCTGTCCCGCCGCAATCGCCACGTTGCCGTTCCACGACATCGCCACGCAGGTGTTGCCGTTGGCCAGATCGCTGATATTCAGATCATTGTCGAAGTAGCGGATGTACGGGCGGATCTTCGCCAATTGCTGCTCGGCGAGTTTCAGGTCATCGAGGTTCTGCCGGTTGATGTCCAGGCCCATGTACTTCATGACCGCGGCGAACACTTCGTTCGGGTCATTAAGCAAACTCACCCCGCAGTCGGCAAATTTCGAAACCACCGCCGGATCGAACAGCATCGCCCAACTGTCCGTCGGCGCATCAGGCAGACGTTGCTTGATCGCCTCCTCCTGATACCCCACGCCAGTGGTACCCCAAGCGTAGATGCCGGCGAAACGATTGCCCGGATCAAACACCGCCATGTGCTGACGAAACTCCTCGCCAACCCCGGCAAAGTGTGGCACCCGGGCCTTGTCCAGCGGCTGGATCGCGCCGCTTTCAATGGCCCGCGACAGATGCTGGCCGGCGGTCAGCACCAGGTCGTAGCCGCTGCGCCCGGTAAGTAGTTTGGTCTCGACGGTTTCCAGCGAGTCGAAGTGATCGGCGACCACATGAATGCCGGTTTTCGCCTCGAAATTCTTCAAGGTGTCCGGGGCCAGGTACTCGCCCCAGATGTACAGGTTGACCACCGGTTTCGCGGTGTCGGCGGCCTGCACACACAAGGGTGCAAGCACCAGCAATAACGCTTGAGTCAGTTTGTGCAGGCGCATGGTCAGGCTCCCTTCTTGTGGTCGGGCGTGCCGGCGTATTGCGGCATGGTGATGCACGCGACGTTGCCGCCACCGAGGAGGATTTCCCGGGAGTTTTCGATGCCGACGATTTTGTGCTGCGGAAACAGTTCGGCGAGCGTCGCCAGTGCGGCCTGATCCTGACGATCGCCAAACAGCGGCACTACGATCGAGCTGTTGCCGGCGTAATAGTTGATGTACGACGCGCAGATTTTAGTGCCGGCCTGGCGGGTGTGGGTGCTGTCCTGCTGATCGAGGCCTTCGGCTTCTTCGGCGGTCCACTCCAGCACATCCGGTTGCGGCAGTTTGTGCACGATCAGCTCGCGGCCACGGCTGTCACGGGTGCTGCGCAGAATATCGTAGGCCTCCTGATAGATTTCCCATTGCGGATCGTCGCGATTGTCGGTCCATTGCAGCACCACTTCGCCGGGACGGACGAAACAGGCGAGGTCATCGACGTGGCCATCGGTTTCGTCGAACTTGCAGCCGCGCGGCAGCCAGATCACTTGTTCGGCGCCGAGGTAATCGGTGAGCCTGCGGGTGACTTCATCCTTGCCCAGATGCTGGTTGCGATTGCGATTGAGCAGGCACTGTTCGGTGGTGAGGATGCTGCCCTGGCCGTCGCTCTGGATACCGCCGAGTTCGGCAATCAACGGCGCGCGGTAGCGGTCGAAACGCTCGATTTCAAGGATCTTGCTGGCGATCTGATCGTCCTTGTCCCACGGGTAGTAGAGGCCGCCGTCGAGACCGCCATAAGCATTGAATTCGAAGTCGACGCCGCGCACTTCGCCGCTCTGGTCATTGACCACAAAGCACGGGCCGCTGTCGCGAAACCAGGTGTCGTTGCAGGTCATTTCCACGACGCGTACTTGCGGCGGCAACTGCCGGCGCGCGGTGGCGAATTGCGCGGCCGAGGCGCAAACGGTGACCGGTTCGCTGTGGGAGATCGCGGTGACGATCTGCACCCAGACTTTCTGCGCAGGCTTGGCGCCGTTGCGCCAGACGTCAGTACGCTCCGGCCAGCCGAGCCAGCAGCCGGACTTGCTTTCGAATTCGCCGGGCAGACGGAAGCCGTCGTGTTTGGGGGTGGAGTCGAGCAAACGTGCCATGGTCAAACCTCGTTGTTCGCGATGGGAATGACCACAGGCTACGGTCGCAGGCAGAGCCCCCGCCAACGATGATTATTGCGGAACAGTTGAATTCAACTCATCAATCCGTCAGTTGATCGTTGAACCATTCGAGCATTTGCGCGACTGCCGGACGCTCCATGCGCAGCCGTTCACAGACCAGCGCGTATTGGCCGAGGGCGGTCATGCTCGAGGCGAATGGCCGCACCAGCCGACCGTTCTGCAAATCTTCCTGCGCAGTGAGGTTGTCGCCCATCGCAACGCCCTGCCCTTGCGCCGCCGCTTCCAGCGCCAGCCCGGCGTGGGCGAAATACAACTGGCGCTGCGGGCGCAGATCGCCGGCGTGGCTGGTGAGCCATGCGGTCCAGGTCTTGCCGTCCTGATCGTCGTGCAGCAGACAATGGCGGGCCAGATCCTTCGGCGTCTTCAGCGTGCCTTGGTTGAACAGGCCGGGGCTGCACACCGGGAAGAATTGCAGCGCCGGCAACGGTCGGACGAAATAGGCGCTGCTGTCGACCGGGCCGGTGCCGTAGGTGATTGCCAGGTCGATGTCTTCGCCGGGGGCGCTGGCGTCGATCGGCTGTTCGTAGAGGTGCAAGGTGATGTGCGGATAGCGCGCGTAGAAATCGCTGAGACGGCTCATCAACCACTTTTGCGCGAGTTCGGCGGTGACGGCCAAACGCAAGACCGCCAGCGAGGACGGATCGCGCAGTTCATCGCAGGCATCGCCGATCAGTTCGAAGGCTTGTTGCAGGCTCTGCATCAGCCGTCCGGCGGCGATGGTCGGGCGAATCTGCCGGCCTTCGCGGATGAACAGCGACACGCCAAGTTGCTCTTCGAGCTGGCGGATCTGGTGGCTGACGGCGCTGTCGGTGACGCACAGTTCAGCGGCGGCCCGGCCGAAATGCGCGTGACGGGCGGCGCATTCGAAGGTTCGCAGGGCGGCCAGTGAGGGCAGTCTACGCATGGGTTGGGATCCCTGTTTTTAGGACGACATGCTGACCGCAGCTGTCGCACGAGTCCAGTAGGAGCTGCCGCAGGCTGCGATCTTTTGATGGTGTATTTTGAAGGGCCAGATCAAAAGATCGCAGCCTGCGGCAGCTCCTACAGGGGAAACGCTTGCCAGCGATGGCGGCAGCGCATTCACCACAACTCTTCTAGGCTGAACCGAACCCATCCAGCCCACCGGAGGCCCCTCATGCACCTCGAAGGCTCCTGCCACTGCGGCGCCGTCACCTTCAGCCTGACCAGCGCCCACCCCTATCCTTATCAACGCTGCTACTGCTCGATCTGCCGCAAGACCCAGGGCGGTGGTGGCTATGCGATCAACCTCGGCGGCGACTCGGCCAGCCTCAAGGTTCAGGGGCGCAAACACATTTCGATCTACCACGCGAAGATGAAGGACGAAGGCGACAAACGTGCACACCGCAGCACCGCCGAACGGCATTTCTGCTCACTGTGCGGCAGCGGTTTATGGCTGTTCAGCCCGGAGTGGCCGGAGCTGATCCACCCCTTCGCCTCGGCCATCGACACGCCGTTGCCGGTGCCGCCGGAGCACACGCACTTGATGCTCGGTTCGAAGGCTTCGTGGGTTGAGGTGAACGCAAAGCCCGCAGACAAGCAGTTTGAGGTTTATCCCCAAGAGTCAATTGCGCAGTGGCATGAGCGGTTGGGGTTGCTCAGATGAGTGGGGAATTGTGGTGTGATTGATGGCCTCTTCGCGAGCAGGCCGGGACTGGCAACGCAGATCAATCCAGATGCGCCCAGGTCATCCGAAACGATGCCCCGCCCCATGCCGATTCACCGACTTCGACCTGCCCGCCATGCGACTGCGACACTCGTCGCACCAGCGCCAGGCCCAAACCAAACCCGCCGGTACGCCGATCGCGGCTGGCATCCAGCCGCGAGAATGGCTCGAAAATCTTCTCGCGCCCATCCAGCGGCACTCCCGGCCCGTCGTCGTTGACCCGCACCTCGTAGTATTCGCCATTGCGCTCCAGCGTCACCTCCACGCGCTGCTCGGCATAACGAATGGCATTGCGCAGCAGATTGATGACCGCCCGCGCCATGAACCGCGGTTCGATGCGCACGGTGTCGAGCCGGCAATCGCCAATCAGCAACTGCACCCCCGCCGCTTCCGCTTCCAGCGCCACGCTGCCGACGACGCTGTCGAGCCAGTTGGCGGCCTGGATGTTTTCGCGCTTGATCACCGTCGCGCCGCGCTCAAGGCTGGCGTAGGTCAACAGTTCGGAGACCATCTCTTCCAGCTCGCCGAGATCGGCATACATATCGGCAATCAGCTCGCGGTTCTGGCTGGCGTCCGGTTGTTGCTTGAGTTGGTCGAGCTCAAACGACAACCGCGCAATCGGCGTGCGCAGTTCATGGGACACAGCGTTGGTCAGTTCGCGCTGATTGGCGATCAAACCTTCGATACGCGCCGCCATCAAATTGAAGTGCTCGGCCAGGTCGCGGATGTTCGAGCGTTTCGACAATTGAATGCGCGACGACAAGTCATTGCCGCCAAAACGCTCGGCGGCCAGCCGCAGTTTTTCCAGATCACGCCAGTGCGGACGCACCCAGAAGAACAGGACGATACCGATCACCACGGCAATCATCAGGTACGCCGCGACGATGTAGAAAGGCATCAGGCTCGGTTCGGCGGGCAGGCGAATACTCAGCAACTGCGGGCCGCCATCGATGGCGGAAATGTATTGGCTGTATTTGTCGCGGATGACCAGCAAGCCATCGGCCAGCTCGGTTTTTTCCTCGTCGGTCAGGTTCAGTTGGCCGGCATCGACCAGCGTCAGCCCCAGCCCGTAGTGCGGGCGTATCGATTGCAACTGGTTTTCCCGCGCAGGGCCATCGAGTTCACGTAACTGCTGAGTGAGCGTCCAGGCCTGACCGCGCACGGCTTCACGGTTGTAGTCGCGTTGCTGATAATCGAGCAGCGCATCGAACGTGTGTTCAACCGTCTGCAACGCCAACACCAGCCCCACCGTCATGACCAGAAACAGCCCGAAAAATAACCGCAGCATCTACAGCTCCCAGGCGAACGGATTGAACAGATAACCTTTGCCCCACACGGTCTTGATGCACACCGGCTCGCGAGGGTTGTCCTTGAGTTTGTTACGCAATTTGCTGATGTACACGTCGACGCTGCGATTGAGCCCGTCGAAGGCAATGCCGCGCATGCGGTTGAGAATGTCGTCGCGCGAGAGCGTCTTGCCCGCCGCACTGGCGAGCAGCCACAACAGCTCGAACTCCATGGTGGTCATTTCGATGACTTCCCCGGCCAGGCGCACTTCGCGGCAACTGCGGTCGATCCTCAAATGGCCGAACTCGAGCAGGCTGACCACATTGCTGTCCGGCACCTGCCGCCGTTGCAACGCGCGCAGGCGGGCCAGCAATACCGGCGGTTTGATCGGTTTGATCACGTAGTCATCGGCACCCGATTCCAGGCCGAGAATGTGGTCGAGGTCGTCTTCCTTGGCGGTCAGAATCACGATCGGCGTATCCGACACGCTGCGAATTTCGCGGCACACGTGCAGGCCCCTCTGCCCCGGCAGCATCAGGTCGAGCACCACTACTTTCGGCTTGAATTCGAGAAACGCGGCCACCGCCAGATCGCCGCGATGCACCGAGCGGACTTCGTAGCCGTGTTGTTCGAGGAAGTGGGCGATCAGCGCGGCAAGACGCTCGTCGTCTTCCACCAGCAGGACTTTGCCAAAACCCAGATTATCCATATCGACCGTGTGCCAACCCATGTGTAAGGGCCGACATTATGGCGGCATTCGTGGGCGAGGGCCGTTTTGCGCTGATGTTTCATACTCTTAAGAGTTTTTAACAATCACACGCGCAAAGATCGCAGCCTTCGGCAGCTGCTACATCTTGAATGCATTTCCCTGTAGGAGCTGCCGAAGGCTGCGATCTTTTGATCTTAACGGTTTACAGGCACACCGCTGTGAAAGCGGAATTCTTCATCCGGCGATTCAATCAGCTCTTGCTCGGCAGCGCGGACTCGCTCGATCACCTGCGCAACATCCTTGGCATCGCCGTACTGATAAGCGAGCTTCAGATAACCCTGAAAATGCCGCGCCTCGCTTTTCAGCAGGCCAAAGTAGAACTTGCCGAGTTCTTCATCCAGATGCGGCACCAGCGCTTCGAACCGCTCGCAACTGCGCGCTTCGATAAACGCCCCGACCACCAGCGTATCGACCAGTTTCACCGGCTCGTGGCTACGCACCACCTTGCGCAGGCTCGACGCGTAACGGCCGGCATGCAGCTGGCGCAGCTCGATCTTGCGGCGTTTCATCAGGCGCATGACCTGCTCGTGGTGCACCAGTTCTTCCCGGGCCAGACGCGACATCATGTTGATCAGGTCGACGTGGGAATGGTACTTGGCTATCAGGCTCAGCGCGGTGCTGGCAGCCTTGAACTCGCAGTTCTTGTGGTCGATCAGCAGGGTTTCCTGATCGGCCAGTGCGGCCTGGACCCAGGCGTCAGGGGTGCGGCAGCCAAGGAATTCGTGGATTTCGGGAAGGATCATGGGGCTCACGGTAAAGGTGTTCGAGCGAAGGGCGCCGATTATACCGGCCTGCCCGCAGACCACCAGCCGCCCGCGTTGATATGCATCAAGTCGCAGGCGCATGAGCAGCAACTATAGTTGTGCAACGCCGTGCCTTTTCTTTGCTGGAGACTCCGCTCATGCAAGCCATTCGCAGCATTCTGGTGGTCATCGAACCCGAACATTCGGAAAGCCTGGCGCTCAAGCGCGCCAAGCTGATCGCAGGCGTGACCCAGGCCCATCTGCACCTGCTGGTGTGTGACAAGAAGCACGACCACGCCGGCATGCTCGGCGTACTCAAGGCCGCGCTGTTAGCCGATGGTTACAGCGTGACGACCGAACAGGCGTGGAACGAGAGCCTGCACGAAACCATCATTGATGTGCAGCAGGCCGAGGGTTGCGGGCTGGTGGTCAAACAGCATTTCCCCGACAGTCCGCTGAAAAAGGCCCTGCTGACGCCGGCGGACTGGAAACTCTTGCGCCACTGCCCGACCCCGGTGCTGTTGGTGAAAACATCCACGTCCTGGAAGGACCGCGTGATCCTGGCCGCCGTCGATGTCGGCAATGCCGATGGCGAACACCGGCATCTGCACACCACGATCATTGATCACGGCTATGACATTGCCAGTCTGGCCAAGGCGCACCTGCATGTGATTGCGGCGCATCCTTCACCGATGCTGTCGGCGGCGGATCCGACTTTCCAACTGAGCGAAACCATCGAAGCGCGCTATCGCGAGCAGTGTCGGGCGTTTCAGGCGGAATTTGATGTCGATGACGAACATTTGCACATCGAGGAAGGCCCGGCAGATGTGCTGATCCCGTTTATGGCGCACAAGCTGCAGGCGGCGGTGACCGTGATCGGCACGGTGGCGCGAACCGGTTTGTCAGGAGCGTTGATCGGCAATACCGCAGAAGTGGTGCTGGACGAGCTGGAAAGCGACGTACTGGTGCTCAAGCCGCAGGAGGTCGAGGATCATCTGGTGGAGTTGGCGGTGAAACATTAAAGATCAAAAGATCGCAGCGTGCCGCAGCTCCTACAGATATTGCGGGCGCCCGACGTCACACAAACCTGTAGGAGCTGCGGCACGCTGCGATCTTTTGAGGTTCAGGCGCCAAAGGCGTCTTTGAGGAATCCGGGGGCGATGTAGCGCTGATAATGCGCTTCCGACAGCAGGAAGAATTCCCGATCAATGGCATCGCGCAATTCCGGCAGGTTCCACTCGCGAAACTCCGGCAGCAACACCATCCCGTACGCTTCCAGATTAATGATCACCCGCGCACCACGAGCGATCAGTTGATACGCCCAGCAATATTCCGATTGATGCGGCACGAAGCGGATCTTGCGCTGTTCGAGCTGCTCGCGCAGGCGCGCCGAATCGAAAATCTCGACCTTGCCCGCCATCACTTGTGACAGCAATTGTTCCAGACGCAGCCACACCGCGCGTTTTTCCTCCTCGTTGTAACCATTCCAATGGATCACTTCGTGGTGGAAACGCTTGCAGCCACGGCACACCAGATCACCGTAAACAGTGGAGCAGAGGCCGACGCAGGGGGTCTTGATGGTCTGATTGGGCATAAAGTAGGCAAAGGCACTGAAACGCGGAACAGGTCGGCATGTTAGCCCTTTGTCTAACATTCATCACCCCTCAAACTTCAGGGACGAACTTACGTTTAATTTTTTTTTGCCGTAGAATCAGCCAGCCTTTTAAGGCGCCAATGTCCGTTAGAAGCTGTTTTCAAAGCGTCACGAGCACAGTCGTTCCTTCAGAGCGGTGTTGGCGAGGGGTTTTTCCAGCGGGGAAAAGCCCATCGCCAACCCTCATCAGCTCCCCGTTCTGCAGGCGTAAAACTTTGAAAGCAGCTTCTGTAAGGAATGGTCGGTAATTCTGGCTAAGTGGCCCACAACGCCACGCAGCGCATGAGTACGACCATTTCGGGATGAGCGTCCCGGACACCCATTTGGGACCACTGATGAGGGTAATAACTGTGCTTGAAGCCTACCGCAAACATATCGAAGAGCGTGCAGCCCTGGGTATCGTTCCCCAGCCGCTTAACGCCGAACAAACAGCAGGCCTGGTCGAGCTGCTGAAAAACCCTCCGGCTGGCGAAGAAGAATTTCTCGTTGACCTGATCACCAATCGCATTCCACCAGGCGTGGACGAAGCGGCCTATGTAAAAGCCGGTTTCCTGTCTGCTCTGGCCAAGGGCGAAGTTTCCTCCCCGCTGCTGGACAAAAAGCGCGCTGTAGAACTGCTCGGCACCATGCAGGGCGGCTACAACATCGTCACTCTGGTTGACCTGCTGGACGACGCCGAGCTGGCGCCAGTCGCTGCCGCGCAACTCAAGCACACCCTGCTGATGTTCGATGCGTTCCACGACGTCGCGGAAAAAGCCAAGAACGGCAACGCTCACGCAAAAGCCGTGCTGCAATCCTGGGCTGACGGCGAGTGGTTCAAGAACCGCCCGACCCTGGCCGACAAGATCAGCCTGCGTGTATTCAAGGTTACCGGCGAAACCAACACTGACGACCTGTCCCCTGCCCCAGATGCCTGGTCGCGTCCAGACATCCCGCTGCACGCCCTGGCCATGCTGAAAATGGCCCGCGACGGCATCGTTCCTGATCAGCAGGGCGCCATCGGCCCGATGAAGCAGATCGAACAAATGCGCGGTGAAGGCTTCCCGATCGCCTACGTCGGTGATGTGGTCGGTACCGGTTCTTCGCGTAAATCCGCTACCAACTCGGTACTGTGGTTCTTCGGCGATGACGTTCCTTACGTGCCGAACAAGCGCGCTGGCGGTTTCTGCTTCGGCAGCAAAATCGCTCCAATCTTCTACAACACCATGGAAGATGCCGGCGCACTGCCAATCGAGTTCGACGTTTCCAACATGAACATGGGCGACGTGATCGACCTGTACCCGCATGCTGGCAAAGTCTGCAAACACGGCACCGACGAAGTCCTGACCACCTTCGAAATGAAGACCCCGGTTCTGTTGGACGAAGTCCGTGCTGGCGGCCGTATCCCGCTGATCATTGGCCGCGGCCTGACCGAGAAGGCTCGCGCCGAACTGGGTCTGCCGGCGTTCGACCTGTTCAAGAAGCCTGATGCACCGATCGAAAGCACCAAGGGTTACACCCTGGCGCAGAAAATGGTCGGCAAGGCTTGCGGTCTGGCAGAAGGCAAAGGCATCCGTCCTGGCACCTACTGCGAACCGAAAATGACCACCGTGGGTTCTCAGGACACCACCGGTCCAATGACCCGTGACGAACTGAAAGACCTGGCGTGCCTGGGCTTCTCCGCTGATCTGGTAATGCAGTCGTTCTGCCACACCGCAGCCTATCCAAAGCCGATCGACGTGACCACCCACCACACCCTGCCTGACTTCATCATGACCCGCGGCGGCGTTTCCCTGCGTCCGGGCGACGGCATCATCCACTCGTGGCTGAACCGTATGCTGCTGCCAGACACCGTCGGCACCGGTGGTGACTCGCACACCCGTTTCCCGATGGGCATTTCGTTCCCGGCCGGTTCCGGTCTGGTTGCGTTTGCTGCGGCCACCGGCGTCATGCCGCTGGACATGCCGGAATCGATTCTGGTGCGCTTCAAAGGCAAAATGAAACCTGGCATCACCCTGCGTGACCTGGTTCATGCGATTCCTTACTTCGCTATCCAGAACGGTCTGCTGACCGTCGAGAAGAAAGGCAAGAAAAACGCCTTCTCCGGCCGCATCCTGGAAATCGAAGGTCTGGAAGGTCTGACCCTCGAGCAGGCGTTCGAACTGTCCGACGCCGCGGCCGACCGTTCGGCTGCCGGTTGCACCATCAAGCTGTCGAAAGAGTCGATCACCGAGTACCTGAACTCCAACATCACCCTGCTGCGCTGGATGATCGGCGAAGGCTACGGCGATGCGCGTACTCTGGAACGCCGTGCTCAAGCGATGGAAGCCTGGGTTGCCAACCCGGAACTGATGGAAGCCGATGCCGACGCCGAATACGCCGAAATCATCGAAATCGATCTGGCCGACATCAGCGAGCCTGTACTGTGCGCGCCGAACGATCCGGACGACGCCCGGCAGCTGTCCAGCGTTGCTGGCGAGAAGATCGACGCAGTGTTCAGCGGTTCGGGCATGACCCACATCGGGCACTTCCGCGCTGCCGGTAAATTGCTGGATCAGGTCAAGGGTCAGCTGCCAACCCGTCTGTGGCTGTCGCCGCCGACCAAGATGGACGCTCACCAGCTGACCGAAGAAGGCTACTACGGCATCTACGGCAAGGCTGGCGCGCGCATGGAAATGCCGGGCTGCTCGCTGTGCATGGGTAACCAGGCACGTGTAGAGCCGAACGCGACCGTGGTGTCGACGTCGACCCGTAACTTCCCGAACCGTCTGGGCGACGGCGCGAACGTCTACCTGGCTTCGGCCGAGTTGGCGTCCGTCGCTTCGATCCTGGGTCGCCTGCCGACCGTCGAGGAGTACATGGAATACGCTGGCAAGATCGACAGCATGGCGGCCGATATCTACCGCTACCTGTCCTTCGACCAGATCGCCGAGTTCCGTGAAGCTGCTGCGAACGCCAACATTCCGGTCGTTCAAGCCTAACGCTGCAACGCAATGAAAAACGCCGCCCATCGAGAGATGTGCGGCGTTTTTTTATCCCTGAAAAACACGGGGACCTGTGTTCACATACCTTCGGCCCGGCAGCTCCTACAGTATCGGGTTGAGGTTGAGGGCTTGCTGGACAGCACCGTCGACGCTCAGGCCACTGAGGATCACATCATTGGCCGGCACCTCTGGCAGTTCCGCCAACGCGCTCAGCGCCTCGTGCTTGAGCCGCGCCAGAATCAATCGTTTGCCGTCCAGATGCACCCGCAGGAAAAACTCCTGCAACGCCTCAATGCTGGTGCCATCCAGATCCGGCGTTTCTTCCAGACTGAGAATCACCGTGTGCACCGGTACCTGCGAATGCCGCACCAAGCGCAACGCCGCCCCCAGAATCCGTTCGACGTTGGCAAAGAACAACGCCTCGCCCGGCCGAATGATCAAAATGCCGGGTTCCGTCTGCGCAATGGGATGGCGCTGCATATCGACAAAATCGTGCCCGCCGTCGATCCGCCCCAACACCTGGATGTCCGCCGCCGACATCTGTTTGAGCATCAACAAGACACTGATCGCCACCGCTACCAGCAAGCCGTCCAGCACGCCAAGCACCAACACCGCCGCCACCGCACAAATCACCAGCACCCGATCCCGGCGCCAGACGAAATAACGCCACAGCGGCTGCAAACTCAAACCCCGCCCCAACGCATGCATGACAATAGCGGCGAGGATTGGCTCCGGCGTCAGCGCGATCCATGGCAAAACGGTCAGCACGATGGCCAGCACCACCAGCGCCGCCACCGCGCCAGCCATCCGTGAAGTAGCCCCCGCGGCCTCATTCGCCGAGGTTGCCGAATACCCCGCTCCCGCCGGCATGCCATGGAACAACCCGGACAGCAGATTCGCCGCACCGAGTGCCAGCAAGTCGCGGTTCGAGGTCACACGGTCGCCATGCTTGAGTGCATACGAACTGATCGAGCCGTAGGACTCCGCGTACAGAATCATCACCAGCGCAAACCCCACCTCCCCTAACCGCAGCCAGTCGGCGAACGGCAAGGCCGGTAAATTCGGCACCTCCAGGCTCAGATCGATCACCCCGATCAACTTCACGCCATACGCCGGCAAGTGCAGCCATTGCCCGGCGAGGATGCCGATCACCACCACCAGCAATCCGCCGGGCACTCGCGGGAATCGCGCAAACACGCCGAGCAACACCAGCGCCACGGCAGCGACAGCCGCTGCCGGCCAGTTCCACTGTGGCAATTGCTCCAGCAGTTGTGGGGCGAAGCGCACCAGATTGGCGTCGGTCAGATGCACGCCGACCACACTGGCAACTTGCTTGAGAATGATCGTCAGCGCCAGACCGAAGGCAAATCCGCGCAAGACCGGTTTGGCGATAAACGAGGTGACGCTGCCGAGGCGAAAAATCCCGGCCAGCAGAAACAACGCGCCGGTGACCAGCACCAGCCCGACCGCCAGCGTCGAGCGCAGTTGCGGATCACCATTGGCCAAGGTCGCCGTGGCTGCCGCGAGCACCGCCGCTGACGATGACGTCGCCGACACAATGGCGAAGCGACTGGTGCCGAACAGCCCGTAACACAGCAACCCGGCAAACAAGGCGATGACCCCGGCCTGAGGCGCCAGTGCGGCGATGGTCGAGTACGCCACGGCTTCGGGCAGCAACAGGCCGGCGATCGACAGGCCGGCGAGGACATCCTGCCAGCGATTGGGTTGTTCCACAGGTGGTGGGGCGCTCGACAATCCACTGTCTCCAGACGAAAAAAAGCCGCTACGCATCAGGGATGCGTAGCGGCGTACTGTAGCTTAAAAGCCAAAGATCGCAGCCTGCGGCGGCGCCTGCTGGGAGCTATGCGATCTATTGGTCTTTAAACGGCCAGCTTGTAAACCAGCGCCGAAATCGCCACCAGGCCAACCGCCGCGACGAAAACGTTCGACGCCTGACCACGATAACGCGCCATCGCCGGAATCTTGCGAATCGCGTACATCGGCATCAGGAACAGGATCGCTGCGATGACCGGGCCACCGACGGTTTCGATCATGCCGAGAATGCTTGGGTTCAGGGTCGCGATAATCCAGCACACCACCAGCATCAACGCTGCAACGATGCGATCCAGTGCCTTGGCGCTCGGACGCTTGCCGCTCTTGATGATCAGGCCCTTGAGGCCTTCGCTGGCGCCGATGTAGTGACCGAGGAACGACTTGGAAATCGCCACGAACGCAATCAGCGGAGCGGCAAATTCGATGGTCGGATTATTGAAGTGGTTGGCCAGGTACGACAGGATCGACAGGTTCTGATCTTTCGCTTCAGCCAATTGCGCGGGTGACAGGGTCAGTACGCAACTGAACACGAAGAACATCACCATCAGCACCATCAGTGCATGGGCACGGAACAGGATCTGCGAGCTGCGCTCATCGGCATTCACGCCATAACGACGCTTCTGATCCACTGCAAACGCCGAGATGATCGGCGAGTGGTTGAACGAGAACACCATCACCGGAATCGCCAGCCACAGCGTGTGCAGCAGCGCGGACGGCGCGGGCACCTGCGAAACGGTGGTGAGAATGCCGCCGTTCCAGTGCGGAATCAGGTACACCGCGAGGAACAGCAGCGCGACGATGAATGGATAGACCATCAGGCTCATCGCCTTGACGATTGCCTGCTCGCCGCAACGCACCACCGCCAGCAAACCGAGGATCAGCACGAACGACAGCAGCGCGCGCGGTGGCGGCGTGATGTGCAGTTGATGTTCGAGGAAACTGGCGACCGTGTTAGTCAGGCCGACGCTGTAGATCAGCAGGATCGGGAAGATCGCGAAGAAGTACAGCAAGGTGATCAACGCACCGGCCTTGATGCCGAAATGCTGCTCGACCACTTCAGTGATGTCGGCGCCTTCGCGACCGGACAGCACAAAGCGGGTCAGGCCACGGTGCGCGTAGAACGTCATCGGGAACGCCAGCAGCGTCAGGATCACCAGCGGCCAGAAGCCACCGAGCCCGGCATTGATTGGCAGAAATAGGGTGCCGGCGCCGATGGCCGTCCCAAACAGTCCCAACATCCAGGTGGTGTCCTGGCGATTCCAGCTCGAAAGTTCAGCGGGTGCTGCTGCATCAAAGCGCTCTTCGACGCTATTGGCCTGATCATTCATCCGGTCGGATCTCCGCATTCCGGTCACTTGCCACTCGGTCAGGACGCGTCGGAAAAAACCGACAGACATGCTCCGGCCGAAACAGGGGCGCGATTCTCCGTGATAAATGTTCAGAAGCAAAGACTTAGCTGAGGAATGGTTATGCGGTGCAGATCAACGGGGTGTCGTTTTCGGGAAAATAGCTGTCGGCTACGGATACGTACAATGTCGTTTTCCGACAGCCTCCAGCGTCGAACCTGAGCGGAATAACCGGATCAGATCGATCGAGCCAATATGAATCCCAATGACATGCAAAAGATGCCGAAAGCCAGCATCCCCCAGATGGGGTACATATCGCCTTTGCCCTGGATACGCATTTTTTCGACCCATTCATCGTGCTCGCGATCTGATTGTTCCATCATGGCCTTGCGGTCAAATGTGTTCATGCTGATTCCTCTCTCTGGGTCATCGATTTGATGGTTGTCGAACACCTGCTCAGAACTCGAAAAAAACACCCGCGACTGCAGTGACTGCGGTCACCACCCCACCTAATACGGCGAGTGGATATAAACTCTTCTCCCTTTCCAGCTTTTTTGTCTCCGCCACAAGCTTTTGTCGTTCTGCCACAAGCTTGCGCGTTTCGTTCATCAGCCTTTCGAGTTCCAGGTGTTCTCGGTTGATCTGAAGCATTCGCCTTCCTTGGCTGGTGGCAGCCACCGCCCGAGCTGCCTTGTGCCTTGATGATTTCGCATTCATCGCCCGCCGGATAGCAGATGGATCTTTCGAGTTCGTAGGCAAAATCCGGCATCCCTGTAGGAGCTGCGGCACGCTGCGATCTTTTGATCTTCAGGGTCAGGATCAAAAGATCGCTTTAAGGTCAGGATCAAAAGATCGCAGCCTCGTTGCACTCGACAGCTCCTACAGGGGTTCAGGGTTCAGGATTGGGTAACGAGGGGCACCCGCAATACCTGGGCATCCAGCGCAGCGACCAACTGGTGATCATCCAGATCACCCTCAACGAAGGCCGCACCCTGGAGCAGAAAAAAGCCCTGTACCAGACCATCGCCCATAACCTGAACACGCAACTGGGCATCCGCCTGGAAGACGTGTTCATCAATCTGGTCGAAGTGAAAAAAGAGAACTGGTCGTTCGGCAACGGCATCGCCCAATACGCCGGTTGACAGCCCGTCGATGCCACCCGCATGATCGGCCGATGGACCTTCGCGCGCTGCACCTCACCCGTACCACCACGACCGCCAATGGCGGGTCGTGGTGTTTCTGTGTGAGTTAACTCCAGCGCAGCAACCCCAAGGCCCCGCCAGCAATGGACGGGGCCTTGTTGTTTCTCCCGTCCGTGCGGCATCCGCAGCACTCAAGGAGAACCACCATGCCCGCAGCACTGTTGATCATCGATATGCAGGTCGGCCTGTTCCATGGCCAGGAAAAGCCCTACCGAGGCGAACAGGTTCTGGCCAACATCCAGCGTCTGGTCGCTCAGGCCCGCGTGAATCAAGTGCCAATCTTCGCCGTGCGCCACACCGGCCCGGACGGCTCACCGATTGCCGCTGGCAGTCCATTCTGGCAATTGTTGCCCGCGCTTGAACTGGACGCTGAAATCGACACCCTCTTCGACAAATCCCGCCCCAATGCTTTCCATGGCACTGACCTAGCGCAGCAACTCAAAGCCGCACAGATCGAAGACCTCTATGTGGTCGGCATGAAAAGCCAGTTCTGCATCGACAGCACCTGTCGCAGCGCTGCCGATCTGGGCTTCAGACCACTGCTGGTCAGCGACGCCCACACTTGCATGGACACCGCTACGCTATCGGCCGAAGTGATCATCAACCATCACAACGCGACCCTCGGTGCCGCTTTCGCACGGTTAATCGACAGCGCTGCAGTGAGGTTCTAAGCAAGCGTCCCGAAATAGACGCAACTTCACTTGCTGCGGTTGCGTCAACCAGAGATTTGTTACGGCATCTCTTGTCCTACAGCATCGTGTAATTAGTTAATGGCGCCAGCAACGTTAACCACAGAAAACGCCAACAAATAAATGAATCAACCAACAACCCTGCAGAACAATCCTACAAGTTACACAGCCAAAAACACTTACAACAAAACATTACTTAAAATCGAATACCAGCCATTTGTTACAAGCGACTACCCAGCCATTGAACATTATTCCATGGCAGGTCAATATTTTTATCGCCCCGAATTCGAAAACTGATAATTAAAGTGTGATCAAGAGGACACAACATGCAAAAGAACATGATGACCGGACTGTTGTTGGCCGCACTGCTTGCGCCGGTCGCCAACGCCCACGCCGATGTCCGCGAGCTGGCTTCTTCGCCGCGATGGCTGACCACCAAGGTCTATATCGACGGCGCCCCTGAAACCGACGTCAAAGCCAGGTACCCCGGCGTAGTTGGCATATCGACGTGGGATCCCGAGCGTAATCGATACGAGTTCTTTTACACCGATACAGGCGAATCAAAGTACAACAACGGCGGTGGTGGTTACTTCTTTGTCACCGGCGATCAGCAGCAGCACATTCTTGTACCGGATATCGGCCCGACCAAAACATGGGTCAGGCGCTTGGAAACATTGAACAACCGTGAATTCACTTATTCTCGGGAAGTCCCCCGCGACATGGTCGACAACAATCCTCTCGTTCGCATTCATGTCGTTCACGCGCCCTATACCGGAACGATAGAAACCAAGTCCGCCATTAAGCAATAAACAGGAGTTCAATATGCAAAAGTCACTAAAAAACCTGCTGATGTCGACGTTACTGATGTCTTCCGTCTATTGCGCCGGGGTCAGCGCGCAAGCCGCTACCCAACCCGCAAACAATGTCGTCACCACTGCCGACAACGCAATGATGCTGACTGTGTTTCTGAAACATGATCAAACCCGACCGTTAAGTGAACTCAAGGCTCAGCTCGCGAAACAGGGTTTCCATAAAAAGTTTCCCCCGGCCGGGGTCGAAGTGGTGAGCTGGAACATCATGATGGGTATAGGCCAAGTCGTTACCGTGCGCTTTCCTGTCACGCGTCTGGCGGAAGTGAACCTCGCCCTGGAAAACACCGCGTGGGGCAGTTATCGCACCGAGTTCTATCCGACCTACGATTTCAAGCCGATTGCCTTGGCTGAACAAGCCAAAGCCCAAGCGGCCCAATGATGTCGACAGCACACCGGATCACCGGTGTGCTGCCTACCCTTGCTTCTTGCCCGAAGCCGTCCAGAATCAAAGCACCACTGCGCGAATGACAACGATTGCCAAGTCGGCGCGGATTCAGCAATCTGAAACGACTTTCGCGACCAACTCGCCGACGATCACAGGAGCCGCGCAATGCCCGCAACCGTTCTGGTACTGGTTGAAACCATCAACGATTATTTGCCGATTCTCGAACATCAGGGCTTTCACCTGATCCTCGCGCCAACGCCGGCCGAACGTGCACAAGCCATCGCCAGCCACGGCAGTCGCATCGATGCGGTATTGACCCGTGGCCCGTTGGGCCTGACCGCTGACGAAATCGCTGCCCTGCCCGCGCTGAAAATCATCACCGTGATCGGTGCCGGCTACGAACACGTCGACCTGCAGGCGGCCAGTGATCGCGGGATTACCGTGACCAACGGCGCCGGGGTCAACGCTTCGTCGGTGGCCGACCATGCAATGGCCATGCTGCTGGCGTTGGTGCGTGATATTCCGCGTTGCGATGCTGCCGTGCGTCGGGGCGAATGGCCGAAAATCATGCGCCCGTCGCTGGCCGGAAAACGCTTGGGGATTCTTGGCTTGGGTGCTGTAGGCATGGCCATCGCCAAGCGGGCAGCCCTCGGTTTCGACATGCAGATCAGCTATCACAACCGTCAACTGCGCAACGATGTGCCCTACGCGTTCTGCTCGACGCCGACCGAGCTGGCCCGCGCTTCGGACTTTCTGATCGTCGCCACGCCCGGCGGGATCGGCACGCAGTCGCTGGTAACGCGTCCGGTGCTCGACGCGCTCGGCCCGAACGGGTTTATCGTCAACATTGCCCGCGCCAGTGTGATCGCCACGGCGGATCTGATCACCGCCCTTGAACAACGCCGCATTGCCGGCGCCGCACTCGATGTATTCGACCACGAACCGCAAGTGCCGGATGCCCTGAAAGCGCTCGGCAATGTGCTGCTCACCCCGCACGTCGCCGGCCTTTCACCGGAAGCCACGCAAGGTACGGTGGAGCTGGTCTGGAAAAACCTGACCGCGTTCTTCTCCGGGCAACCGGTACTGACGCCCATCGCCCTGCCGCCGAAAATCAGCAACCAGCGGGTGCACTAAAGCACCCCGAGCAGCGTCCACAAGCGGCGCGATTCAGCGTCGGCGGAGATCAACTCTCCGAGCAGTTCGCTCAGCGGTTTATTGCCCCATTCGACGCCGCGGCGGATCAGATACGGCACCGGGCTGTGGGGTTCGGTGCGGGCCAGGTATTCGGCGATCGACAACAATTGCCGATAGGCCTCTTCACGGTTGGCCGGCTCGCGAAACACCGCTGCGGCTGGTGCTTGTTGTTCAGGCTGCGTCACCAGCACAGGCGTTTCGATCACGGGCGGGGGCGGCGCCGGTTGTTGTGGGTGCATGGCGATAAACTCCTGAACCAGTGTCAGCAGCGCTTGAATGGTTTCCTGCAACGGACGCAATCCCGGTGCCTGATCGCCCAGGAAGGCATCGCTCCAGCGGTCCAGCCGTTGCAGGTGTTGCAGGCTCAACAACAGATTGCCCTGCGTGCGTAACCAGAATGCCAAGGGCGTCGCGCGAATCTGCTCGTTGATTTTCTTCTGTTCACTGCGCGCGGTTTCTGCCGAGGTCTTGGCATTTTTACTGTCGTTGGCCTGCACTTGCTGAATCTGCAAACGGCGCCAGACTTCCAGGGTGCAAGCCTCGAAATCGCTGTTGCGCGCACCGAACAGCGGCACTCGCGTGAGCAATATTTCACTGTAGCGACGCACCAGCCATTCCAGCGGAATCACCCGCCACGACTGATCGCCATCCTCGGCCTGCGGGTGCAAATGCTCGGGAAAGCGCTCGCACAATCCGGCGATCAGCGCCAGGCTGCCGGGCAGTCCGTCCAGCGCTTGCAGGTGCAGCCAGGCTTCGCCGAGCCAGGCGCTGAGCATCAAGTCCTTGCTGCGTTCGAGCAACAGCGTGGTGGTGAGTTTCTCGACCTCGGGCCAGCTTGCCCGCTTCAACGTCGACTGCCAGACCCCGGTCGGCAGACTGGCGTCGTCCTCGCGGCGCAGGTCGCGCAATTGGTCGAACTCGCGCTCGTAACGCAAATCGACGCCACAGGGCGCGTCCGCGCTGATTGGCGCGAGCAACTGATCTATCAGGTCCGGCAATGTGGTCGATGGCAGGCTCACAAGCCCTCCTTCTGCGATTCAATGGCGGCGGTGCTACTGCTCAACTGAAACGGCGAGCGCGGTGCGCGGGTCGGCAACGGCGCAATCGACAGCGGCAGTTTCGAGCCTTGGCTCATCAGCGATAGGCGCACAAACATCCGCGTGAACTCACTGGTAACGCTGTCGCTGGATGCGGTCACCGGCAGGCGCAAGGCCAGTGGAAACTCGGTGTAATCCATGCTCGGCTGACGCTGCACGGAAAAGTGCGCACGCATCATCCGCAGCAATGACCAAGGGCCGCCGTACTCCCAACCGGCCTCCAGATCACGTACGACCAGATTCGGTTGCAGCGGATCGTTGACCGGGCGCTCCTTGCCATTGCGCGCCCAACGCAGAGTCAGGCGAATCGGCTGACCAACCATCCAGCGCAGATTGGCCTGCTCGCCGGGCACCGGATAATTGATCTGCTGGTTACCGGCCAGCAGGCCCCCGGCGATCACTTGATCGGCGCCCTTCTCGTCATCGCGGTCAGTGCGCCAACGCACGTCGAGTTCGACGCCGAGAATGCCGCTCTTGTCGCGCACGAACAGCGGCGCCAGCCAGGTACTGGCCTGTTTCAGCCGATTGAGAAAGTCTGCTGCGGCGACACGCTCCGGGGTCTGATTGGTGGCCAGTCCCGCCTGCGCCACCGGCAAGCGTTTGTCGATCAGCTCCAGTAAATACTGGACCCGCGCCGGGTCGGCATCTTGCGCCTGCACACCGTTGGCAAAGGGAAACCGATCCGCGAGGTATTGATTGAAGTAGTTAGCCAGCTCATTCCACGCTGCCGCCGCTTGCTGCACCTGGAGCATCTGGCAGCGTTGCATGGCCGTCTGTTGCAGCTCCAGTGCGCGCATCGCCAGGGTTCCACGGCCGCCAGACAGATTGGCGGTCTGCAGCATCTGCAAGCAGGTATCGGTGTCCATCTCGACGAAATCGCGGCTGACCAGTTGCTCGATCTGCGCCGGTGAACTGGCCGGATTGGCCTCCTTGTACTTGAGCAATTCGTCGTTGAGCGCACTGAACTGCGTCACGCGTTCGTAATCGAGCGCGGACAGATTGGCCTGCTGCGTCATCAACCACTGCAACGATGTCGCCCGTCGCTCGGTGATGCCGAGCATGGTGTTGAACTGCTGCTTGAGGCTCAGTTTCAGGTCCTGCACATCGTTGGTGCCGAACAATTGCAAGCCGAGGTTTTTCGAGCCGTCCCACTGGCTGATTTCAGTACGCCCGCCGAACAACGGTTGCGCGGTAATTTCATCCAGGCCATTGATGATCTGCGCCATGGCACGGCGGTTGAGCGCGGTTTGCAGGCGCGTCGCCAGGTCCGTGCGATGAACTTCGACAAAAGCCTTTTGCAGGTCCATGGCTTGTTCGGCGCGGACATTGAACACGGCGTAAGGATGCGCTTGGTCGTTGAGATCCTTGAGGCTCAACCACATGGCCTGGGCGGCGGCGCTCTCGGCGGTTTTCATCAACGCACTGCGATAATCCGGCGGAATGCGCGGCAGCTCTTCGGCGACGTAACTGTTGTAATCGGCGAAGTATTTCAGCGACTCATTGAGGTCATCGCCGTCCACTGTCTGCCCTTGCATATTGACGTTGTCCTGGCTGGCCCGCAGGGCCACCGAGACAAAATCACGTTTGAACAACGCCTGAATCGCGTTGTGCAGCTTCACTACCTGCTCTTGCAACGCCAGTTGCCCGCTGGCCTGTTGCACCAGCAAATTGTCGCGCGAGCCGACCTGGGCGATCCATTGATCGCGAAAGCTCTGCTGCAACTGCGCCGCCTGGGTGTCGAGGTCTTGTCCGACCTGCTGCCCCAACAACGAGCTCTTGCGCACCTTGTCGATAAAGTCGCGATAGCCCGGCACCAGTTCCTGCCCCTTGCCGCGACTCCAGGTGGAATTGGTCAGGGCAATCGCCGCTTGCAGATCGTCGATCAGCGCGCTGAGGTCTTCCAGCTCGCGCAGGCTATTGCCGCTGCCGGCTTGCAGTTGATCCAGGTGCAGTTTCAGGTAACCGGCGCGACTGACAAAATTGTCGGCGAGAAAGTACTGATCGAGCCAGCGCTGCATCAGTCCGGAGAAATTGCTGACGATCTGCGGGCGGTCGACGCTCAGGTCGAGAGCCTGCAAATTGTCGCCGTCGCTGTTACCGGCTACCAGCAATCGGTTGTAGAACGGCGCGTAGGGCAAGATCGCGCTGTTGAGGTTCAGCGACAGCGCGCTGTTGCTCAACTGCACCAGATCATCCAGCGGCGCGCGCTGATCGGTTTGCACCTGATTGAACAATTGGTTCTGTTGTTCCAGCCGCAACGCGCGATCGACCAGATCGGTAGCTTTTTGATAATTCTGCCACTGCGCCGGGTCTTCGCTCTCGATGCTGCTGCGCCGGTCGGTGCTGCGGATCGCTTTGATTTTCGCCAGATCGGAGATCAGCAATTGATGCAGAGGCAAGAGAATATGCCGTTGCGTCGACTGAAAGACCTCTTGCTCAAGTTGCGTATCGAGCGAAGAAAACCATGAGGTCGGAAACGCCAGCGAGACATAGTTCCAGTGCGGAGCCTTTTCCAGCACCCGCCAAAAAGACTGGACGTTGCGCCGGGTCGGTTCGATGCGATGCGCGTCATCGGTGACCGCGACATAGCTTTTCTGCGCGTTTTGCATCAGCCGCGCCAGCTCGTGCGCGTCCCTGACCGAGACATGCCAGGCCCAGACCATCGCCACCGCCCAGACCACCCCGATCACCAAGGCCACGCCGGCAGTCAGCCGTTGCCAGCGCTGGCGCAGACGCAACAGGCGCGGCACGCTTTGCGCCAATCCGCGCTCACCGACCAGTCGCTGCCGCCACAACTGCCGCGCAAACGCACTGCGCTGCAGGCCGCTGTCGTCGGCGGAAAAACCGTCCTGCGCATCTTCGCCGGCAATGTTGGCAGTGAAATACACGCCGCGAAAACACGGCGCTTCGCCCTGTGCGTTGCCCTGAAAAACCGGTTCGAGAACATTCTGCAAACCACGCCGCAATGTCTCCAGACGATCCGGCAAGGCGTATAGATCCGCACTCAATTGCCCGGACAACGTGCCGATCTCGATCACCGCTTCCGCCACCGCCCGATGCAGGCGATCCAGCGCCTGATCACTCCATTGCCCTTGCCAGACGGCGTCACGCGGGTACGGTGACGACCAGCCCAAAGTGCGTTCGCGCGCCTCTTCCGGCAGCGCGGCGATCAACTCCTGAAACCCCGGCAAATCTTCCAGGCCGGTGACAATCACATACACCGGCACACTCAGGCCGAAGCGTTGCAGCAGATCAATGAAGCGGCGGCGCGCGGCCAAACCAAGGCTGGTGGCCTGTTCGAGATTGCTCAGGCGACTGGCCGGCACCGTCCAGATCACTGCGTCCAGCGGCCGTTTGCTGCGCAGGCGCAGGATCAAGCCGAGCAGTCGCCACCAGCCGCCGCGTTGCAGGTGCATGCCGTCATCCGGCAGGAACAGCGCTTGCGGCACCACCAGCACCGCGCCTTCGGGGTCCGACCACCAGCGGCCGAACCAGGCGGGTTTGTCGGTCGGCTGCAAGCGCCATTCGCTGACCAGTTGCGTGCCCTGATTTTCATCGCCAAGCATCAGCAGCCACGGCATCTCATAACGATCCTGACTGCCCTGCTCCTGCTCCATATGGCGCACCGACGCATAAAAACTGCGGATCGCCGCGCCGCTCTGGGTGCGCAACCACCACACCGCCACGGCGATGATCACCAGCAGCAGTAACAGCGCAACCACCCACGCGACAATCGCCAGCGGGCTCATGTGCCTTGCTCCGGTGCGGCGACCACATCGCTGGTTTGCAATACCGGTTGCAACTCCTGAGCGATATCGCGCCACAACCAATGACCGAGACCCGTCAGCAACAGCAGCATCGCCAGAATCCCCAAGGCCAGGCGAAAGCCGTCCGGCAGCGCCGTGCGCACCGGCAACTGCAATGGCGTCGCGAGCGAAGGCTGCATCAGCCGCCGGCTGACATCGTCATACGTGGCTTCGTCCTGCCAGGCAAAGTTGAACAGCGCCAGCCGCCACTTCGCCAATTGCGCGAGGCTGTGCTCACCGCGCAGGCGTCCATGGAAACCCAGAATCAAGCATTGCAAATAGACGTTGGCCAGGTCGCGTGTGAGCGGTTGCTGATCATCGAGCAGACTTTGAATTGCCGCCGGCACCTGCTCGCCGGCCTGACGACTGGAATAAAGCCGCGACTCCAGCGGTTTGTCCTGCCATGCCGCCTGCCCCGGCCAGGGTTCGAACAACAGGGTTTCATCAATCAAGGCGACGAAGGCGTAAACCAGCGCCTTGACCTGCTCGGTCGCCGAATCGCCAACCCGCGAATACGCCGTGCGCCACAACCGTTGCGAAGCCTGCGTCGACAACTCGACCACGGTCTCGACCAGCGCTGTTTCGTCCTCGCTGTCCTTGGGCAAATGCACCCAGTCGTGTTGCCATTGCTGCCATGCCTCGCGGAACGCGCTGCTCAACGGTGCGTCCTGCAACCCCAGGCTTGCGGCACTTCCTTGCGACATACGGCGTTCCTTGTGTGATCAGGCACTTTCACTGTTCTGGGCAATAAACAGCACCACTTGCCACGGACTGCTGGTCAAATTCGCCGCCGGGGCAGCGATCATCAGCGGCAGTTGCGCATCGAACCAGGCACCTTCGGCAGTGATCACAAACAGCCGCGTGTCGTCGCCGACGCTGTAGGCCACCTGCTCGCTTCGGCTCATGGCCTGATGGCTCAAACCGCTCATGCGCTGACGGCTGAGCAGCGCGATGTGCGGCGCCGAGGCGATGATCGCGCCGCGCAGCCAGTCGTTCGCCGCCTGCTCGCTGGCACCGTTGGGCATGCGCAAACCGATGACCAGACGCTGGCTCGGTTGCTCGTCCGGCAACTGAATCGAGAAGCTCTGTTCACCGCGTTCGAAGGCCAGGCTGCGGTAGCCGGCGCGGATCAGTTCAAGGGTTGTTTCCAGCCATTGCAGCACGGCGTCGTAACCACGCTGCAATTCGAGAAAATCCAGCGCTGCAAACGCCGGCACGCCGGCCAGCGGATCGAGCGCCGACCATGCGCCGGCCAGGCCGAGCAAGTGCACGTAGAGGATCTGCGGCTGCGCGATGCGGCTGTTCAGCAGGCCTTCGATTTCCGGCAGACGCAGCCACAACGCGGTCAACTGACGACGGATTTCCAGCGCATCGTCCTGATTGCCGGCCTGCTGCGCCTGACGCAAACGACCACCAAGAAACAGGCACTTCTCCCGCGCCCGCGCGCACAGTCCGGCGATGCGCCGACCGAGGGGCGATTCCGGCAGCAGCAGCGGTGTTGGCGGCGTGTAGGACAACGGCAGAAAACCGCCGCCCTCCTTGCGGATTTTCAGCAGCGGCAAGCAGATCGAATCGGCTTTGTTCAGTTGCGTGCATAACCGTGGATTGGGACGCCAGACGGTGATCGACTCCGGGAATTCGCCGCTGGTGAGATCCGGCAGTGCCTCGCCGACCACCGACTGCAAGCGGCCCTTGAGCGGCAGCAACTGACCGGCACGCCACATCGGGCTGATCGCCAGGTACACGGTGACCGTCGCATCATCGCTGACATCGATCGCCGCACCGACATCCAGCTCCAGGGTCGGGCCAATGCCGGCCTGCAGGTCCACCGGCAAACCGTCGGGCATTGTCCCTTGCAGCGACAACACCCGCACCACCCCGGAGCTCAACGCCGAAGGATCGATCTCCATGTGGCTGACGCCCCAGAACCACGGGTTGCATGCCAGCGCCAGATGCGCACCGAGCGCTTCGGCACGCAGCCCTTGCAACTGAAAATGCTGTGGCAGCAATTGCATGCCTTCGTGCCAGCAAACCGCGTCAGGTAGCAGACTCATACGACTCCCTTCGACCAAGCCGCGATCCGGCGGCAGCGGTGGCATTTCAGTGCTCGTCGGCGTTGACCAGACTCATCTCGCGGCTGTCGAACTTCAACCACGCTTCGCTCTGATCATCGAGCCGCAAGCGGTGCGCTCCGGGAGTGTTATAGCTGGCGAAGACCAAAAGTCCAGCGGCCTTCTTGCCCCCCAAAGGGAACGGCTGCCGGTCGATGAATTGTCCCGGTACCAGCTCCAGTCCCCACACGCTCATCAGTTGACGATAGTCGCGCTGATACTGCTCGCGCCCGGCAAACCACTGGCTGGCACTGATCGCCGACAATTGCTTGAGCAGATCGGGGTCGGCGACCGCAATGAAATCCACGGCGATCGGCGTGTCGTCGTTGGCCTTGGGCGCGACATCGAGGGTCAGGCTGTCGAGGTCGACCTTCGGCCCGAAAAAGGAACAGCCCGCCAGCAGCGCAAACAGAAACGCTACAAAAAATCGTCCGTACAAAATGAATTTTCCTTTTCCCGAGCCTGTCCAAAAATGTTTTCGCTTGCATTTTTATAGACCTGTTCTAGCGTCTTGGGTAGTTCGGCAGGCACTGCCGAATGAGGAAGGTTTGTCAAAGGAACGACAGGTCATCTGCTCCCCTTTCTAACCTACGGTCCAGTAAGGGAAAGCGATGAACGGGCCTCCCCGATGCATTGCGCCCGCCCATCGCATCGGAGTCCGCCGACATGGCAGAAAGTACTCAGCACAAGCTCGACCGGGTGCGCCCGCCCCGAGTGCAAATCACCTACGACGTCGAAATCGGCAACGCCATCGAGAAAAAGGAACTGCCGCTGGTGGTCGGGATTCTCGCCGACCTCTCCGGCAAGCCGCTTGAACCATTGGCAAAACTGACTGAACGGCGTTTTACCGAAATCGACCGCGACAACTTCAACGAAGTACTCGCCTCTATCAGCCCGCGCGCCACGCTGCAAGTCAACAACACCCTCAGCGGCGACGACAGCAAGCTCAATATCGAACTCAATTTCAAACACATCGACGACTTCGACCCGGTCAAGGTGGTGGAGCAAGTCACCCCGCTGCGCCGTTTGTTCGAGGCCCGCCAGCGTCTGCGCGATCTGCTGACCAAGCTCGACGGCAACGATGATCTGGACAAGCTGTTGCGCGATGTCATCGCCAACACCGAAGGCTTGCAAGAGATCAAATCGGCCCGCCCAGACACCGCTACCCCGGCAGCTGATGCCGAGACGCCGGCCGAACCGCAAGCCTGATCATCCACCTGATTCGAGGGAGAATTCGTCATGCCCGCTTCTGCTCAGAAACAAGCCAGCGACAGTACGACCGAGACACTGTCCCTGCTCGACCAGATCATTCTCGACGGCCGCATGGCCCACGATGACAGTCAGCAGGATTACGCCCGCGACATGCTCGCGGAATTCGCCACGCAGGTGCTTGACGAAGGCATGGCCATCGACAAGGACACGGTGGCGATGATCAACGACCGCATCAGCCAGATCGACGAGCTGATCAGCGCCCAGCTCAACGAAGTGCTGCACCATCCCGACCTGCAGAAACTCGAAGCCTCGTGGCGGGGCCTGCACATGCTGGTGCAGAACACCGAAACCAGCACCCGGCTGAAACTGCGTCTGCTCAACGTCACACAGAAAGAGCTGCAGAACGACCTGGAAAAAGCCGTCGAATTCGACCAGAGCGCACTGTTCAAGAAGATCTATGAGGAGGAATACGGCACCTTCGGTGGTCATCCTTTCAGCTTGCTGGTCGGTGACTACACCTTCGGCCGCCACCCGCAGGACATCGGTCTGCTGGAAAAACTCTCGAACGTTGCCGCTGCCGCGCACGCACCGTTCATTGCCGCCGCCAGCCCACGCCTGTTCGACATGAACAGCTTCACCGAACTGGCAGTGCCGCGTGATTTGTCGAAAGTCTTCGAGAGCCAGGAGCTGATCAAGTGGCGCTCGTTCCGCGAAAGCGAAGACTCGCGCTACGTCTCGCTGGTGCTGCCGCACTTCCTCCTGCGCCTGCCGTATGGCCCGGACACATCGCCGGTGGAGGGCATCAATTACGTCGAAGACGTCAACGGCACCGATCACAGTAAATACCTGTGGGGCAACGCCGCATGGGCGCTGTCGCAACGCATCACCGAAGCGTTTGCCAAGTACGGTTGGTGCGCGGCGATTCGCGGTGCCGAAGGCGGTGGTGCGGTAGAAGGTTTGCCGGCGCATACCTTCCGTACCAGTTCCGGCGATCTGTCGTTGAAGTGCCCGACCGAAGTGGCGATCACCGACCGCCGCGAGAAGGAGCTCAACGACCTCGGTTTCATCGCCCTGTGCCACAAGAAGAACAGCGACGTCGCGGTGTTCTTCGGCGGCCAGACCACCAACAAATCCAAGGTCTACAACACCAACGAGGCCAACGCCAACGCGCGCATATCGGCGATGTTGCCGTACGTGCTCGCGGCATCGCGGTTCGCGCATTACCTGAAGGTGATCATGCGCGACAAGGTCGGCAGCTTCATGACCCGCGACAACGTGCAGACCTACCTCAACAACTGGATCGCCGATTACGTGCTGATCAACGACAACGCGCCGCAGGAAATCAAGGCGCAGTACCCGTTGCGCGAGGCGCGCGTGGACGTCACCGAAGTGGCCGGCAAGCCGGGCGCCTATCGCGCGACGGTGTTTCTGCGGCCGCACTTCCAGCTTGAGGAACTGACGGCGTCGATCCGCCTGGTGGCGACGTTGCCGCCACCGGTTGCCGCTTAAAGCTCAAGAAAAAACCTAGTGGCGAGGGGGCTTGCCCCCGTTGGGCTGCGCAGCAGCCCCAAAAAACAAGGGCCGCTGCGCGCCCCAACGGGGGCAAGCCCCCTCGCCACAGGTCAGTGATCAGCCAAATTCGAATTTCTTCAGGAGTTTCAAGCGATGGATGCAATCATTCTCGACCTCGGCGGCGATATCAAAGGCGACAGCCTGCTCGAAGGTTTTGCGGACAAGATCGAAGTCATGTCCTACAGCCACAACGTCGCCATGCAAGTCACCAACGACGTCAGCAACTCGGAGCGCACCTCCGGCAAACCGCACGTCGGCGAGTTCACCCTGACCAAATTCGTCGACAGCTCGACGCCGTCCCTCAACGAATACTGCTGCGCCGGCAAACCGATTCCCGAAGCCATCATCACCATCGGCCGCAACGCCGCCGAGGGCAGCGGGCAATTGATGCCGTTTATCGTCTACACCCTGACCAACGTGGTGATTTCCAACGTCAGCGTCAGCGGCGGTACCGGCGGCAAACCGGTGGAAACCCTGTCGCTGAACTTCACCAAGATCAAATGGGAACTCACCGCGCAGAAGGACGATGGCACCAAGGAAGGCACCGCCGCGTCGACCTGGGACATGGCCGCCAACAAGCTTGTCAGTTAACCCGGCGTCGCGGCCATGGCAGGCACCGGCATCCTCCCACCGTTGTTCGAACGCCTCGCTTCCAGCGAGGCGGACGGTGCGCGGGAGTTCGATCGGCAGGATCTGCTCGACTCGGTGCACGCCGAGCTCGGGCGCCTGTTCAATACCCGCCGTGGCCCGCGCACGCTGACCCAGCCTCCCAGCGTGATCGACTACGGCATCGCCGACTGGAGCGCTCTGCAACAGCAGCGCAGCGATGACCGGCGGCGACTGGCGCGGGACATCCGCGAGGCCATCAACCACTTCGAACCGCGCCTGCGTCTGGGCGAAGTTCAGGTCAATCCCGTGCCCGAGCAACCGCAGCAGATGAGCATTCGCCTGATCGGCGAGTTGCGCAGCGGCCAGCAGCACTGGCCGGTAGCGTTTGTCATCGAGCCCGGCGGACAAGGACTGGAGGTGCGCCATGAGCGACTCGATTGACCCGCAACTGCTCGACTATTACCAACGCGAACTGACCTGGCTACGACACGCCGGCGGCCAGTTCGCTGAGCGTTATCCGAAAGTCGCGCGGCGCCTGGAACTGTCGCCCGGCGAATGCCCCGACCCGCATGTCGAGCGTTTGCTCGAAGGTTTTGCGCTGCTCGCCGCACGCCTGCAACGGCGTCTGGATGACGACTACGCCGAGTTCAGCGATGCCCTGCTCGAACAACTCTATCCGCTGGCGATGCGCCCCCTGCCGTCCTGCGCCATCGTCCAGTTCGAGCCGGACCCGAGCAAAGGCAACCTCGACGAAGGCTATCCCCTGCCCCGCGACACGCCGCTGTTCGTCACCACTCACAAGGGTGAAAGCCTGCACTTTCGCACCTCTGCCGCCGTGTGCCTGTGGCCGGTTGCAGTGACCGAAGCGCTGTTGCTCGGCAGCGATGAAGCGCAGGCGTTGACCGGCGTGGCGCAATCACGTTCGGCATTGCGCCTGAGCCTGAGCTGCCTGGGTGAAAGCCAGTGGTCCGAGCTGGGCATTCAACAACTGCGCATTCATCTGGCCGCCTCGCCGGTGATCAATGCCTGCCTGTACGACTTGCTCGGTGCGCATGCCGTGCAGGTGCTCGCGGGATCACCCGGCAGCGTGCCGGCGACGGTACAGGGTTTACCGAAAGTCGTCGGTTTCAGCGATGACGAAGTGCTGTTGCCGGATGAAGATGGCGTGCACCCGGGCATGCGTCTGTTGGCCGAGTACTTTGCCTTCCCGGACAAATTCCATTTCTTCGACCTGCCGCTGAGCGGCGTCAGCAGCGACAGCCAGACCTTGTATCTGTACATCGTCTTCGACCGTGCACCCACCAGTCGCGTGCATTTGCAGGCCAGTGATATCGCCCTCGGCTGCGCGCCGGTGATCAACCTGTTCCCGCGCACGTCGGAACCACTGCGCCCCGACGGCACGCGTAGCGAATACCGCCTGATCGCCGACAGCCACCGCGAAAACAGTGTCGAGATCCACAGCATTCGCAGCGTGCGCGCCAGTTCCAGCGCCGGCGTGCAACGGCTACCGGCGTATTACGGCAGCCAGCACAGCGGCGGCGATCAGCAGCGTTACTGGCATGCGCGGCGCGTCAGCGGGATGACCCCGAACCGCCTCGGCAGCGATATCTTGCTCAGCGTGGTCGACACCCGCTTCGACCCACTGACCGATCTGCCCGATTACAGCCTCACCGCCGAATTGCTCTGCACCAATCGTCATCTGGCGCAGAGTTTGCCCGCCGGCACCCCGCTGGGTTTCGAGCGTCCCGGGCCGGTGGCCTGGGCACGCCTGCGCAATCCGCCGAGCGCGCAGAGCCTGCCGCGACTGGACGGTGATTCGCGCTGGCGGCTGGTGTCGCAACTGACCCTCAATCACTTGTCGCTGGTCGAAGGCCCGCAGGCGCTGGATGCGCTGAAGGAGATTCTGCACCTGCACAACCTGCGCGATGAGGCCAGCGCAATCCGCCAGATCGAAGGCCTGCTGAGCCTCAGTTGCGAGCGGGTGATCGGCCATGTCGGCGCCGATGCCTGGCGTGGTTGGCGTAATGGTCTGGAGGTGCAACTGCAGCTCGATCCACAGCATTTTGTCGGCAGTAGCGCGGTGTTGTTTTCCGCCGTGCTGGCGCAGTTCTTCTCGGTGTACGCCACGGCCAATCGCTTTGTGCGCACGGTGCTCATGCAGGCTGACAAGGAGGTCAAGGCATGGCAACCCCAAGCCGGCATGCCGCTGTCGCTCTGACCCTGAGCCAGCGTCTGCGCCGCGATCCGCAGGCGTTTGAATTGTTGCAGGCGTTGCTGTTGCTGGAGCGCGAACAACCGCAAGCCGAATCCCTCGGCAGCGGCACAGCGCCCCAAGCGGAAGCGCTGAAACTGCGCGGGCCGTTGACGCCGATGTTTGCCGCCAGCCAGATCGAAGATCTGCGCGAAGAACCCGGTGAGCCGTTGACCATCGACACACCGGTCTTCGGTCTTGGCGGGCCGGACGGCCCCCTGCCCTATGCCTACCAGGAATGGCTGCAACAGCGGGCGCGGGCCAAGGATCATGCGCCGGCGGCGTTTCTGGATCTGTTCCAGCATCGCCTGCTCAGCCTGCTCTACAAGGTGATGCGCAAACACCGGATCGCCCTGGGTTTTGTCACCCCCGGTGCTTCGCCCGTGCAGGCACAACTGCGCGCACTGACCGGGTTGCTACCGAAATCCTTGCAGGAACGCCAAGCCGTTCCCGATTGTGCAGTGCTGGCCTGTACCGCGCTGTTTGCCGATGGCCGACGTTCGCTGGCCGGGTTTGCGGCGATCGTTCGCGAGCAATTCGCCGTGCCGGTTGAGCTGAGTGCCTACGAAGGTGCGTGGCGCGAAATCCCGCTGGCCAGTCGCAGTTTGATCAAGGCTGGCGGACGCAATCTGCAGCTCGGTCGCACCGCCGTGGCGGGGACTCGGGTCTGGGATGAACACGCCGGCATCCGCTTGACGCTGGGGCCGCTGCCCGCGACGCAAGCCGGGCGTTTTTTGCCGGACGGCGAAGCGCATCCGGCCCTGGCCAGCCTCGCCGCGTTGTATTTCGGCCCGGACCTCGACGTCAGGCTGGTGTTGCTGGTGCGTGGCGCCGGTCCAATGAAGCTTGGACGTCAGGCGCCAGCGCTACTCAGCTGGAACGGCGGTTTGCAACGCCAGGCCAGCCTCGCGGTGCAAACCATTGAAACCCGTCTTCGTCAGCTGGAGATCACCTGAAATGGAACTGGCCAGCCTGATCGGACGCCTCAACCCGGACAATCGCCGGGCGCTCGAACGTGCGGCGCAACGGTGTTTGCAACGCGGGCATCACTTTGTCGAGATTGAGCATTTACTGCTGGAACTGCTCGACATCGAGGGCGGCGACCTGGCTTTTCTGTTGCCGCGTTTTGGTCTGGAACGTGATGCGCTGACGGCGGAAATCAACAAGGCACTGGACCTGTTCAAGGCTGGCAGTACCCGCACGCCAGCCTTGTCGGGGCACACGCTCGGGTTGCTGGAAGACGCGGTGGTGCAGGCCAGCGTGCTGGGCATCGACAGTATTCGTTCCGGGTTGCTGTTGCTGGCCTTGATTGATCGCGATGAACGCCGCAGCCTGCTGCTCAACAGTGCGTCGTCGTTGCTGCGTATCCCCAAGGAAGCCCTGCGCGCCAACCTGTTGGAGTGGACGGAAAACTCGCGCGAACATGTCGGTGCGCGAAACGCATCCGCCGGTCATCCTGCGCCACGGCAAGACTCGGTGTTCGATCAATACACTCAGGATCTGACCGCCGACGCCCACGCCGGACGCATCGATCCGATTGTCGGGCGCGACGGCGAGATCCGTCAGTGCATCGACATTCTGTTGAGGCGCCGGCAGAACAACCCGATTCTGGTCGGCGCTCCCGGGGTCGGTAAAACCGCCGTGGTCGAAGGCCTGGCCTTGCGCATCGCCGCCGGCGATGTGCCGCCGTCATTGCAAGACGTCAGCCTGCGCGTGCTCGACCTCGGTTTGTTGCAGGCCGGCGCCGGGGTCAAAGGCGAATTCGAGCAACGTTTGAAAGGCGTGATCGACGCGGTACGCAACGCCGACAAACCGATCATCCTGTTCATCGACGAAGCCCACACGCTGATCGGCGCGGGCGGTGCCGAGGGCGGCAGCGATGCCGCCAACCTGCTGAAACCGGCGCTGGCCCGAGGTGAGTTGCGCACCCTCGCTGCCACGACCTGGATGGAATATAAAAAATACTTCGAGAAAGACCCGGCCCTCGCCCGGCGTTTTCAACTGGTGCAGGTTGAAGAGCCGGACGAAATCACCGCCGTGGAAATGCTCCGTGGCGTCGCCGCCAAACTCGAGCAGCACCACGGCGTGCAGGTACTCGATGCAGCGATTCACGAAGCGGTAAAACTCTCGCACCGCTACATCTCCGGCCGCCAGTTACCGGACAAAGCCATCAGCGTCCTCGACACTGCCTGCGCCCGCGTCGCCCTCGGCCAGCACGACGTGCCGCCGCCACTGGAAAGCCTGCGCCACCGGCAGAACAGCCTGAAAGACGAAGTCGAACGCCTGCGCCGCGAACAGGCCACAGGCCTCGATCACCGTGAGCGCATCACCCTGCTGGAAGATGAATCGAAAACCAATGTGCAAGCGATTCGTGAACTGGAAACCCGCTGGGGCGAGGAACGTGTGGCCGTGCGCGAACTGCTCGTGACCCGCCGCGAATTGCTCGATTTGAGTGAGCGCGCCGACAGCGACAAACCCGATGAGGCCACCGACAGCCGCATCGATCATCTGGCCGCCGAATTGCTGCGGCTTGAGGCTGGACTGGATGCGATCCGCCAGGACGATCCGCTGGTGCCGGAACAGGTTGACGCGAAAACCGTCGCCGCCGTTATCGCCGGCTGGACCGGCATTCCCGTCGGCAAGATGCTCGCCGACGAAGCCCACGCCGTGCGCACTCTTGGCACGCGGATGAGCCAGCGCGTCATGGGCCAGAGCACCGCGCTCAACACCATCGCGCAGCGCTTGCAAGCCTACCGCGCCGGCCTCACCGACCCGCAAAAACCGGTCGGGGTGTTCCTGCTGGTCGGCCCCACCGGCGTCGGCAAAACCGAAACCGCCTATGCGCTGGCCGACGCCTTGTATGGCGGCGAGCGCAACCTGATCAGCATCAATCTTTCCGAGTACCAGGAAGCCCACACCGTCAGCCAGCTCAAAGGTGCGCCGCCCGGTTATGTCGGCTACGGCAGCGGCGGCGTGCTGACCGAAGCGGTACGGCGCAAGCCCTATTCGGTGGTGTTACTGGACGAAATCGAGAAGGCCCACCCGGATGTTCTCGAAGCCTTCTACAACGTCTTCGATAAAGGCTTGATGGAGGACGGTACCGGGTTGGTGGTGGATTTCAAGAACACCGTAATGCTCGCCACCAGCAATGTCGGCGCTGAGTTGTTGCTCGACACCCCGGTCGCGCAACTCGGCAGCGATGCCTTTAACGAAGCGCTGCACAAAGTCCTCCTGCAAGCCTTCCGCCCGGCGTTTCTGGCGCGCATGACCGTGGTCGCGTATCGGCCACTGGACGAGGCGACGCTGGAAGGCATCGTGTTGGCCAAGCTGGAGAAATTGCGTGGCCGCTACAAGGCGGCGACCGGCAAACAGTTCGAATTTGATTCAGGGATTGTTAAAGCGGTGCTCGCCAAGTGCAGCGCAGCGGGCGCGCGGGATGTCGAGAATGTGTTGATGACGCAGGTGACGGGGAAGTTGGCGGAGTGGGTGTTGGAATAACCCCCTTTTGCCTACTGGGCGAGAACGCCAACCTTTGTCAAAGAACCGGAGTGAGCCAATGCCTTATAACCCTTTTCAAATTGACGACCTGGACAGCAAAACCCCAAAGGACAGGTTGGCGGAAGATAAAAACTGCGTGGCCATGTCATTTTCCAAAGTGCTGGGAATCAATGCACACGCCGCTATCAATTTCTTTTTACAGAAGGGCTGGATCGAATCAGCCAGAAAACTCGAGAACGACACGATTGT
Source organism: Pseudomonas sp. NPDC089741 (assembly GCF_044748825.1). NCBI lineage: Bacteria > Pseudomonadati > Pseudomonadota > Gammaproteobacteria > Pseudomonadales > Pseudomonadaceae > Pseudomonas > Pseudomonas sp. NPDC089741. Next base: position 143,757 of record NZ_JBIVGT010000003.1, on the reverse strand, counting down.
TGAATCGATTGCGGGCCACCTACGCATGAAGAAGATATACAGCGACAAGCCATGGGGAGAGCTCAAGACATTGATGGCAAAAGATCTGGATGGTCGATACCTGGCGGTCAACACCGGTATCAATGGGTTCAATGAAAGTCCGAGTTCTGTCGGCCATGCATTCTGCATCATCAAGAACGGTGGATTGGGCGTCGCAGGAAATAACGCGGAAAACCCCAATTCGCCCTACCACAGTCGAATTGGCCAAACGCACAAGATTACTGTCTGGGGCCCGGTACGGTGGTGTCCTTATTTCGGAATCCCGGAACCTGCAAAAAAATAGTTCTGAGTTCAGCGGCCCGCCTTCGCACGGACAAGCCGAGACGGATCAATTCAAGGGAGGCGACATGAAGAAGGTACTTAATGTAGCGGCTGGCTTGCTGCCGATGGCTGCGGATGATTTCTCCGTAGAGTGCGAAGTTCTGAATTATGACCCACTGACCTCAGTAAAAAATGTGCTGGACGGGGTGATGCTGGGGATATTTGCCGGGATGGTGAGTGCACCTGAGCCTCTCTTCAACTACAGCCATTCTGCGAATTTCTATTCGACCCTCACGCCCAAAAGCCTGGATCTGATAATCGGTGTGTCGCCGCATGGTTTTTCGTTAATCGACGCAGACACCGACCGCTGTTTAAAAGTAGGCGGAATCGTCCTGATCACGGGTAACAAAAAAAACAAATACATCCTGGCAAAAAACTCTTTTTCCAGTACGGCCCTGGAAAACAACTATTCCCCAACAGCGGCGCCTGACAACTGGATCCTGGAAATGGGCCAGAAAATACTCCTCCACTACCCTTCGCATACCTCTGCCCTTGAACGAGACACCAAGCTCGAAACTTTGATTTTTTACAAAAAGAACAAAGACAGCGCGGCGGCCGCCGTCGCAGAGGAAGAGCAAAAAGGACCATAGAAAAAATCTGTTGGCTGTAGATCTCCATCGCCCCCGATCAAGACATGGACACGCCGATCATGAAACCCGGTAACGAAGTACTCGCTTTGCTACGCAACCAGCCTAGTGTCGCGATCAGTGCCTGGGGGTTCATCGTACGCGGCGATGCCCTCCGCGACGCGGTCGGAGGCGCATGCACGCTGACCTGCACGCGCTATAACCAGTCAAGTATCTACCGGATAGACGTGGTAGCCGGCGGTCCGGACTGGTACATCCCGTTCAGTCAGGGAGAAGCACGTTATTGCGACGTACCCAGCGGTCAACCCGATGGCACCCTGGTGGTGACCTATCCCATGAACGGCTGCGCGCTTTCGGTTCATGCCACCGCCACGGGCAATCGTTTTTTTCATGATTCCGATGGCAACGCCATGGGTGGCCTGGTCGTGGGCGCACAAAAGATCCGCGTGACCAACAATGACTATTCAGGCCCTGACAACACAACTCAGGAGCGTTGCCGCCGTTATTTCGGCCCGGACAAGGACAACACGGGTGGATATGAACACACCGTCATTTGCATCAAAAGAGGCGCGTATTGGCACGTTTACGGATCGGCAATCATCCGGGTCAACGCTGATGCATGGCAGGTGAAAGACCGAGTGCCTTATGCACTGGGCCAATTCGATGACTGAATTACAGGGAGTTGGATATGAGCCTTGACAGGACGACAAAGCATTTATTGGCCGGACACTTCGGCAACATTCCAGGCCCGGACGAGAGGACCTATACCGTTGCACAGACGCTCTCGGACTTTCTCACTTGGCGAGGGATAAATGCTCCAGGCGTCATTGCCGTTTGCTGGTCTGCACAAGGCTACTGGTACACCGCCGTTTCTCCGGACATACAGCGAAACATCAGGGCGATCACCGGCGGTTTTGGCGTCTCGAACTGGCTCTACCACGCAACTCGCCAGGCAATAGACGCAACGCCATACAACCACGAGCAGGGAATCTGCGCCTGCACAACGACGCTGCCGCAAATCAGCTCGCAGTACTGGAACCCAGGCTGTGCGGAGAAAAAAATCATCAGCGCGATACACCACTGGGGGGATGTCATCGTCGAGCTATCGCTGGCCGGCCACCCGGACATCGAAGACACCCGGGTTCTACACGCTTACGTGGCCGTCGCCAAAGCCGATGAACAATTCCTTGCGCCCTGCAGCAGTTGTCTGCAGGTGGCCAACGCCTACATTGAATAAGGAAAGGTGAGGCATGAGAATCGGGAGTTTCAACGTCGAAAAAAACGGTAAATCCTCCTCACAGGTTAAACAGACCCAAGTCGATTTTTTTCTGCACAACTGCTGTTCAAGTAATGCCTGGGATGCCGACATTGTCTTTTTATGCGAGATCCATTCGGCGCAGATCGTTAATTACCGCAGCAATCTCGCTGACATCTATCAGAACTACACGGTCTACTCTTTCACCGGTGGTTATTCGAACGCTTACATCGTCATGGTCAAAAGCTTCGAAAGGCTTCAAGTCTGTAGTCAGGGAAGCCTGCATGGCCTGAACCGAGATCTGATTGCCGTGGAGGCCAGTGGGGTCAACGGCTATACCGGCTATGTGTTTCTCGCGCACTTCAAATCCGGGCAGACCGGACTGACCCGAAGCCAACTTAAATCCTGCACCGCGCTGGGCGGTCGATGGGTCGCCACCGGCGATCTCAATCTGGATTACGCCAACGTCGGCCAACTCGACACCGCAGGCCTTGCCTACGATTGCTGGGGCGGGCAGCAGACACAAGCCAAAGGCGGGATTCTCGACTGGGTCCTGGCGTCGGCGGACGTGACCGTCAACGTCGTCGACATCACCGGGCTGGCGCATATCTTCGACATGTCTGGCCCGGATCACCGGCCGATTCTTTTTGACGTCACCGGTTGAAGTTCAATTTCCGCTGACTTTGAGGATTTTCGATGCCGCGTTCCGTCGACAGCAATACTTCGCTCTCCCTCACCGCCACCTCACTGTCGGCGCTTTTCCCTGAATCGCTGTCCGGCGAAGAAGCGCTCAATGCCCTCGGCTCACAAATCCTCAACGGCCTCAATGACGGCACCGCGCTCACCCTGACCAGCGCTGTCGCCAGCCACGTCACCACGACGTTGCACAACGATGCCCTGGTCCGCCCGTTCGATGCGCTGGTCGCCGAGATCCGCCAGCTCCCCGCCGATGCTACTGCTGAGCGCTATCAGCTATTGCTGAGGCCGTGGCTGTGGTGGCTGACACTCGGAAGCAACAATCGTATTTTCCAAAACCTTGCCACCTCCGACATCGTCACGACGATTTTCAAGGCGTACGGTTTTACCGATTTCAAACTGTCGCTGACCGGCAGCTACACGCCGCGCGAATACTGCGTGCAGTACGGCGAGAGCGATTTCGCCTTCGTCTCCCGGCTGCTCGAAGAGGATGGCATCTTCTGGTTTTTCACCCACGACGCCGGTAAGCACACATTGGTTTTGGGCGACAGCAACGACGCCTTCGTGCAGATTCCCAACGGGCCGAAGGTCAGCTATCTGGGGCAAGGACTGGGGCTGCGCGAGTTGCACGGGATCCGTTCAGGGCAGGTGTGTTTGCAGGCGGTGGCCGGGGTCTATCGGGCCACCGATTACGAATTCACCACGCCGACCACCTCGCTGTATGGCCAGGCTGAAGCAGTAGCCGGCCCGCTGTCAGTCTATGAACATCCGGGCGGTTACAACGCCAAAGCCCAAGGTGATGCGCTGACCAAGCAGCGCGTCGACGGTTTGCGCAGTGAAGAGAAACGCTTTGTCGGTGAGAGTGACTGTCGCTGGCTGATTCCCGGGCACTGGTTCACCCTCGACGGGCATGACGACAGCAGTCTGAACATCGATTGGGTGGTGACGCGGGTCACCCATGACGCCACTCACGAAAGCTATCGCAACCGCTTCGAAGCGATCCCCAAAAGCACCACGTTTCGCCCGCAGCGCACCACACCGAAACCACGCATGCATGCGCAAACAGCGATCGTCGTTGGCAAATCCGGCGAGGAAATCTGGACTGACGAATACGGGCGGATCAAGTTGCAGTTCCCTTGGGATCGCGACGGCAAGAACGACGAGACCAGTTCCTGCTGGGTGCGCGTGGTACTGCCGTGGAGCGGCAAGGGTTTCGGTATGCAGTTTGTGCCGCGCATCGGCCAGGAGGTCATCGTGACCTTTATCGACGGCGATCCGGATCGGCCACTGGTGACCGGTTGCGTCTACAACGGCGACAACGCCCTGCCCTACGCGCTGCCGGCCAATCAGACCCAGTCGGGGATCAAGACCCAGTCGTCCAAGGGTGGTGGCGGCTTCAATGAATTGCGCTTCGAGGACAAGAAAGACGCCGAAGAAGTGTTCTTGCAGGCGCAGAAAGATCTGAACATCAACGTGCTCAACGACACCACCGCCACCGTCGGCCACGACGAAACCCTCACGGTACAAAACGCGCGCACGCGCACGGTGAAGGACGGTGACGAAACCGTCACGCTGGAAAAGGGCAAACGCAGCGTCACGATTCAGACCGGCAGCGACAGCCTCGATGTGAAGGACAGCCGAACGGTGAAAGTCGGCGCCGATCAGAACCACAGCACCGGCGGCAACTACACCGACAAGGTCACCGGCGATTACAGCCTGACCGTGGACGGCAACCTGACCATCAAGGTCAGCGGCACCCTCACCCTGCAAAGCGGCGGCAGTTTCACCATCAAGAGCGGCGCCGATCTGGCGACGTCGGCCAGCACTTCGATCACGCAGAAGGCCGGCACGGCGCTGACCAATCAGGCCGGCACTTCGCTGGACAACAAGGCCGGCACGACGCTGACCAACGACGCCGGCATCAGCCTGACCAACAAGGGCGCGGCCTCGCAGACCGTCGACGGTGGCGGCATGCTGACCATCAAGGGCGGCCTGGTGCAGGTCAACTGACAAGGACAAGCCATGGCGATCATACCGCTGGATCTGCAGCAGGCGGACAAGCAGCTCAAGGGACGTTTGCAGGACGGTCAGCTCGACGGGCCGCTGAACATCAAGGATGACGGGCGCAAGCAGGCCGATCTGCATTACCGCGAGGGTGAGTTGCAGGGCACGTCACTGCTGTATCACCCGAATGGCAAGGTCTCGGCGCAAATGCCGTTCGTGCGCGACAAGCTGCAAGGGGTCGCGAGTTTTTACGCACCAGAGGGGTTTCTCCAGCGCAAGGCGACCTATCGGCGGGGGTTGTTGCATGGCGAGGCGTTCAATTACTTCCCGGACGGGCAAGTGGCGGAGGCGGAGTTTTATCGCGATGGCGTACGTGAGGGGCGTTATCAGCGCTTTCATGCCAATGGCAAACCGGCGCTGGAAGCTCGGTATCTGAATGGGCAGTTGATCGAGCCGGAGCAAGGTTATGCCGAGGACGGTCGACCGCTGGGCGCCGATGGCAAGCCGATTTCGCGGGTGCGCTGGTGGTATCGCCAGTGGGCCGATCCGCAGCAGGTCTGAAGTTTTCCGGCTGTATCGACTGGCCTCTTCGCGAGCAAGCCCGCTCCCACAGAATTTGTCGAACCCCACCGCCCCGTGTAGGAGCTGCCGAAGGCTGCGATCTATTGATCCTGTTTTATGATCGTTCCCACGCTCTGCGTGGGAACGCCTCAACGACGCTCTGCGTTCGGCTCTGGATGGAACGCAGAGCGTCCCGGGCTGCGCTCCCACGCGGAGCGTGGGAGCGATCATCAAGATCGCAGCCTTCGGCAGCTCCTACAGGGGTTCAGGGGATGAGCATCTGCATCTGCCCCGGCATGACAATCTTGATCACTCCCGCCCACGTGCACATCAGCGTGCTGTTGGCGTCGATCGCCGGCATCCCGCCCAGCAACAGCGTCGGCGCTCCACCGGGGATCCACGGCGCTGCGGTCGCCGGGATGCACGGCATCGGCGTCAACACGCCAAGCGCGGCAGCCGTCGCGGCGGCGACCATCGGATTGGCCAGGCTCATGCATACCCCGAACGGCAGGATGTTGACCAACGGGATGTGGTCCATGATGTTCGCCGCCGGCATGCCGCCGGTCAGCGTGCGATTCACCGGCAGCACGTTGAGCATCGACGGCGCGGCGCCAAAGCTGCATTGCAATGTGGCACTGGCACAGACTTGCGGACAGCCCATCTCAAGCCTCCTTGGCGAACACGGCATACCCGCTAAACCTTAGCCTGCGATGGCCCGGCGCGCACATTCCCAAAGGTGATTATCCGGCAACACGCTAACCTATAAGACCGACCCGCGCTTGTGACCGCCCGAGCGCGCCATTAGATTAGCCAATGATGTCTGGCCTCCAAAATAAGCAGAAGGGATAAGCATGGCGCTTACTGACCAGTCCACCCGTATCCGCTCTGGCGAAGAACTCGATGCCAGCCTGATCGATCCGTACCTCAAGGCGCACATTCCGGGCCTCAGCGGCACACCTGCGATCAGCCAGTTCCCCGGCGGTGCGTCGAACCTGACCTACCTGCTCGAATACCCGGAGCAGGAATTCGTCCTGCGCCGTCCGCCATTCGGCCACAAGGCCAAATCCGCCCACGACATGGGCCGCGAATTCCGCATTCTCAATCAGCTGCGCGACGGCTTTCCGTATTGCCCGAAAGCCTACGTGCACTGCACCGACGATTCGGTGATCGGCGCCGAGTTCTACGTGATGGAACGCGTCAACGGGATCATTCTGCGCTCGGAACTGCCGCCGGAACTGGGCCTCGATTCGGCGAAAACCGAGGCACTGTGCAAAAGCTTCATCGACCGTTTCGTCGAACTGCACCGCGTTGACTACAACGCTTGCGGCCTCGGCGATCTGGGTAAACCCGAAGGCTACGTCGCCCGCCAGATCAAAGGCTGGAGCGAGCGCTACGAAAAGGCCCTGACCCCGGACGCGCCGCACTGGCAAGCGGTGAAAGCCTGGCTCAACGACAAGATGCCGGCCGATCATCCGACCTCAAGCATCGTTCATAACGATTACCGCTTCGACAACGTCATCCTCGACCCGCACAACCCGATGCAGATCATCGGCGTGCTCGACTGGGAACTGACCACCCTCGGCGATCCGCTGATGGACCTGGGCAACACCCTCGCCTATTGGATTCAGGCCGACGATCCGGCGCCGGTGCAACTGATGCGCCGCCAGCCGAGCCACGCGCCGGGCATGCTCACGCGCCGCGAGTTCGTCGATTACTACGCCGAGCGTTCGGGCATCCAGATCGACAATTTCGACTTCTACTACACCTACGGCCTGTTCCGCCTGGCCGGCATCGTGCAGCAGATCTACTACCGCTTCTACCATGGCCAGACCCAGGACAAACGCTTCGCGCAGTTCATTCACATGAACAAACTGCTGGAGCAGATGAGCCTGCAAGTCATTGCGAAATCGAGCCTCTGACGGCCCACACCCAGGAACCCTTATGTCCAAGACTCAGTTGTTCGACCTCGACGGTAAAATCGCTTTCGTTTCCGGCGCCAGCCGTGGCATCGGTGAAGCGATCGCCAAACTGTTGGCCCAGCAAGGCGCCCACGTCATCGTCTCGAGCCGCAAACTCGACGGCTGCCAGCACGTCGCCGATGCGATCATCGCGGCTGGCGGCAAAGCCACTGCGGTGGCCTGCCACATCGGTGAAATGGAGCAGATTGCCCAGGTGTTCGCCGGGATCAAGGAACAGTTCGGCCGCCTCGACATTCTGGTCAACAACGCCGCGACCAACCCGCAATTCTGCAACGTGCTGGACACTGATCTGAGTGCCTTCCAGAAAACCGTTGACGTGAACATTCGCGGCTACTTCTTCATGTCCGTCGAAGCCGGCAAGCTGATGCGCGAAAACGGTGGTGGCAGCATCATCAACGTGGCGTCTATCAACGGTATCTCGCCGGGCATTTTCCAGGGCATCTACTCGGTGACCAAGGCGGCGGTGATCAACATGACCAAGGTCTTCGCCAAGGAATGCGCGCAGTTCGGCATCCGTTGCAACGCCCTGTTGCCGGGTCTGACCGACACCAAGTTCGCCTCGGCGCTGGTGAAGAACGACGCGATCCTCAAGCAGGCGCTGACGCAGATCCCGCTCAAACGCGTGGCCGATCCGAGTGAAATGGCCGGTGCGGTGTTGTACCTGGCGAGTGATGCGTCGAGCTACACCACCGGCGTTGCGCTGAATGTGGACGGTGGTTTCCTGTCCTGACCTCCAGCCACCCCATGTACTGATCGACTGACCCATGTAGGAGCTGCCGCAGGCTGCGATCTTTTGATCTTGTCTTTAAAAAAAGATCGCAGCCTGCGGCAGCTCCTACATGGATTGAATAATTATTCTGAAATTTGCATTAAGGGAATTTTTATTCCATAAATAGCCTTCCTGAAAATAAAAATCCAAAGGAAGAAGGCTATGCGCGAACTCGGTATCGGTCTCATCGGCACAGGTTTCATGGGCCGTGCCCATGCCTTGGCGTTTCGCAATGTCAGTGCAGTCTTCGAACTGCCATTCAAACTCAACCTCGCCGCCCTCACCGACGCCGATCCACAGCGTGCCCGCCAGTGTGCCGAAGCCTGGGGATTTGCCGCCCATCACAGCGACTGGCAACACTTGATCAATGACCCCAAAGTCAATCTGGTCGCCATCACCACCCCTAATCACCTGCACTATCCAATGGCCATGGCCGCCCTGGCTGCCGGCAAAGCGGTTTACTGCGAAAAGCCCCTGGCGGTGAGCCTCGAACAAGCCAGCGCGATGCGTCAGGCGGCGAGAGACGCCGGTGTGGTCACGCGGGTCGGCTACAACTATCAGCACAACCCGATGATCACCTTGGCGCATGACCTGATTCGCGACGGCGAACTCGGCGAGATCATCAGCTTTCAGGGCGAATTCAGCGAAGACTTCATGGCCGACCCCGATTCGCCGTGGTCATGGCGCTGCGATCCGGCGCATGCCGGCGGTGCACTGGCCGATCTCGGCAGTCACTTGCTGTCGATGGCGCGCTATCTGGTCGGCGACGTTGAAGCCGTTTGTGCCGACACTCACACCGTGCACACCCAACGCCCGGCCGGCACCACGCAAAAACCGATCAACGTCGACGATCAAGTGCACGCCCTGCTGCGTTTCGCCAACGGCGCCCGAGGCACGTTCAGCAGCAGTTGGCTCAAGCACGGCTACAAAAATCACCTGAGCTTTGAAATCAGTGGCACGCGCGGCACCCTGACGTTCGATCAGGAGCGTTTGAATGAACTGCGTCTGTTCCGCGCCGGGCAGGACGGCTTCCAGCGCCTGCTCGCCGGCCCCAACCTGCCGGGCTACGCCGCATTCAGCCCAGCCCCGGGTCATCAATTGGGCTACAACGAACTGAAGACGCTGGAGGTGCATGACGTGCTGATGGCGCTGGCCGGCAACCATCAGGGTGGCACCGACTTCGAACAGGCCTGGGCGGTCGAGCGTCTGGCCACGGCGATTCGCCTCGCTGCGCGCGAGCAGCGTTGGGTCAGCCTGGAAGAGGTTTGAGATTCAGGCGTCAATGACCTTCGGTAACTGCCAGCCGAAATGCACTGACAACAGGCGCAGCAGCAGACACGCTGCGCCTGCCAGCAACGCCGCTGCCACCGGCGACACACCGCAGCGCCGCGCGATGATCAACACCGCCGCACCGGTAAACGCCGAACTGGCATACAGATCCGCCTGCAGCACCACGGGTATCCGCGCCAGCACGATGTCCCGGATCACCCCGCCGCCGACGCCGGTAATCGTGCCCATCAGCATCGCCACAAATGGCGTAATCGCGAAATTCAAAGCCTTCTGCGCGCCGGCTACGGCAAACAGCGCCAACCCGGCGGCGTCCAGCACAATCAGGGTCGAACCGGACCAGCTCAGCACGTGTTCATGGAACACGAACGCCAGCCCGCCCATGAAAAACGCCAGCGCCGGATAGCGCCAATCGGCCACCGCGTTGGGTGGCGTGGCGCCAATCAGCAAGTCACGCGTCACGCCACCGCCGAGCGCGACAATAAACGCGATGACCATCACCCCGAGCAAGTCGAGCTGACTGCGCATCGCCGCAATGGCGCCTTCCACGGCAAACACCGCCGTGCCGAGCAGATCGGCCACCAGTACAATCCGCTCAACCCGGGACTTGTGCCCCGCCGGCGTTATTGAGTGACGCAACGGGTGGTGGTGGTGTGTCGAGTCACTTGCCCGTCGACATACATGTCGCCGGCAACCTCAGTGTTTTCGAGGACCTGGCATGTACGTTCCGGCGGTGGGGGTGGAGCAACAGGAGGCGGTGGCGGCGGACTGGCACAGCCTGCCAGCAGCACGGCAAAAAAAGCCAACGGCAACACGCGTTTCCCAGGATTGTTCATAGGACGACCCGCGATAAATGGAAGACAAACTTGCGCGACCCAACCGGCCACGCAAGACCTGACCACTCATTCTTTATAGCCGAGGCCACCGCAAGCGCCAGTAAAGGCGCCAGATCAGCCTGCGCGGGCTGTCGATTTCGCGCGCACAACCCGGTTTTGCGCTGACAACCCGGTGTTGCGTACGCACCTTGATCTCGCGCAGACAACCGGATTTGCGTTCACACCCTGATCTCGCGCTGACAACCTGATTTGCGTTCACACCCTGATCTCGCGCTGACAATCTGATTTGCGTTCGCCCCCTGATCTCGCTCTGACAACCTGATTTGCGTTCGCACCCTGTAGGAGCTGCCGCAGGCTGCGATCTTTTGATCTTGGTGTTCAGATGCAAGATCAAGATCAAGATCAACAGATGGCAGCCTGCGGCAGCTCCTACATGGGTTATGCCAGGTCGGGGTCGCGTGAGGCGCGCAGGGAGTTGCTTTCGAGTTCGTAGCGCAACTCTTCGATCAACGCCTCTACCGACTCAGGCGTACGCAGCGCGTCGAGTTTCAGCCCACTGATCACCAGGTCCACCTGCCCCGACTCCGGGTGATATAACTTCACGGTCAGCGAATGATCACCATCCACCAGACATTCACACGCCAGCGGCGAAAAACTGCGCTCAAGCTGTGCGCGCAATTGCGCAAGGTTCATCATTGAGTTGTTCCTTTGACGGCTTCGACGGGACACGATCCCAAGCCTGAAAAGGCTCGTATCGCACCCCACCAGACTAGGAACAGCGGCCTCGTCAAGACACCTCAATTTGCACCCCTCGCACTAGTGCATTTGCACCTCATCGCTGGCCCTTACCGGCCCAGTCGCCGGCAAACAGACCACGCTCCCGCGCCCAGACAATCGCCTCGCTGCGGCTGTGCACATCGAGCTTGGAATACACCGTCGCGACATGATTGCGCACGGTATTCGGTGCGAGTTTCAACCGTGCGGCGATCTCCTTGTCCGCCAGCCCTTCGCAGATCAACCCGAGCACATCGCGTTCACGTGCCGTCAGGTCAGTGAACGACACGCTCGGCAGCTGCGGCGAGTTGACCCTCTTCACATTGGCCAGCTTTTCGATCAGCGTACGGCTGAACCACGAAGCGTCTTTCATCACCTCTTCAATCGCTGCCACCAGCTCAAGCTCGGTGCGCTTGCGCTCGGTGATGTCCATCAACACCAGCAAGTAGCAGGGAATGTCCTGGATATTCACAGTGTCGGCAGACAGCGCGCACTCGAGCAGTTCGGCGTCCTTCTTGCGCACGCGCACATCGACCCGATCAACCCGGCCATTTTTCTCCAGCGCTGCCAGCAACCGCGTGCGTGCGCCGTTGTCATCGATGAAATCCAGCTGCGTCACGGTCCTGCCGAGCACCTCGCTGCCGTCGTAGGCGAGGGTTTCGAGGAAGGCCTGATTGACGTCGATGATCTGCTGCTCGTCAGCGCTGCAAATCAGGATCGGCACGGGCGTCAGACGGAACGCCTTGGCAAAGCGCTCTTCGCTTTGGCGCAACGCCACTTCGGCCTTGTGGCGCAATTCCATGTCGACGAAGGAAAACAGCATGCAATCCTCATCGTTGAGCGTCAGCGGTTGCCCGGCGACGATCACTTGCTTGCTGCTGCCATCGGGCAAGCGCAGTTCGGCCTGCATTTGCGGAATGGTCGCAACGTCGCGCAGACGCTGGATCGCCAAATCTTTTTTCTCGGCTCGCTCAAAAATATCGATCTCATAGGCCGAGGTGCCGATCACTTGATCGCGGGTGTAGCCGGTCATTTCCAGAAACCCCGGATTGACCTTGATGTAGCGCAGGTCGCTGAGACGGCAGATCACTGCCGGCGCCGGATTGGCGTTGAAGGTCTTTTCGAAGCGCTGCTCGGCGTTGGCCCAGTCGGTGACGTCGCTCATGATCAGCACCAGCGACTCGGGCTGCCCTTCGCGATCGGTGAGGATCATGCTGCGCACGCTGTGTACCCAGATGCGCTCCGGATCATCGGTTGGCGACACTTCAATCAGCACGTCATTAAAACTCTCACAGCGCGCCACGCGGCTGATCGGGTAGTTTTCAGCGGTGATCGAGTGATTGTTGCGATAGCGCAGGTTGAACTGTTTGGCGTATTCATCGGCATTGTGGCCCAGGTCAGTAATCCGGCTGACACCGTGCATGGCCAGCGCGGCTTCGTTGGCCCAAAGAATGCTCTGGTCCAGCTCCAGCAAAATCACCCCGTCCGACAGCCCGGCGATGATTTGCTGCAACTGGCGGCGATTGGTTTCGGTGGTCAGGACTTCCTGGCTCATTGGATCTCCACAAGTGATACGCCCATGTGAAGACTACGACCGCAGCCAATCGCGATCGTGCATCTCTATTCACACACAACACATCCCCCTGTAGGAGCTGCCGAAGGCTGCGATCTTTTGATCTTGTCTTTTAAAAACAACATCAAAAGATCGCAGCCTTCGGCAGCTCCTACAGGGGTTGGGGGTTGCCGTTGAGTTCGCGGAGGGTGTCGAGGAACAGTTTCAGGACTGCCGAGGCATCATCCGCGCGGTACGTCGCGTACAGCGGCACTTCCGGCAATGCCGGGGTCAGGCGGCGGAATACCAGTCCTGCCGGCGCCAATTGCTCGATGGACGCCGGCAACAGCGCCACGCCAAAACCTGCGCGCACCAGGCTGAGCAAGGTCTGCACCTCGATCACCTGCTGGCGGATCTGCGGCGTAAACCCGGCCTGAATGCAGCACTGATAGAGAAAATTGGCGAACCGCGACTGCTTCAGCTCCAGCGCGACAAACGGCTCCTGCGCCAGGTCCGCCGGCGCCAGCACTTCCCGCTCAGCCAATGGATGATCCGCCGGCATCACCACATGAATCGGTTCATAGATCAGCAGTTCATTGCGCAACAGCGGGTCGTCATAACCGACGCGAAACACGCAGGCATCGATGCGTTTCTCCTTCAACGCCTTGACCTGCGCCGCCGGGGTCATCTCGTGCAAGCGCCAGTTGACCTGCGGGTAGCGCTCGCGAAACAGGTGCAAGGCTCGCGGCAGCACGCCGACCATCACCGAACTGATCATGCCGATTTCCAGTTCACCGAGCTGACCACGGCCGGTCTGCCGCGTCAGATCCAGCGCCCGCTCGAGCTGCTCGAAAACCAGCGGCGCCTGCTCCTTAAGCATCTGCCCCGCCGCCGTCAGCTCGACCCGATGATGGCTGCGCTCGAACAGCGGCGTGCCGAGTTCCTCCTCCAGCAAACGAATCTGCTGACTCAGCGGCGGCTGGCAGATGTGCAAGCGCTCGGCAGCGCGACCGAAGTGCAACTCATCGGCCAACGCCATGAAGTACCGCAACAGGCGCAAGTCCATGGCGATTTATCCCAGGCTCAGTGGCGTCGAACGCTGGCGCACGCCGGTCAGCGCGAACAAGGCATTGGCGATGGCCGGCACCACCGAAGGGCTGCCCAACTCGCCAACGCCGCCGGGTTTGCTCGGTTCACCGTCAAGCACCAGGATGTCGGTGGCCGGCATATCGGACATGCGCGTGACGCGATAGTCGTGGAAGTTGCTCTGCACCACCCTGCCCTGTTTGATCTCGAGTCGATCGAACAACGCATGACCAAAGCCCCACATCAGGCCGCCGTAGATCTGCTCCTCGACACCGCCCGGCGACACGGCCAAACCGCAATCGACCACGCAGGTGAGTTTCTCGATTTTCGGCTTGCCATCCACCGTCGCGACCCGCGCGACTACCGCGATAAAACTGGTGTAGCCCTGATTGGTCGCGATCCCCAGCGCCGTGCCCGCTGGCAACGGCTGACCCCATCCGGCGCGCTCGGCAGCCTGTTTGAGCACCGCGACATGGCGAGGCCGCTCGTGCATATTGGCCAGCCGGAACGCCAATGGATCCTCGCCCGCCGCATGGGCCAGCTCATCCATGAAACTTTCCACGGCAAACACGTTGGGGATGAAACTCACCGAGCGATACCAACCGCTCGGCACATCGCTTTCGTGCTTGACCCAGTTCAGTTCCAGGTGCGGCGGACGATAGGCGAAGTCCCACGCGGTGATCGCTTCGGTGGTGCTGTAATCCATCTTGTCTGGACGTTCGAAATAACCCGGCTCCCACTGCTCCGGCGAGGCTGGCGACACCGCGTGCAGTTGCAGCGCGGTGAGTTTGCCTTGAGCGTCGAGCGCGCCTTTGACCCGATGCAAGGTCGCCGGGTGATTGAACAGCGCATGCATTTCGTCTTCGCGACTGTTGAGCAACTTCACCGGTACGCCGGTTTTCTGCGCCAGATACGCGACCTCGAACAACCAGTATTTGGCCTCCCTTGCACCGAAGCTGCCGCCAGAGACCAACTCATGAATGGTCACGTTGGCCTTGTCGATCCCGCACACGGTCTGCGCAGCTTCCAGCGCTGAGGACGGCACCTGCACGCCGCCCCAATAGGTGATCGCCTTGTCCTTAACCTGCGCGGTGATGCAGATCGGTTCCAGCGGGTTTTGTACTTTGTAGGGCATGGTGTAATCGGCTTCGATCAGCTTCGCCGCACCCGCCCATTGCCCGCTGACATCACCGTTGGACATGGCTTTGACCGTTTGTGCTTGCGGATCGCCGATGGCTTGGGCTTGAGCGCTGGACAACTGTTCACTGTCAAAACCGGCCAGCGGCGAATCGCTCCACTTGATCTCCAGCACTTTGCGGCCCTGCTGCGCCGCCCAGAAGGTATCTGCCAACACCGCGACGCCTTCCAGATTACCGCCGAGCACATCGGGACGCCCTGGAATCGCCAGCACTTTACGCACGCCCGGCACTTGCAGAGCGGCTGCTGAATCGACGCTGAGCACTTTCGATCCAACCACAGGCGCGCGCTGAATCACTGCGACCAGCATGTCCGGCAATTGCACGTCGATGCTGTACTTGAACCGCCCGCACACCTTGGCTGCGGCATCACGTTTGTG
Organism: Pseudomonas sp. NPDC089741; assembly: GCF_044748825.1. Taxonomy (NCBI): domain Bacteria; kingdom Pseudomonadati; phylum Pseudomonadota; class Gammaproteobacteria; order Pseudomonadales; family Pseudomonadaceae; genus Pseudomonas; species Pseudomonas sp. NPDC089741. Next base: position 128,435 of record NZ_JBIVGT010000003.1, on the reverse strand, counting down.
GCGCAGCTTGCCGATGTATTTGAACTGCGCCGGGTCTTTCAGCGTGACGTGGGTCGGCGCTGGCAGATTCGCCGCGACCCCGACCAGTTCGCCATAACCGAGGCTACGCTTACTCGACGTGTGAACGACGCGACCTTCCTCGGTGGTGCAACTGTCGGGGCTGACTTTCCACTGTTTCGCTGCAGCGGTAATCAACAGCGCCCGCGCCGTGGCACCGGCCATGCGCAAGCGATCGTATTCGAGGGAAACGCTGGTGCTGCCGCCCGTGGAGAAGACTTTCCAGATCGGATGAATGTAGGTTTCGAAGAATGGATCTTCCGGGGTGATCACCTGCACGGTCATCGGGTTGACGTCGAGCTCTTCGGCCACGCACGCAGCCAATGCCGTTTGTGTGCCGGTGCCGGAATCGTGCTTGTGTACGACCAGTTTCACCGTGCCGTCGGGGAAGATGCGCACCCAGGCATTCGGCTCGAATTCGCTGGCCGGTGCCGGGGCTTTCGGGTCGCTGGCGGCAATACCGCTCGGCAGGTACAGGGCAATCGCCAGGCCTGAAGCCACGGTCGCCGCTTGCTTGAGAAATACCCGGCGCGGCAGTTCGAGGCGGGTGTCGTCGATGAGGCTCATCAGGCCTCCTTCGGCGTATTCGCCGCGCGTTTGATGGCTTTGTTGATGCGCCCGTAAGTGCCGCAACGGCAGATATTTCCGGACATCGCATTGCGGATCGAATCGTCAGTCACCGCCGCACCGGTGTTGAGCAACGAGGCAGCGGACATGATCTGCCCGGATTGACAGTAGCCGCATTGCGGCACATCTTCGGCGACCCAGGCCAGTTGCAGCGGATGGTTTTGTGTCGGCGACAACCCCTCGATCGTGGTGATGCTATGGCCCGCGACGGCGGCCGCTGGCAGTTGGCAGGAACGCACCGCAACGCCGTCCAGGTGCACGGTGCAGGCACCGCACAGGCCCATCCCGCAACCGAACTTGGTGCCGGTGAGTTTCAGTTGATCACGCAAGACCCATAACAAGGGCATGGAGGAGGACGCTTCATCCAGCTCGCGTCGTTCGCCGTTAACCGTGAATGCAATCATTGTCAGGCTCCAAAAGAGCGGCCCGTCTTTGTGCGGGCCTGGTGACCGATTATTGGAACCCCGAGCAAAACCCGGCCAGCGACGATTTCTGCCAACCGCTGTAAGCAGGACTAACAACATGTACAAGCGATACCCGTCGGTGCAGTCCATGAGCGCGTTTATCCACGCCGCGCGCAGCGGCAGTTTCTCCAGCGCCGCGCGCAAACTTGATCTGACCCACAGCGCGATCAGTCAGCAGATCCGCGCGCTGGAAGATTTCATCGGCCAGCCGCTGTTCGTGCGTGAAGGCGGCGGCAGCAATCTGACCGATGCCGGGCAGTTGTTTGCCAGTGTCTTGTCGGATGGTCTGGCGCAGATTGACCGGGCGATTTCCTCGGTGAAAAACCGCAGCGTGGCGCAGCGTTTGACCCTCGACGTGGACAGCGAACTGGCGCAGAGCTGGCTCAATCCGCGCTTGCCGCAGTTGCTTGACGGGCTGCCGGATTACGAGGTGACGCTGCTGTCGATGCCGCGCAGTGATCGCAGCTCGTTTGAGCGGGTTGATCTGGCGTTGCGCTACGGCTATGGCGATTGGGATGACTGCGAGATGACGCAGATTTGTGGCGACCGAGTGTTGGCGGTGGCCTCGCCGGAATTGCTGGAGCGCTATGGTTTGCAGGTGCCGTTGAGTCCGGCGCAGATTCTTCAGTTGCCGTTGTTGGGGTATACGCGGCGGTCGTGGATTCCGTGGCTGGATGCGGCCGGGATGACGCCGACCGAGCCGCCGGCGCGGGTGATTTTTGATAATGCTGCCAACCTTATCGCCGCTGCAGAGGCTGGCGTTGGAGCGGGGCTGGTGCGCGGATTATTGGCGGCCGATGCGTTGCGCAGTGGGCGGTTGGTGGCGTTGAACGAGGCGCAGATTGCCGCGCATTACAACCTTTACGCGGTGTGGCCGCATGGGCAGGCGGAGCGTGTGGCGCCGGTGGTTGAAATCATCAAACAGTTGGCTTTGTGTACGCTTGAAATCCAGCCCTCACCCTAACCCTCTCCCAGAGGTAGAGGGGACTGATTGGGGGATATTGAAGAGTTACACCGACTTGAGAGATCAGCTGTGAATCTATAATCGACTCGATCTGAGAGGGGGATGCTTCAGAAAATCGTCGACCTGAATCTGCCTCACCGAATCCATAATCGACTCGGTTTCTCAGGTCGATGCATCGCGAAAAACACCTCGGTCGGCCCCCTCTCCCTCCGGGAGAGGGCTGGGGTGAGGGTAGCTCCTGATCTGCCCATATCGAACGCATATCACCACCCCGCCCAATTAATATTGTACGAACCCAACCCCGCCTTCCAATACTCGCCCTCAGCAGCCACCCACCCGGGCCGGATGCGAACAGGCGAGGGAATGCGCGTGTCTTGCGCATAGCAACGGCCGATTGCCCGGGACGTGGATGCCGAGAGCCGCAAGGCTCCTTTCCCCGCTATCAGGAGATCGACTGCAATGATCATCGATATCAGCTGCTATCCCACGGATCTCGTGGACCTCGCCTGGAGGCATGACGGTGACCCGTTCACTGGCGAGCGTCTGCTGGAGATGATGGATGGCCCGTACATGGTCAACGGCAAGCCTCGCCGCATTGACAAAGCCTTCATCCAGCCGCCGCAAGGCAACACGATTTACACCTGGACCGACGGCGACCTCACCGGCCGTGAATCCATCGACGCTTACATGGCCTACACCCTGAAAATGGTCCAGACCTACCCGGATCGCTTCATCGGCTGCTTCGTCTACAACCCGCGCTGCGGCGTGGAAAACGGCGTCGAAGCGATCGAGCGCTACGTCAAGGAACACGGTTTCGGCATGGTGCAGATGCAGGCCAACATGCACGCCTACCGTCCTGACCGTGCGCTCGACTGGGTACGCCCATGCTTCGAGAAATGCGCCGAACTGGGCATTCCGGTCAAGCTGCACACCGGCGACGGGCCGTACAGCATCCCGTCGGAATGGGTGCCGATGATCAAGGAATTCCCCAACGTCAATTTCATCATGGCCCACTTCGGCGTGCAGACCGGCGGCGTCTACGTGTTCGAACCGATGCAATGGGCGATGGAGTTGCCCAACGTCTACTGCGAATCCGGCTGGTGCCTGCAATCGCGAATCGTCGAATTCGCCAAGGTCTTGCCGACGCACAAAATCCTCTTCGGCACCGACACGCCGCCGAACGAACCGGGCATGTGGCTGCGCCTGCTCGAAGTGCTCTGCCACGAGCCGCCACAAGGCCTGAATCTCGACGAGGACACCCTCGAAGACTACTTGGGCAACAACACCGCGCGGATGATCGGCCTCGAACCGACCCCGCCACCCCGTTCCGTTTCCGAAGCAGAGGCGCAACTCAAGCGTCCCGTCACCACTCAACTGGCCAGGAGCTGAACCGATGATCATCGACACCCATCTGCACCCAACAAATCTGGTCGACGAGGCCTGGCGCCACACCGGCGAACCGTTCACTGGCGAGCGCATGCTCAAGTTGATGGACGGCCCGTACATGATCAACGGTAAACCACGTCGCATCGACATGGGTTTCATCCAGCCGCCACCGGGCAACACCGGTTATCGCGACGGCAACCGCCGGGGCCGCGAAGGCGTGCGCGACTACATGTCGTACATCGCCGAACTGTGCATGAAGTACCCGGATCGCTTCATCGGCAACTTCAACTTCAACCCGCGCTGGGGACCGGAAAACGGTGCGGCGGAGCTGGAATTCCACATCAAGGAATACGGCTTCAAGATGCTCAAGCTGCACGCCAACATGCACGGCTATCGCCCGGATCGCGCACTCGACTGGCTGCGTCCGGCAATGAAGGTCTGCGCCAAGTACAACATCGTTGTGCTGATCCACACCGGCGACGGCCCGTACACGATTCCGACGATGTTCTACCCGATCATCCGCGAGTTCCCGATGGTCAATTTCATCATCGGCCATTTCGGTATTCAGACCGGCGGCAACTACTCGTTCGAAGCGTTCTGGATGGCCATGGACACGCCGAACGTGTACTGCGAATCGGGCTGGTGTTTCCAGTCGCGGATCGTCGAATTCGCCAAGGAACTGCCGCGCAACAAGATCGTATTCGGCACGGACTCACCGCCGAATGAGCCGGGGATGTGGCTAAGGGAACTGGAGGTGTTGTGCTCGCCGGCGCCGCAGGGCTTGGGCATAGATGAAGATCATCTCGAGGATTACCTGGGCAACAACATCGCCCGGTTGTGCGGAATCGAACCGACGCCACCGCCCAAAGACCTGGCCGAGGCCGACATACGCCTGACCACCACCTACCTGTAGCCATACACAAAACCTGTGGGAGCGAGCCTGCTCGCGAAAGCGGTGGATCAGTCGCCATTAACGTTGAATGACATACCGCATTCGCGAGCAGGCTCGCTCCCACAGGGGTCAGTGTTACGACCGACACACAGCGACTTTACAGGCACGAAGATGACCCGGCGTTTCGCTCGACCGGCAGGCCAACGGCTGGCCGCGCGAACGCTCTATCACCCCTGCGTGCCTGCTTTTTACGAGGTGAAACCATGACCCGTTCGACGCTCGGCGATTCTCAGGACTTTCACGTGTTCATCGACGCCTATCGCCGTGAGTACCCGGACGATGTGCTGACCATCACCCAAGCCATTTCTGCCGATCAGGACGTCACCGCCCTGGTCGATGCCCTCGCCGCCCAGGGCCGCGATCCTCTGCTGATCTGCGCAAACGTCGGCCACCTCGGCGTGCCGGTGGCAAGCAATATGTTCGCCTCGCGGACCCGCATCGCCCGGCTGTTCGGCGTAACGCCGGCGCAGCTGCACGAAACCTTCCAGACCCGCGCCAATAATCCGATCGCACCGCGTTACGTGGAGAGCGGCCCGATCCTCGATGAAGTCTTCGAAGGCGAAGCGCTGGATCTGGCGCTGTTGCCGATGCTCAAGCATTTCGACAGCGATCGCGGCCCGTACATCACCAACGCGATCATCATCGCCGAAGACCCGCTGACCGGCATCGCCAACATGAGCTATCACCGCTCGATGCGCCACGCCCGTCAAGCCCTCGCCACCAGCCTGCATTCACGCGGTCATTTGTGGCGGATGCTGCAAACCGCACGCGAACGTGGCGAAGAATTGCGCGTAGCGATGGTGGTGGGGGCGCACCCGCTGTTCATGCTCGCCGCTGCTGCGCGCCTGCCTTATGGCGGCGATGAGCGTGCTGTCGCCGGCGGGCTGTTCGGCGCACCGCTGGAGCTGGTGAAAACCCCGCGCTACGGCATCGGTGTCCCGGCCTCTGCCGAGTTCGTGCTGGAAGGCACTATCGATCCGGCGGCGTATGCCGAGGAAGGTCCGTTCGGCGAGTTCAGCGGTTATTCCTCCGATCGCTCGACCAACAACGTCTTGCGCGTCGATACCCTCTTGCGGCGCAAGGACGCCTGGCTGGTCGACGTGATGGGCGGCCGCTATGCCGAGCATTTGACCCTCGCCCGTCTGCCGCGCGAAGCGGAAATGAGCGAGAAACTCAAGGCGCGTTTCCCTGCCGTCACCGCCGTGCATTACCCGAACTCCGGCACGCATTTTCATTGCTATGTGGCGCTGGACCAGAGCCGCGACGGCGAAGCGCGGCAGATCATGCTGGCGCTGCTCGGTTGGGATCCGTACCTGAAAACCGTGATCGCGGTGGACAGCGATATCGACATCAGCGATGACAGCCAGGTGCTGTGGGCGCTGGCCACGCACTTTCAGCCGCATCTGGATATTTTCACCATTGATGGCTTGCCGGGCAGTCCGCTCGATCCTTCGTCCTCGGTCAATGGCACCACTTCGCGAATGGGCCTGGATGCCACACGCGGTTCGGCTTTCGACGGGATCAAGGCGCAGCTCGATCAGGATGTACTCGAACGCGCGCGGCTTTTGCTCAAAGGTCTTGAGTCGTGAACCGGCAACGGATGGTGGTCGGCATCAGCGGCGCGTCCGGCTTCATCTACGGCGTGCGCCTGCTGCAATTGCTCGACGACCTGGACATCGAAAGCCACCTGATCATCAGCCGCGCCGCGCTGCTGACCATGGCCCACGAGACGGATTACAAACTCGCCGACGTCACCGCGCTGGCCACTCATTACCACCGCGCCGATGACGTTGCCGCCGGGATTGCCAGCGGCTCATTTCGCTGCCTCGGGATGGTGGTGGCGCCGTGTTCGATGAGGACGCTGGCGGAGATTGCCACTGGCACCTCATCGGGGCTGATCGGCCGCGCCGCCGACGTCACCCTCAAGGAGCGCCGCACGCTGGTGCTGATGGCCCGCGAAACCCCGCTGACCCTCGCCCACCTGCGCAACATGACTGCCGTCACCGAGATGGGCGGGATCATCGCCCCGCCGGTGCCGGCCTTCTACGCCCGGCCGGAAAACCTCGCGCAAATGGTCGACCACAGCCTCGGCCGCGTGCTCGACCTGTTCGGCCTTGATGCCGGCGTCGCTCAACGATGGCAAGAACCCCTATCCCCTTGTAGGAGTGAGCCTGCTCGCGATGGCGGCGTGTCAGTAACGTAAATGTCGACTGACACACCGCTATCGCGAGCAGGCTCACTCCTACAAAAAAGCAGCGTCAACCGAATTCAGTGTGCACCGGTCAATCAAAGGAGCCTCACCATGAACACCCCCTTCAACGCCCCAACGCGCAACACCAAAATCCCCGTGACCATCCTCACCGGTTTCCTCGGTGCCGGTAAAACCACCCTGCTCAATTACATTCTCAAGGAAAACCACGGCCGCAAAATCGCCGTGATCGAAAACGAATTCGGTGAAGTCGGCATCGACGGCGACCTCGTCCTCAGCTCGGAAACCGAAGAAATCTACGAGATGGTCAACGGCTGCGTGTGCTGCACCGCCGAGGTTCGCGAGGATCTGGTGCGCATCGTCCGTGAGCTGGTGGCGCGCCCGGTGCGCCTCGATCACATCCTCATCGAAACCAGCGGCCTGGCCGATCCATACCCGGTGGCGCAGAGCTTTTTCATCAATGATCCGATCGCCGATGAAGTCGAACTCGACGCGATCGTGACCATGGTCGACGCCAAGCACATCGCCCAGCACCTGGAGGATCTGCAACTCGACGGGGTCGATAATCAGGCGGTGGATCAGATCGTCTGCGCCGACCGGATCGTCATCAACAAGGTCGATCTGGTCAGCAGCGCCGAAGTGGAAACCCTGCGCGGCAAGATCCGTGGCTTGAATGCCACAGCGGAACTGGTGACCTCGACCCATGCGCAGATCGACCTGACGAAAATCCTCGGTATCGGCGCATTTGAATGCACGCAGAAGCTCATGGAAATCGGCGCGGAGCAGCACGATCACGATCATCACGACCATGAGCATCACGCTGAGCACTCTATTGAAGAGCAGGACCACCAACACGATCCAAGCGTGTCATCGGTAGGCATCGCCGTCGACGGCGCGGTCAACCTGATGGCGTTCCATCGCTGGATCAGCGAACTGCGCTCGTCCCAGGCCGACAACCTCTATCGCATGAAAGGCGTGCTCGCTGTGGCTAACGAGGACCAGCGCTACGTGCTGCAAGGCGTGCACAGCCTGGTCGAATTCCGCGCCTCGACCGCGTGGGGCACGGAGCCGCGCTCAAGCAAGATCGTCTTCATCGGCCGCGACCTGGACCGCGCGGCGCTGAACCAGGGCTTCGCCGCCTGCCTGGCAGGCTGAAACAAGGCATCGAAGCCGGTGGATGGCGGCTTCGGGCACCTGTGTACGAATGACTGATGCCACAAAACCTGTAGGAGTGAGCCTGCTCGCGATAGCGGTGTGTCATTGAGCAATGATGGTGACTGATTCATCGCTATCGCGAGCAGGCTCACTCCTACAGGGAATCTGCAGCAGGCATCAGACGAATACCCCTCTCTACCGCATAAAAACAGCCAGAGGTGTTTCCCCATGTCGTCAGCCACATCCCCAGCAAAAAACGCATCCACCGTGCACCCCGTCGACCGCATTCTGCCGGTGCGACAGATGCTCACCCTCGGCCTGCAGCACATGGCCGTCTCGTACATCGGCGCCATCGCCGTGCCGTTGATTGTCGCCAGCGCCTTAAAAATGTCCCATGCCGATACGGTGGTGTTGATTAGCACCACGCTGTTCTGCTCAGGCATCGCCACCCTCCTGCAAACCGTCGGCTTCTGGAAATTCGGCGTGCGCCTGCCGATTCTGCAAGGCGTGGCGTTCAGCAGCGTCGGCCCGGTGATCGCCATCGGCAGCAACCCGGACGTAGGGTTTGCCGGGGTTTGCGGAGCGGTGATCGGCGCGGGGATCTTCACCATGCTGATGGCGCCTTTCGTCGGTCGATTACGGCGATTTTTCCCGCCCGTAGTGACCGGTTGCATCGTCACCGTGATTGGTTTGCAGCTGTTCCCGATTGCCTATGAATGGGTCGGCGGCGGGCGCAACGCGAGCAACTTTGGCGCGCCGGCATTCCTCGGCGTGGCAGTGGTGGTGTTGCTGACGATTCTGCTGGTCAACCGTTATGGCAGCCCGCTGCTGCGCAACATGGCGGTGTTGATCGGCATGCTGGTCGGCGCCGGTCTGGCCTACGGCTTGGGCATGGGCAGTTTTCACAGCGTTGAAGAAGCGCCGTGGCTGACCGTGCCCTACCCGTTCTACTTCGGTTTGCCGACCTTCAGCCTGATCCCCATCGCAACCATGGTGGTGGTGATGATCGTGCAGATGGTCGAGTCGATGGGGCTGTTCGTGGCCATCGGCGACATCGTCGAAAAACCGGTCGAGGACAAACAAGTCATCAACGGTCTGCGCGCCAATGGCTTGGCCAGCACCATCGCCGGGATGTTCGCGGCGTTCCCGTTTATCGCCTTCATGGAAAACGTCGGCCTGGTGATCCTCACCGGCGTGCGCAGCCGTTGGGTGGTCGCGGTCAGCGGCTTGCTGATGTGCTCGATTGCCTTGGTGCCGAAGGCCGGCGCGATCATCGCCTCGATGCCGACCGCCGCCCTCGGTGGCGCCGGCATTGCGATGTTCGGCGTGGTCGCGGCGGCGGGTATTCAGACCCTCGCCAAGGTCGACTACGAGCGCAATCGCTACAACGTGCTGATCGTCGGTTTCACCATCGCCGCCGCGCTGGTGCCGGTGCTCGCCCCCACCCTGTTCAAACAACTTCCCGAGTGGTCGCAGCCGTTCCTGCACAGCAGCGTGGTCATCGCCTGCCTGGTGTCGGTGCTGCTCAACGCCGCGCTGAATGGCGTCAGCGTGGCGGAAACCACCGCCAGCAAATCCGCCTCGCACATCCTTTAGTTTGGAGCTGCCCATGACACAACTTCAGAACATCCTGATCAAGCACCCGGTCGCGGTGATGACCGGCCTGCGCGGCCCTCGCGCACGGGCCGGCGCTGTGGACATCCGCGTGGTCAACGGTCGCATCGCCGAAATGGCCGCAAACCTTGAACCACAACCCGGCGAACGGCTGATCGACGCGCGCAATTGCGTGGTCTATCCGGGCTGGATCAACACTCACCATCACTTGTTCCAGAACCTGCTCAAAGCCGTACCCGAAGGGTTGAATCAGGATCTGCAAGGCTGGCTGGCGAGCGTGCCCTACCCGCGGCTCAACCGCTTTACCCCGCAACTGGCGCGGATCGCCGCACGGCTGGGCATGGTCGAGTTGCTGCTGTCCGGCGTCACCACCTGCGCCGATCACCACTATCTCTACCACGCCCACGGCAGCACCGAGACCGGCGACCTGTTGTTTGATATGGCCGATGAATTTGGCCTGCGTTTTGTGCTGTGCCGTGGCGGCGCACTGGAATCGGCGAGCGCACATCCGGGCTTCTCGAAAACCGCGCTGCAACCGGAAAGCCTCGAGCAGATGGTCGGCGATATCGAACGGCTGAAATCGCTGTATCACCAGGACACCCCGGACGCGATGCGCCGCGTGGTCGTCGCCCCGACCACACCGACGTTCTCGCTACCGCCAACGCTGCTACGCGAACTCGCGCACAGCGCACGCGGCCTCGGTTTGCGCCTGCACACGCACCTGTCGGAAACGCAGAACTACGTGAATTTCTGCCGCGAAAAATACAACTGCCTGCCGGTGGAGTTCGTCGCCGAACACGAATGGCTCGGCCCCGACGTCTGGTTCGCCCACGCCGTGCACCTGCAACCGGGCGAAATCCGCATGCTGGCGCAAACCGGCACCGGCATCTCCCATTGCCCGGTGAGCAACGCCCGGCTGGGCAGCGGCGTCGCACCGGTGCCGCAGATGTATGAGGCCGGCGTGCCGATTTCCCTGGGGGTGGACGGCGTGGCGTCGAATGAGTCGGGAAGCATGGTCGGTGAAGCCAACACTGCATGGCTGATCCACCGCGCCGAACAAGGCGCCTCGGCGACTACCGCTGAAGATGTCATTCACTGGGGTACGGCGGGTGGCGCGCAGGTGTTGGGCCTTGGCGCCGTCGGCACCCTCGAAGTCGGGCAAGCGGCGGATCTGGTGGTCTACAGCCTCGATCATCCTCGGTTCTATGGCTTCCACGACAGCGCCGTCGCCCCGGTGGTCGCGGGCGAACCGATCAGCGTGAAATACAGCCTGGTCGGCGGCAGAATTGTTGTCGACAACGGCGTGATCCCGGGCCTCGACATCGAACGCATGCGCGCCGAAGCCTGGCAAGGCGTCCAACAACTGATGAACATCGACGACTGACCCAAACCCACCACAAAACCCATGTAGGAGTGAGCCTGCTCGCGATGGCGTACTTTCAGTCGACCGAGTAAACAGGCAATGAAAAAGGAGAGCTGGCAACCACCATGCTCTCCTTTCGTTTTACTGCTTTAAAAAAATCACAAATCTGACATCGACTTGATTGCCAGCTCTATCCTTTCACGTGCAGCTCCAGTCAAACGCTTCACGCCAAAAGTTTTGGCAATTTCCAAAGGCATGTCGCCAGTGGAAATCAACGAGGCGACCATCAGTAGTTCCTCAGCGGCGATCTCCTCCATCGACCTGCCGTCATCCAAAGTCGCAGGTGTCCGATATTTGTTCCAACCAGCAATATCACTTTCGGAATGCCAAACAAATTGGCCATCAACCGGATCCGCTTTCAGATGATGATTTTGCTCTGTCAGATCAAGAACTCGCTCTCGAATGAGACGCCCAGAGCGTTGAAAACCATGTGCCCGGGCTACGCGCTGTACCAACACTGAGTCGAGGATTGGAGCCTCCTGCAACAAAACATGTGCAATCAATTCAGCAAGAACTGCATCATATTCAGGCGAGTAAAACGCGTCCGCATTGATTCTTTCGCCCACGCTTGTGAAGTCGGTGACACGGTATTCATCCTTGATTGCGGGTGAGGCCTGCAGTGCAAACGACTTTGCGATTTTGACTTCGGGAGGCAGTTCGTCAGAATAATCGCCCTCTGATATAGCAGAAATTTCCTCTTGCTCTACGCCATTTGCCAATGGAGCGCTATGCACCAATGACAAAAGAGGTATTGAGGATTCCTGCTGAACTGGTTTTCTAACGAGAGCGGCTGCACGCGACTCTTCCAAAAGAGCCTCAAGCGATGCATGCAACCGATCCAGCGCGCCAGACTTATCAATCCACCACTCTGTAGACCAGAGCCGAACCAGCTTCCAGCCCAACCCTTGCAGGATTGCGCTACGAACTTTGTCACGATCGCGCGCGGTGGCAGCACTGTGATAGGTCGCACCGTCACATTCAACACCAACCAGATAATCACCAGGTCTGTCCGGATGGACAATGCCTAGATCAATTCGGAAACGAGATACCCCAATTTGCGGCACGACTTGCCAGCCTTTTCGTCTCAGCTCTTGAGCAACAGCTTCCTCAAAAGGCGAGTCATAACCGCCCACTGAACCCTGCACTGCCTCAGCAAGAGCCCTTGGCCCTCTCTGGGCAAACTCAATGAAGTGCTTAAGATCGCGAACAGCCCGGGCGTTGGTGCGATTTAAATCAATCATCGAAGAATCAAAAGATGAGAAAACCATCATCTCCCTGCGTGCACGGGTTATCGCCACGTTCAAACGACGCCATCCGCCTTCTTTGTTCAATGGACCGAAGTTCATCGACATAACCTGCGCGCCTGGCTCGGTTGGGCCATACCCGATACCCAGCATGATCAAATCGCGCTCATCGCCTTGGACTGTCTCCAGGTTTTTTACGACGACGGGCTCGGCAATGTCGTGCTGAAAGAACGGCTCGATCTGCGGAAACTGTTGCCGCGCCCTATCCAGTAGATCGTTGATCAGTCTTTGCTGGTCGCTATTGAGTGTGATGATCCCAATAGTATGCCCGCTCGCAACAAACGCCGGATCCATCAAACGCTTCACAGTCTCGGTAACAATGGCCTCGGCCTCGGCCTGATTGTGCCTGCCCTTGCCTTTTGCATAGACACCATCTACACGTCGCCACTCTACAGCGCTGGCACGCGTTTCAGCCGCCGGAAAGGTGATGAGATTACTGTCGTAGTAGCGATGATTCGAGAATGCGATCAAGCTTTCATGGCGACTACGGTAGTGCCAACTGAGGCTATGACTTGGGATGCCTGCGCCCAGACACTCATCCAAAATGCTCTCCATGTCCTCAGCAGTGTCGTCTTCTGCAGCAGACGCGGCGCGATTGAAGAAGTTTGTTGGGGGCATCTGACGGGGATCACCCGCAATGACCACCTGCTTGCCCCTCGCGATTGAACCTATGGCATCCCATGGTGCAATTTGCGATGCCTCATCGAATATCACCAAGTCAAAAAGTGCGAGATCCGTTGGAAGATACTGCGCAATCGAAAGAGGGCTCATCAGCATGCAAGGAGCGAGTTTCGACATGGCATCGCCCATCTCAACAGCAAGCTGTCGCACGGGTTTGTGCCGACGTGATTTTTGCAGTTCGTGCTTCAGGATACCGAAACCACCTTGTTTGCCGATCTCGTTTTTCGACGGGATTAATCCACACAGCTTGGCTCGAATGTATCGAACAGTTAGCTTGGAAAGATCATCATCCAGACGTACAAACGCCTCAATATCGCTAGCGTGCTCTGCTGGCACGAAATTACGCAACAACGGTTCCGCGTCGATCATCACCCTTGCGAACCAACGTGCATAAGATGTTTCGAACGCGCCTACAGTCCCGCCCTCTGGCAACCCTTTGATTGCCAATGCATCAGTTAACGGTTGAAGCCCAGATGCTATTGCCTCATCACGCACCCGGCACCAATCACACCAAGCTTTCAGCTTCGACTCCTGTCGAGAGATAGCATTGGACGCATCAAGCAACGACTCAATTGTTAATTTGCTCTCTACCGGGCGATTACTAAGTTCATTGAAACGTTTGCTCGTTTGACTGAACGCTTCCAATGCGTCTTTTAACTGGTGAAGCCCTGCTGCGATAAAACCACCCCCGCCCAATAACTCATTGGCTTCAACCACGAGCTTTTGTGTGGCCCCCCGCAGTGCAATCAGATCTTCAGGGGATTCAGCGTTTGAGCTGATCAATGTTCTCAGGCGTTCAGCGAGCTCCCAAGCTACTGTCATCGCGGATTGATCACTAGAAACTCCGCTCCATCCTGGCACAGCGTTTATATCTGCAGACAAGCTGTCCAGCGAAATGAGCAGATCACACATTTCGAAGAGTCTGGCAAGATCCTGCTCAACGTTCGGGAGTCCAACCGCTCCGCCCTGACCCGCAAGGTTTTTACCCACCTTTTTCTTGGCCAAAGTAGCGAGGAACCAAAACTTGGTCTTGCCCGTTTCCCAGTCGCTTTTGAGTTGTTCGAGGTTGATGGTGCGGCAGGCTTCTGAGGCGTAACGCACCGACAGCGAGTGTTCAATCTCTTGGTAATTTGTGAGGATCTGCACAGCTTTCTTGGCTGAAACGATCTTGGCACTTGCATTCAACGTGAATGCGAAAGAGAGATCGATACCGTGCGTATCTACCAACAATGCTACAAACTGGCAAAAACGCTCGATGTCCTCCCCACTCGTAACGGCTAGGGGAAGATCGGTGGCTCTCAACAAGTTGTTACAGGCAATCTTCAGCCGCTCAATGACTCCCGGCAGTTCCCTGGATACTGCAGCGATCGACTCTTGCCAGCCGTTTGACCATTCGGTTGGAGCGATGAGCGAGAAGTCAGCTGACAGATCGTGGGCAGCCTGACTATTCAAGTCGAGACGCCGGGCAAGGTCACGCAAGCGCACGTAATCTTCCGCGTCGTGAGATGTTCCCTCTGGCCATGCAATACGCGGTAACGCGGCGTATCCATCTCGTACAACACGACCTATCGCCTGATGGACTGTTAATCCATTAGGTTGCCGACGGTGCAAGGTTCCCACGACTTCGTTCAATCGATTTCGTAGCTTGTGCAGTTTTGCCGTTTCTACAGCCCACTCTTCAGCGGTCAATGCATCGCGAACATCCCAAGCCCGCTCCAGTTGTTTAAGTACTTCAACCTTGGATGTTTTGCTGGAGTGCAGCTCAAGGCAGAATTCGCCTAGCCCCTTTTCTTCAAGCCGACGATAGACAACATCCAAAGCGGCCATTTTTTCTGCGACGAACAAGACCCTGCGGCCTAGCGCCAGGTTGTGGGCGATCATGTTGGCGATGGTTTGGGACTTACCGGTGCCGGGAGGTCCATCAAGAACGAAATCACAACCACTGGCGGAGGCAACAACTGCAGCCAATTGGGAGGAGTCAGCCGGTAACGGTGTAAACAGCTCGGCCGGGCTGACTTTTCTATCCAACTCGTGAGGCTGCGGAAACTCCCCCGACGTAGCAAAACCTTCACCGCCAACACTTCTCTCCAGCAAATGCTTGACCATCGGGCTCTTCAAAAGCTGCTCAGAGCGAGCGGCCAGATCCTGCCACATCAAATATTTCGCGAAGGAGAACGTTCCCAGCACTAGCTCTGTGGTGACCTCGAAGCCCGGCACATCTCTGATGGCGCGGCGCACCGTATTCCAGATCCCTGTGACATCAATGCCACTGTCGTCGGTGGGAAGCTCACCTTCAAGCCCCGGAATAACGAGTTCAAAGTCATGTCGTAACAGTTCGAGCAGGGTCAAATTGAAGCGAGGCTCATCCTCAAGCAAAGTCATCGTCACGCCGGACAACGCACTTTTACGATCAAGTTTTACGGGTAGCAAAATTAAAGGAGCGGAATAGGTTTTTGGGTCGTCTGCTGACTTTTTCCACTTTAAAAACCCGAGTGCAAGAAAGAGAGTATTTGCTCCGCCTTCATCAAGATCACTTCGAGCTTTACGGTACAGGTCAATCAGCGCTACTTCGAGCTTAGCTTTCTCAAGGGTGGCCAGGACCTCACCACGAGACAATGCACTGCGAGCGTATTCATCTCTGAGCGACTCCCGATTTTGTTGCTCATAGAGTGCCGCATCTCTACCTCCAGCCTCCAGATCCGGTATAGACACGATCCTGATGCGCTTGCCGCTGGCCAATTGGTCTTCTAGCTCAGCGGGCTCAGGACAGATCAAGCGAACGCCTTTAGCACTATCCGGTAGATGTAAAAGTCGATTTCGAGTAGTCAGGTCGAGAAGCTTGCGCTGCCACAGCGTCAGCTTACCGGCGGGTGTTTCTGACTCAGTGAGAATTTCTACGTCAAAGCCCGGTAATTGTGGCGCGATCTCCAATGCCTCAAGAGGCGCCTCCACTTCTTGAATCACATCTGATTTCGATGCAGGAATTGACGTTGCCAAAGGGCGAATGCGCTGCATGCGTGCTCGATGCATATCAATGGCCATGATGAAATCCTCATCATTGACCTGCCTCTCAGCTGTACTAATCGCCTGACTGAAACCAGGCACAGGAAATTGCGTTGCCAGAGTGGTTTCAAATACGAGAGCTTCTTTCAGATCGATACGCTTTCGTACCGCTGAAGCTTCATCTGTAATCAGTTGAGAAAATTCCTGAGGCTGCAACCAAACGCCTGCAAAAGCATGACCTTTCGTCAGCAAGAGAAGTGCGTTCAGTCCGGCTTGCTCCAGTGCTGCGGCAAAGAGCAACGCTGTGTCCAGGCATGTTGCAACACCGCCCTCTAATATAAGGCTTGGCGTTCTGACTTTCTGGCCGTAAGTCTCAAAGCTTGCAGGTGGCAGCGCGTAGCTCAATTTAAGTCCGCAGACTGCGGACCATATTGCGGACGTGAGCTCCCAGGTTCTGGTTCTGGACTTACTTTCGTAACCGTTGATGCCATCCGCTTTGCCAGCCCGGCGCAGAACATCAGAAGCAGATTTGAGTATCCGATCTACCGCAGGGTCATTTGGCATCGCAAACGCGGGCAGGAGCTCTGGCATGGAGTTAACGCCACCCCACTCATTTCTTGCCAAAAGCTCAACCGCGAAGATTTGACTATTGAGAACTTCACCGTTGCAACGTAGACGCAGCACAAGGGTCGCACTGAGGCTTTCCGTCAAATCGGCGAGATAAGCGGCATTCAGCTTTAAATCGCGTTCTGAAATATGCAGCGTCGAATCTTTGTTTAATCGATCCAGACGCCAAGTCTTGCCTTCAAGGAAGGGCGGATCCGCGACAAGCTCCAGTTCAAGATCGCTGTAATCAGCTTCACCATCGTTGTGAACGGTCAGCTCTCTGAGGACCGGGACAGAATTCTGGTGAGAAGCAAAGCCAATCTTGCTGGCGATCACTCCCTCGATCTTGATGGTCATGAACCATTTTCTCCATGGAAAATTCGACGTAACGACTTCTGAGTGCTTACAAACAGTGGCCATACTCACCGACAAGGATAGATTTTGAAACTGCTTTTTAGATCAAAGGTAGAGATAAGGTCTCTCCTACAGTTAAGTCTTTAGATTTATCTCATTAATGAACAAAAAAGAGGGCCATTCGCGACTTCCAGGTTTGTCGACTAAGGTTATTCCCTCATCGGATTGAGCCCCTGCCAGCAACACCGGGCTCTTGATCAAGGAGAGACTGATGACGTCGCGTCGCAACATCGAACAGACTTATCGCACCTGGTCCAGCCCCATTCTGCTGGAGCTGAAAAAGCGCGAACACCAAATGGCGCCGGTCGAGCGTCAAGCGCTAGAGGTTGTACTAGTGGAAAGAAGGTTGCTGGATGTCGGCAATCCGCATGGCAATGACCGCCGCCAGAGCCAGACAAACAAAAACGACCGTCCTGGCTAATCGCATGACTCAACTGCACACATAAATCCCCTGTAGGAGTGAGCCTGCTCGCGATGGCGGTACATCCGACAATATTGCAGTGTCTGACAGTGTGCTATCGCGAGCAGGCTCACTCCTACAAATTCCATAGTGTCTTCAGGATTTGCTACAGCGAGCCACTGAAAGGCTCAGCTTCAGGAGTTCTTTGCGTAGCATCGATGGCTCGACAACAGCCATTCCACACCACCATCCAAACGGCATCAGCCTATTCAGCTTTTGTTGACTGAGTTCGGACTCGGCGAGAAAGCAGCTTTTCCGGTCACGGATACTGATGACATTCAGCAGCCAGTCTTCGCCCTGCTCCGCCATCCATTGGCTAATCGCTGGCCGGTGTTTTTGCAGCAATACGTCGGCATCCCACACGGTCATTTGCGCGAAAATCTGCGGCAGATTGCTTTCGGGTTTCATCCGTTTCAGGTCGGCTGCCAAGGCATTGGCAAGGTCTGATTCGATGCTGGCCTGGCATTCGAGGAAGTACTGCTCGGGCCAGCCGGCCGCAAGGTTCGCCCGAGCTGCGAGGTCAGCGTAGGCGTCGATGTCCGCTGGCGTGGTCATCTGGCTGGTGAAATTCAGGGTGTTGTCGAGAATTGCGGTGGCCAGCAGTGCGGCGCTTTGCTGACTGATCTTTGCCAGCAAACCTGCCGCCTGCCAACGCTGGAAAACCTGAGTCGCCGCCGCACCGATCGGGCGGATGTCGGCGGCTGAACCGAATTTCTGTGCCCAGTAATCTTCGTAACCCGGATGATGGTCGATGACTTCAACCACTCTGTCGAGCACCACCAAGGGATCGAAATGGTGATGGTCGGATACGTCGACCAGGATGAATTCATCCGTCAGCGATGCTTCATGCGTTTGAAAAGCGTAGCCCCAATCAAGCACGGTTTTCGAGACGCTGGCGTTGGGTGTTGCGCTGCTGACGGCGCGGGCGGGGATGCCTTGCAGATTGAGCAGTTCTGCGTAGGCGATGCAGCAAGCGTAGGCGTCGATGTCCAGATAGGACGCGCCGGAGGTGATGATTTTCATGGGGCGGCAACGTCGCATATTTTCATGACATTGGGGTGACAGGAAAAGATCGCAGCCTGCGGCAGCTCCTACACAGGGCTGCGATCTTTTGATGTTTATGCGGCGGCTTTACCGGCCGCCACCATCGCCGAAGCCGCCAGCATCGCACGCAACAACACCGCACAGCCCGCCGCCAGATCATCCGGCGCGGCGTTTTCGATTTCGTTGTGGCTGATGCCGCCTTCGCACGGCACGAAGATCATCCCGGCCGGGCCCAGTTCGGCGAGGAAAATCGCGTCATGCCCAGCGCCACTGACGATGTCCATGTGCGACAACCCCAACCCTTTCGCCGCACCGCGCACCGCTTCCACGCAGCCTTTTTCGAAGTACAGCGGCGGGAAGTCGGCGGTCGGCGTTAGCTCATAGGTCAAGCCATGTTCCTCACAGGTGGCTTCGATGACTTGCTTGACCTCGGCAATCATCGAATTCAACCGCGCCGGTTCCAGATGCCGGAAATCGAGGGTCATGCGCACTTCGCCGGGGATGACGTTGCGCGAGCCGGGATAGGCTTGCAGACAGCCGACCGTGCCGCAGGCGTGTGGTTGATGGCCGAGGGCGGCGCGATTGACTGCACCGACGATCACCGAGGCGCCAACCAGGGCGTCCTTGCGCAGGTGCATCGGGGTGGGGCCGGCATGGGCCTCGACGCCGCGCAGCTTGAGGTCGAACCACTTCTGCCCCAGCGCGCCGAGCACCACGCCGATGGTTTTCTGTTCGTCTTCAAGGATCGGGCCTTGCTCGATGTGCGCTTCGAAGTAGGCACCGACCTTGTGCCCGCTGACCTTGCGCGGCCCGGCGTAGCCGATGGCATTCAACGCTTCGCCAACGGTGATGCCCTCGGCATCGACCTTGGCGAGGGTTTCTGCGAGGGTGAATTTCTCGGCGAACACGCCCGAGCCCATCATGCACGGGGCGAAGCGTGAGCCTTCTTCATTCGTCCAGACCACCACTTCCAGCGGTGCTTCGGTTTCCACTTTGAGGTCGTTGAGGGTGCGCAGCACTTCGACACCGGCGAGTACGCCGAAGCAGCCGTCGAACTTGCCGCCGGTGGGTTGCGTGTCGATGTGGCTGCCGGTCATCACTGGCGGCAGATCGGGATTGCGTCCCGGGCGACGGGCGAAAATGTTGCCGACTTCATCGACCGTGACGCTGCATCCGGCGTCCTTGCACCATTGCACGAACAGGTCGCGGGCCTGGCGGTCGAGGTCGGTCAGGGCCAGGCGACAGACGCCGCCCTTGACCGTGGCGCCGAGCTTGGCCAGTTCCATGAGCGAGGCCCACAGGCGATCGCGGTTGATGTGCTGATGGGTCGATTGCAGAACGTCTACGGCTGCGTTCATGGGGATCTCCTCAGGCTGCTTTTTCTTATGGATATTGCTGTGGTGTTTTTGAGGCCACCATCGCTGGCAAGCCAGCTCCCACAGGTTTTGGATTGAACACAAAATTTGTGTACGACTCGATCCCTGTGGGAGCTGGCTTGCCAGCGATGGGGCCCTCACCTACACCGCTGTTTTCACGGCAGAAGGCTGTGCGCGCATCACGCACAACCCGTAATAAATCAATCCGCCCAACGCCGAACCAGTGAACCAGCCGTAGCTGTAAAACCAGCTGAACGCATCGCTGCCCAACGACAACAACGTCAGCACCACCGGCACACCAAACGCGAGAAACCCGGCCCAGTTCCACGCCGGATAAACGTCGTCGCGATACAACCCGGCCAGGTCAAGTTGCTGTTTCTTGATCAGGAAATAATCCACCACCATGATCCCGGCAATCGGCCCGAGCAGGCTCGAATAACCGAGCAACCAGTTGGAATAGACGCTTTCCAGACTCACGTCGGAAACGATCCAGCCGAGTTTTTTCAGCAGTTCATGGGCCATCAATATCAGCCCGACCAACCCGGTCAGCAACACCGCTTTGGTGCGGTTGATGACCTTCGGCGCGATGTTCTGGAAATCGTTGGTCGGCGACACGATGTTGGCAGCGGTGTTGGTCGACAGCGTGGCGATGATGATCAGCGCCATGGCCACCGCGACCCACACCGGACTCTGGATGTGGCCGATCAGCGTGACCGGGTCAGACACCGTGACACCCACCAGTTTCACCGAGGCGGCGGTCATCACCACGCCCAGCGCAGCGAACAGGAACATGGTCAGCGGCAGGCCGATAATCTGCCCGAGGATCTGATCCTTCTGGCTCTTGGCGTAGCGGCTGAAGTCGGGAATGTTCAACGACAAGGTGGCCCAGAAGCCGACCATCGCCGTCAGCCCGGCGGCGAAGTAGCCGTACACGCTCGCGCCTTCCGGACGTTTGGCCGGAATTGCCATCAGCTCTGTCATCGACACATTGGGCATCGCCCACACCAGTAACCCCACGCCGACCGCCACCAGCAACGGCGCCGACAAGGTTTCCAGCCACTTGATCGACTCGGCGCCGCGAATCACCACCCACAGGTTGAGCGCCCAGAACACCATGAAGCCGATCACCTCCCCCGTGCCGCCGAGGGATTTCCAGCCGTCGAACACCGAGCCGAGAAACAGGTGAATCGCCAATCCGCCAAACATCGTCTGGATGCCAAACCAGCCACACGCCACCAACGCGCGAATCAGGCACGGCACGTTGGAGCCGAGAATGCCGAACGACGAACGCAGTAGAACGGGAAACGGAATGCCGTACTTGGTGCCGGGAAACGCGTTAAGAGTCAGCGGAATCAGCACGATGACGTTGGCGAAGAGAATCGCCAGCAGCGCTTCGCCAACGCTCAAACCGAAGTACGCCGTCAGCACACCGCCGAGGGTGTAAGTCGGCACGCAGATCGACATGCCGACCCACAGCGCGGTGATGTGCCATTTGTTCCAGGTTCGTTCGCGCACCTTGGTCGGTGCCATGTCGTGGTTGTAACGGGGACTGTCGAGGACGTCGCTGCCGGCTTCGAGTTCGAACAAGCCGTCGCGCTCGGTCACTTGCGATCTGTTCTGTTGCATGGCCGCTCCACTGTTCTTCTGATTATTTTTTGCTCATCAGGCGGCTGGCACACGAGGTGCGAGCCGGACGATGGCCGGAGGAACTGACAACTTTCGTGCACCGGCCATGGTGTCAGCGGCGGCATCAATAAACGTGCCGGGTGCCCCGCTTACGCATCGGGCCGAGGGTTAAACGCTTTGCAACTTTCTGATATTCATCAGTTTTAATTATTCACCGGATGAGTTCGCGGAAACTTGTCTGGGTGCTCAGGCTAAACACCTGGCAAGTTGTCCGAACAGACAGGACTCAAACTGGTGCACTGCATTTATTTTCATTGTGAACGAGCAACCGCAGCTCAACTTCAAGCGGCTGATTTCACATAGGAAATCTTGCTCATATTTCCATCCTGTCAAGTGCGTCAAAATGGTGAACGGCCTCACCATTTTGGTGATTTACGTTTTTTATCGTTATTTTTCATACACTTAAAACAGTAATAAGCTTATAAAAAATAATCTTGATCTATTGCAAATCTGCGACTAGTTTCTATTCCTGACAGCGTTGACAGGAATACACCCTGCAACGCTGTACATCAATAAAACATCTAGAACCGGCACCAGTCGGTCATGCCTGCGAGGAACTCGGAATGTCTCTGTTGATCCGTGGCGCCACCGTTGTTACCCATGATGAAAGTTATCGCGCCGACGTCTATTGCGCCGACGGCGTGATCAAAGCCATCGGTGAAAACCTGGATATTCCCGCCGGCGCCGAAGTGCTCGACGGCAGCGGCCAATACCTGATGCCCGGCGGCATCGATCCGCATACGCACATGCAACTGCCGTTCATGGGCACCGTCGCCAGTGAAGACTTTTACAGCGGCACGGCGGCCGGTCTGGCCGGAGGCACCACGTCGATCATCGACTTCGTGATTCCCAATCCGCAGCAGTCGTTGATGGAAGCGTTTCATCAGTGGCGCGGCTGGGCAGAAAAGTCTGCGTCGGACTATGGCTTCCACGTCGCGATCACCTGGTGGAGCGAGCAGGTGCGTGAGGAAATGGCCGAGCTGGTCAGCCATCACGGGATCAACAGCTTCAAGCATTTCATGGCCTACAAGAACGCGATCATGGCCGCCGACGACACGCTGGTAGCGAGTTTCGAGCGTTGCCTGGAACTCGGCGCGGTGCCGACCGTGCATGCGGAAAACGGCGAACTGGTCTATCACCTGCAACGCAAGTTGATGGCCCAGGGCATCACCGGGCCGGAAGCGCATCCGCTGTCGCGGCCTTCGCAGGTTGAAGGGGAAGCGGCGAGCCGGGCGATTCGTATCGCCGAAACCATTGGCACGCCGTTGTACCTGGTGCACGTCTCGACCAAGGAAGCCCTCGACGAAATCACCTATGCACGGAGCAAGGGCCAGCCGGTTTACGGCGAAGTGCTGGCCGGGCATTTGCTGCTCGACGACAGCGTCTATCAGCATCCGGATTGGCAGACCGCTGCCGGTTACGTGATGAGCCCGCCGTTTCGTCCGCGCGGTCATCAGGAGGCGCTGTGGCACGGATTGCAAAACGGCAATCTGCACACCACCGCCACTGACCATTGCTGTTTCTGCGCTGAGCAGAAAGCCGCCGGGCGTGATGATTTCAGCAAGATTCCCAATGGCACCGCCGGCATCGAAGACCGCATGGCGGTGCTGTGGGATGAAGGGGTCAACTCCGGTCGCTTGTCGATGCAGGATTTTGTCGCCCTCACGTCCACCAACACCGCGAAGATCTTCAATCTCTATCCGCGTAAAGGTGCGATCCGCGTCGGCGCCGATGCCGATCTGGTGCTGTGGGATCCGCAAGGCAGCCGCACCATTTCCGCCAAGACCCACCATCAGCAGGTGGACTTCAACATCTTCGAAGGCAAGACCGTGCGCGGCGTACCGAGCCATACCGTCAGCCAGGGCCGCGTGGTCTGGGCCGATGGCGATCTGCGCGCCGAGCGTGGTGCCGGGCGCTACATCGAACGGCCGGCGTATCCGGCGGTGTTTGATTTGCTGAGCAAGCGGGCTGAGTTGCATAAACCTGTTGCTGTGAAACGCTGACATCGAGGCCTTCGCGAGCAAGCCCGCTCCCACATTTGAAATGCATTCCCCTGTAGGAGCTGCCGAAGGCTGCGATCTTTTGATCTTGTTTTTTAAGATCAAGATCAACAGATCGCAGCCTTCGGCAGCTCCTACACGGGGATTTGGCCAATGCCCGATAGAGGCAGTTACCGTGAGGCAAAAAACCGTGATCGAGACCCTGAACCATCTCCCCCACCCGCACGAAAGCGCGGCCGCCCTCGCCGGCCATTTCACCGATCTGGCGCCGCCGCTCAACGACCGACAGGCGCATCTGGAAGCCTCGCGCTGCCTGTATTGCTACGACGCGCCGTGCGTGAATGCGTGCCCGAGCGAGATCGACATCCCTTCGTTCATCCGCAATATCCATCAGGACAACGTGCCCGGTGCCGCGCAGAAGATCCTTTCGGCAAACATCCTCGGCGGCAGTTGCGCGCGGGTCTGCCCCACCGAAATCCTCTGCCAGCAAGCCTGCGTGCGCAACAACGCCCACGAATGCGCGCCGGTGCTGATCGGCCTGCTGCAACGCTATGCCGTCGACAACGCGCACTTCACCGAACACCCATTCCAGCGCGCCGCCGCCAGCGGTAAACGCATCGCCGTGGTCGGTGCCGGGCCGGCGGGGTTGTCCTGTGCACATCGCAGTGCCATGCATGGGCATGAGGTGGTGATTTTCGAAGCGCGGGAGAAGGCTGGCGGACTCAACGAGTACGGGATCGCTAAATACAAACTGGTCGACGATTACGCGCAGAAGGAACTGGATTTCCTCCTGCAGATCGGCGGCATCGAGATTCGCCACGGGCAGAAGCTCGGTGAGAATCTGACCCTCAGCGAACTGCATCAGCAGTTCGACGCGGTGTTCCTCGGCCTCGGCCTGAATGCCAGCAAACAACTTGGTTTGGCCCACGAAGATGCGCCGGGCCTGCTCGCCGCCACCGATTACATCCGCGAATTGCGCCAGGCCGATGACCTCACGCAACTGCCGCTGGCCGAGCGCTGCATCGTCCTTGGCGCCGGCAACACGGCGATCGACATGGCTGTGCAAATGGCTCGTCTCGGTGCTCGCGACGTCAACCTTGTTTACCGTCGAGGCGCCGCCGACATGGGCGCCACCGGTCATGAACAAGACATCGCCAAAGCCAATCAGGTACGCCTGCTGACCTGGGCGCAACCGGAAGAAGTCTTGCTCGACGCTCAGGGCCAGGTGCGCGGCATGCGTTTCGCCCGCACCGATCTGGTCGACGGGCGCCTGCAAACCACCGGCGAAACCTTCGAACTGGCGGCCGACGCGATCTTCAAAGCCATCGGCCAGTCCTTCGACAGCAACGCCCTCGCCGACCCGTTGGCCCGCGAACTCAAGCGCCAGGGCGAACGCATTCAGGTCGACGAAAACCTGCGCACCAGCATCCCCGGCGTGTATGCCGGCGGCGACTGCACCAGCCTCGATCAGGACCTCACCGTGCAAGCCGTGCAGCACGGCAAATGTGCCGCCGAGGCGATCAACGCTCAACTGATGCTCAACGTGGAGGCTGCGTAAATGGCCGATCTTTCGATTGTCTTCGCCGGCATCAAAGCACCGAATCCGTTCTGGCTGGCCTCCGCGCCGCCGACTGACAAAGCCTATAACGTCGTCCGTGCCTTTGAAGCAGGCTGGGGCGGTGTGGTCTGGAAAACCCTCGGTGAGGACCCGGCGGCGGTCAACGTTTCGTCGCGTTACTCGGCGCATTACGGCAACAACCGCGAAGTCCTCGGGATCAACAACATCGAGCTGATCACCGACCGTTCGCTGGAGATCAACCTGCGTGAAATCACTCAGGTGAAGAAGGACTGGCCGGATCGCGCGTTGATCGTGTCGCTGATGGTGCCGTGCGTCGAGGAGTCGTGGAAACACATTCTGCCGCTGGTCGAAGCCACCGGCGCTGACGGTATCGAGCTGAATTTCGGCTGCCCGCACGGCATGCCCGAGCGTGGCATGGGCGCGGCGGTCGGTCAGGTCCCAGAGTATGTCGAGCAGGTCACGCGCTGGTGCAAAACCTATTGCTCGCTGCCGGTGATCGTCAAATTGACGCCGAATATCACCGACATCCGCGTCGCTGCCCGCGCGGCGCATCGCGGTGGTGCGGATGCGGTGTCGCTGATCAATACGATCAACTCGATCACCAGCGTCGACCTGGAACACATGGTCGCCCTGCCCACGGTCGGCAGCAAAAGCACCCACGGCGGTTACTGTGGCTCGGCGGTGAAGCCGATTGCGCTGAACATGGTCGCCGAAATCGCCCGCGATCCGCAGACCCAGGGCCTGCCGATTTGCGGCATTGGCGGCATTGGCGGTTGGCGCGATGCGGCGGAATTCATGGCGCTGGGCAGCGGCGCGGTGCAGGTGTGCACGGCGGCGATGCTGCATGGTTTCCGGATTGTCGAGGAGATGAAGGACGGCCTGTCGCGGTGGATGGACAGCCAGGGTTACGCCAATATCAGCGAGTTTGCCGGGCGCGCGGTGGGCAATACCACCGACTGGAAGTACCTCGATATCAACTATCAAGTCATTGCGAAGATTGATCAGGACGCGTGCATTGGTTGCGGGCGTTGTCACATTGCTTGCGAGGACACGTCACACCAGGCGATCAGCAGTTTGAAGCAGGCGGATGGCACGCATAAATACGAAGTGATCGATGAGGAGTGCGTGGGCTGCAATCTGTGCCAGATCACCTGCCCTGTGGCGGATTGCATCGAGATGGTGCCGATGGAAACTGGGAAGCCGTTTCTGGACTGGAATCATGATCCGCGCAATCCCTACCATGTTGCGGTTTGACTGATCGTTCCCACGTTCTGCGTGGGAATGCAGCCCGGGACGCTCTGCGTCCCATTGGAACGCGGAGCGTCCCTAGAGGCATTCCCACGCAGAGCGTGGGAACGATCATGTATCACTTGTCCGGTGGCGGACTGTATCGAGATGGTGGCGATGGAAACTGGGAAGCCGTTTCTGGACTGGAATCATGATCCGAGGAATCCGTATCACGTTGCGGTCTGAATTGGGGGATGATCCTGAAAGGCCCTCACCCTAACCCTCTCCCAAAGGGAGAGGGGACTGATTGGGGGATGCTTCAGAAATCCACCGACCTGAACGATTTGCTTTGAATCCGCAATCGACTCGGTTCTTCAGGTCGATGTACCTCGAGAGACACCTCGGTCGGCCCCCTCTCCCTCCGGGAGAGGGCTGGGGTGAGGGTCTGCTTTAGGGTTCCAGGCCAATCCCGCGCAATATCACACTCGTCACCGTCTGCACCGCCCGCTCGAACTGCATGTCCGACAACGGCTGATGCTCGTTGAGGATATTCACCTGATGATCAAAGTCGGCATAGTGCTGCGTCGACGCCCAGATCATGTACAGCAGGCTCGACGGTTCCACCGGCAGAATCCGCTTGTCCTCGACCCACTGGCGAATCTTCGCTTCCTTCATTTTCGCCCAGTCATACAGGCTGACATCCAGCGCCTCGCCCAGTGTCGGCGCGCCATGGATGATCTCGTTGGCCCAGACTTTCGAGCCGTAAGGGCGACTGCGCGAGTGGTTCATCTTGGCGCGGATGTAGCTGCTCAGCACCACGCGCGGGTCGTCGAACATCTCGAAGCACAACGCGTCCTGCTTCCACACTTCCAGCAGGTCGAACAGTACCGCGCTGTACAACTCACTCTTGGTGCTGAAGTAATAATGCAGATTGGAACGCGGCAGTTGCACTTCGGCGGCGATGTCGGCCATCGCGGTGCTGCCGAAGCCTTTTTCGGCGAAGACTTTTTCCGCCGCGAGCAGAATTTTCTCGACGTTATTGCGGCGAATTTCGATCTTGTGATTGCCCATGTGGGCTCCCTGACAACAGCGTTGCCCAAGACTAGCATCCGCTCTGGTGCGCGGGCGACCGCTGCAAACAAAACTTCGTACAGCGGCGAGCGGATGGCTAAACTGACGATTCTTTGATCCTGCCCCAGAGGTATCCGCGATGCTGTTCAAGAACGTCATGACCACCACTGCCCTGCTCGCCTCGCTGTTCGCCGCTTCCTCGGTATTTGCCCACGCCCACCTGAAAAGCCAGACCCCGGCGGCCGACAGCACTGTCGCTGCTCCGGCCGATTTGCGCCTGACCTTCTCCGAAGGCGTCGAAGCCAGTTTCACCAAAGTCACCCTGACCCGCGATGGCGCGCCGGTCGCCGTCAAGGCGCTGACCACCGAAGGCGACAAGAAAACCCTCATCGTCACCCCGGCCGCACCACTGACGGCCGGTGAATACAAAGTCGAATGGCACGCGGTGTCGGTCGACACGCACAAGAGCGAAGGCGCCTATCAGTTCAAGGTTGGCCAATAATTCATGAGTGAAGCGCTGGTGCTGTGCCGCTTTGTGCATTTCATCGTGGTGTTGATGTTGTTCGGGGCCTGGCTGTTCAGGCCGTTGCTGCTCAAGGATGAAGCGCTGCAAGTGGACCGGCAGCTGGCGCGACTGGCGCGTTGGTTGGTTGCCGTTGCGCTGGTCAGCGGGATTGCCTGGGCGCTGTTGATCACGGCAAGCATGGCCGGTTCGGCTGCGGCAGCGTTTGATCCGGACACGGTTGCGCTGGTGCTGGGCAACACGTTTTTTGGTCAGGTATGGCGCTGGCACCTGCTGCTCAATGCCGCGCTGTTGGCCTTGCTGTTTACGCCTTGGCGCTCAAGCATGCCTTTGCGCCTGGGCTTGAGTGGCTTGCTTTTGGCGACGCTGGCACCGGTCGGACACGGCGCGATGCTGGATGGTCTGAGCGGGCAACTGCTGATTCTCAATCAGATCGTTCATCTGACCTGCGTCGCCGCGTGGCTTGGCGGGCTGTTGTTGCTGGTGATGATTCTGCGTCAGCCAACGGAACCGATGTCGGTGGTTCTGCGGCGTTTCAGTGGAGTGGGTTATGCGTTGGTCGCGGGGCTGCTGATCACGGGTTTGATCAACGTGCGCGTGTTGACCGGGCAGTGGTGGCCGACGCCACTGTTCAGCGGGTTTGCACTGATTCTGTTGATCAAGGCAATGCTGGTGTTGGCCATGCTCGGATTGGCATTGTTCAACCGCTTGCGCATCGATGACTGCGAACAACGCATGGGCACCCTGCGGCGCAGCGTGATGCTGGAGTGGTTGCTCGGCATTGGCGCCGTAGCCGCCGTCTCGCTACTCGGCACCCTGCCCCCGATGATCACCGCCTGAAAAACAAAAGATCGCAGCCTTCGGCAGCTCCTACAGATTACCCATGTAGGAGCTGCCGAAGGCTGCGATCTTTTGATCTTAATGGTGCTGGGTATCACCCGCTGCAGTATCGATGCTGACCACCACCGACATCCCCGGACGCAACCGCTCCTCCTCCTGCTGATCCGCATCAATCGTGATCCGCACCGGCACCCGCTGAGCGATTTTGACGAAGTTGCCGGTGGCATTGTCCGCCTGCAACAAAGCAAATTCCGACCCGGTCCCCGGCGAAATATGCTGCACATGCCCGGTAAATTTACGGTGGTTCAACGCATCGACGCTGAAGCGCACCGGCTGCCCGACCCGCACATTGTCCATCTGCGTTTCCTTCATGTTGGCGATCACCCATTTCTGGTTCGGCACCAACGCCATCAACTGCGCCCCCGAGTTGACGTAGGCGCCGAGGCGCACGCCAATTTGCCCGAGTTGGCCGTCGCGCGGGGCAACGATGCGCGTATTCGACAGGTCGATTCGCGCCAGTTGCACCGCCGCTTCGGCGCTGGCCACCGCCGCTTCCAGCGAGCCACGATTGACGATTACTGCTTGCAGATCCTGCCGGGCGATTTCCAGATTGGCCTTGGCCTGCGCCACCGCTGCAACGCTTTGCGCATTGGCCGCCAGCGCTACGTCCATTTCACGCTTGGACACCGAACCGTCACTGACCAATTCCTTGTTGCGACGCAAATCCGCCTCGCTCTTGCGCAATTGCGCTTCGCTGTCAGCCTGCACCGCTTGGCGCAACTTGATTGTCGCTTCGGCGCTGTTGCGTTGCTGCACGACGTTGGCCAATGCGGCTTTTTGCACTGCCAATTGCGCCAGCGACTGGTCGAGGCGTTGCTGATAGATCCGATCATCCAGACGCACCAGCAAATCCCCAGCCTTCACGTACTGGAAATCCTGCACCGGCACTTCGTAGACATAACCGGCGAGCTGCGGGCCGATGATCGTCACCTGCCCGCGAATCAGCGCATTCTCGGTGGTCTCGACCGCGCTGCTGAACGGCGGTAATTGCCAGGCGTAGAGCACGATCAACACACCAACAATGGCAATCGCGGCAAAGCCCATTGAAGAGATGATGCGCACCCGCAGCGAGCGCGGCTCGGTGTTCGGCGATGACGGCGGCGCCACACCCTCAGGCGTGGCGGCGATGGCATTGGTGGTTGTGGTGGTCGGTTCGGTCATGAAGAAGTGGCACCGCTGGAAGGTGTGGATGGCGCTGGGGCGACGGCTTTGGTGGTGCTCATCAGCCACAGTGCGCGAATGGACAGCCAGATCATGGTCAGCACCGCAATAACGGCGATCAGCATGAACACGTCGTTATAGGCCAGCACGTTGGCCTCACGCGTGGCGGCGTTGGACAGGCTACGAATACCCGCCAGGTTGCGCAGGCTCGGGTCGGCGAGCAGCGAACCGTACGCCGATCCGCCACTCTGTACCCGCGCGGCCACCAATGGATCGGACATCACCAGATGCTCGACGATCTGGCTGGAGTGGAATTTCTCGCGGACGATCTGAAAGGTGCCCAGAAGCGCCGCGCCAAGCAGGCCGCCGAGGTTATTGCAGATCCCGAACAGCACGGAAAAACTCACCAGGTTGCGCGGATTGGTCAGCACGTTGCGCGTGCCTAGAACCATGGTCGGGCCGAGAAAAAACGTGCTGCCGAAGGCCAGCAGGAACTGACTGAAATAGAGGTTTTGCGGGCGGGTCAGGTTGTTGGAAAAACTGTCCATCACCGACCCGGTGGCCATCAGACCCAGCGAGATGATCAACGGCATCAGCAGGTGTTTGGGGTCGATCGTCAGCGCGCTGGTCAACAACCCCGCGACGCTGCCGATCAGCATCACCACGTACAGGCTGTGCAACTGCTCGTAGCCCATGTTCAGGTTCTGCATGAAACCCACCGCCCCGGTGGACTGCTCCGAGGTGACCATACGAATTAGGGTCACCGCCAGCGCCAGGCGAATCATCGTTCCGCTGCCAAGCCAACGGGTCATCAGCATCGGGTTGCTGCGGTTATGCTCGATGGCCAGGCCGGCGAGAATCAGCGCGATGGACGCGGCCAGGGCAACACCGATCCAGTCGGCTTCCAGCCACCAATCGATCCGCCCCAACGACAACACCGCGCACAATAACGCCACGCCGGTAGCGAGAATCGCGAAGGTCAGGAAGTCGAGTTTTTCGAAGGTTTTGAAGCGGTCGCCCGGCGGCAACTTGAGCATCAGCACGCAGCCCAGCGACAGCAGCGCCATGCCCAATTCGAACAGGTACAAGCCACGCCATTCGGCGATTTGCAGCAAGTCTTCAGAGAACAACCGCGCCAGCGGTAAGGCCAGTTGTGAGGTGCCAAGACCGAGCACCAGCGCCTTCATCCGCCACTTCGCCGGGAATGCCTGGACCATGTAATACAGGCCCAGAGAACTCAACGCCGCACCGACCATGCCGTGCGCCGCACGCACCGCCACGGCCGAATTCAGGTCATTGACGAACAAATGGCCGAAGGTCACCAGCGCATACAGCACCAGGAACACCTCGGTGAACGCGCGCAAACCGAACTGCTGACGAAACTTCACCAGCAGCAGGTTCATCGACACGTTGGTCATCACGTACGCCGCCGGCAACCAGGCCATTTCGGCTGTGGTCGCGCCGAGCGCACCTTGCAGATAAGGCAGGTTGGCGACCACCAGCGAGTTGCCCAACCCACCGGTCAACGCCACCAGCAAACCGACCAGCGCATAGGCCAGGCGCTTGCGGTTGGAGTGCAACGGCGTCGAGGGGGAACCGGGCAGACTGGGCTTCTCGTGGGGCTGCCAGTTGCGCGGGGCGTATTGATCCATTGAAAGGCCTTGTGCGGAAGGTGGATGAAGTTTGCCGCAAATTCACCGGCAACACACATCCCATGGACAACACAAACCCCTGTAGGAGCTGTCGAGTGAAACGAGGCTGCGATCTTTTGATTTTAAAGCCAGATCAAAAGATCGCAGCGTGCCGCAGCTCCTACAAAGGTCATCGTATAACTTTGAGTTGACATTCCCGGGAAACGCAGGAAATATCCGCAACCATGTTGTACGACGACGTATGACAAATAATAAAAACAACAAATGAAACAGGGAGCGTCACAGTGAGCACACTCGTCCGCAATTCCGTTCGCCCTTCGCGTTTTTCCGTTATTCGCCCGCGTTCCACCCTGAGCCTGATTGGCTGCAGCAGCCTGGCCCTCGCCCTACCGATGAGCGCCGATGCCGAAGGCTTTCTCGAAGACAGCAAAGCCACGCTGAACCTGCGCAATGCCTACTTCAATCGCAACTTCGTCAACCCGGCCAATGCCCAGGGCAAGGCCGAAGAGTGGACGCAGAACTTCATTCTCGATGCCAAATCCGGATTCACTCAGGGCACCGTCGGTTTCGGTCTTGATGTGCTGGGGCTGTATTCGCAAAAGCTTGATGGCGGCAAAGGCAGCGGCGGCACGCAACTGTTGCCGATCCACGATGACGGACGTCCGGCGGACAACTTCGGGCGCCTTGGTGTCGCGCTGAAGGCCAAGGTGTCGAAGACTGAACTGAAGGTCGGTGAATGGATGCCGGTGCTGCCGATCCTGCGTTCCGACGATGGCCGCTCCCTGCCGCAGACCTTTCGCGGCGGCCAGATCACTTCCACCGAGATCAATGGCCTGACCGTCTACGGCGGCCAGTTTCGCGGCAACAGCCCGCGCAACGACGCCAGCATGGAAGACATGTCGATGAATGGTCGCGGCGCGTTCACCTCGGACCGCTTCAACTTCGGCGGCGGTGAATACACCTTCAATGACAAGCGCACCCTGATTGGCGTGTGGTACGCCGAACTCAGCGACATCTACCAGCAGCAGTATTTCAACCTCAGCCACAGCCAGCCGTTGGGCGACTGGACGCTGGGCGCCAACCTCGGTTTCTTCACCGGCAAGGAAGACGGCAGTGCCCAGGCTGGCGATCTCGACAACAAAACTGCGTTCGCCATGCTCTCGGCCAAATACGGTGGCAACACCTTCTACGTCGGCCTGCAAAAACTCAGCGGCGACGATGCCTGGATGCGGGTCAACGGCACCAGCGGCGGCACGTTGGCCAACGACAGTTACAACGCCAGTTATGACAACGCCAGGGAGCGCTCCTGGCAACTGCGTCACGACTACAACTTCGTCGCCCTCGGCATTCCCGGTCTGACCCTGATGAACCGCTACATAAGCGGCGATAACGTGCACACCGGGACCATCACCGACGGCAAGGAATGGGGCCGCGAGTCGGAGCTGGCTTACACCGTACAGAGCGGAGCGTTGAAGAACCTCAACGTGAGATGGCGCAACGCGACCATGCGCCGGGACTTCAGCACCAACGAGTTTGACGAGAACCGGATCTTTATCAGTTATCCGATTTCGTTGTTGTAAGCCGTCGGGGAGCAAGCCCTCTGTAGGAGTGAGCCTGCTCGCGATGGCGGTGTGTCGGCCGATATCTTCCTGGACTGATACACCGCCATCGCGAGCAGGCTCACTCCTACAAGGTGATGCATTGCAAGGCGAGATCGCTGAAAAGAAAAACTGTTTCACCTTCCGTCATTTACACCGAAAGTCGCGTTGACAAGTTCCTGAAACCCTACCGATACTTCATCGCAGTCATACGACAACCTACAACAAACCTAATAACAATGTGTCCAGGGATTGCCATGACGTCTACCTCTACTCCCCGCGCCCCTTTCAATCGCCTGCTGCTGACCGGCGCTGCCGGTGGCCTCGGCAAAGTCCTGCGCGAACGCTTGCGCCCGTACGCCAATGTGTTGCGCCTGTCCGATATCGCCGCCCTCGCCCCGGCCGTCGATGATCGCGAAGAAGTGATGCTCTGCGACCTCGCCGACAAACACGCCGTGCACCAACTGGTCGAGGGCGTCGACGCGATCCTGCACTTCGGCGGCGTCTCCGTTGAACGTCCCTTTGAAGAGATCCTCGGCGCCAACATCTGCGGCGTCTTCCATATCTACGAAGCCGCGCGCCGGCATGGTGTGAAGCGGGTGATCTTCGCCAGCTCCAACCATGTCATCGGCTTCTACAAACAGGACGAACACCTCGACGCCAGCTCCGCGCGCCGCCCCGATGGCTACTACGGTTTGTCCAAGTCCTATGGCGAAGACATGGCCAGTTTCTACTTCGATCGCTACGGCATCGAGACGGTCAGCATCCGCATCGGCTCCTCGTTCCCCGAGCCGCAAAACCGCCGAATGATGCACACCTGGCTGAGCTTCGACGACCTCACGCAATTGCTCGAACACTCGCTGTACACGCCCAACGTCGGCCACACCGTAGTCTATGGCATGTCCGCCAACAAGGACGTGTGGTGGGACAACCGCTTCGCCAGCCACCTCGGTTTTGCCGCCAAGGACAGCTCCGAAATATTCCGCGAAAAAGTCGAAGCCCAGCCGCTGCCGGCCGCCGATGACCCGGCGCGGATATACCAGGGCGGTGCCTTCGTCGCCGCCGGTCCGTTTGGCGACTGAACACTCTGACAACGACACAAGGGATTGAGTATGCAAGCCGAATTGATCGTCGATGCTCGCAACGCCGTGGGCGAAAGCCCGGTCTGGGTGCCAGAGGAAAACGCGTTGTACTGGGTCGATATTCCCAACGGCAGCCTGCAACGCTGGAGCGCCGACACTGGGCATGTACAGACCTGGAAAACCCCGGAAATGCTCGCCTGCATCGTTCGCCACAGCCGTGGCGGCTGGATCGCCGGCATGGAAAGCGGTTTCTTTCATCTGCAGCCGCACGCCGACGGCAGCCTCGACAGTGAGCTGCTGGCCAGCGTCGCACACAGCCGCGAAGACATGCGTCTCAACGATGGTCGCTGCGACCGTCAGGGCCGGTTCTGGGCCGGCAGCATGGTCTTGAACATGGGCCTGAATGCGCTCGAGGGCCGGCTCTATCGCTACGGTGCCGGGCAGTCTGGCGTGGTTGATGCGCAACTCGACGGTTTCATCGTGCCCAACGGCCTCGGCTTCAGCCCCGACGGTAAAACGATGTACCTGTCCGACTCGCATCCAGACGTGCAGTTGATCTGGGCGTTCGATTACGACACTGACAGCGGCACACCGTCGAACCGACGCGTTTTCGTCGACATGAACCACTTCCCCGGTCGCCCCGATGGCGCGGCCGTGGACGCTGAAGGTTTTTACTGGATCTGCGCCAATGACGCCGGCCTCATCCACCGTTTCGCACCGGACGGCAGACTCGATTTTTCGCTCGAAGTCCCGGTAAAAAAACCGACCATGTGTGCCTTCGGTGGCAGCGCGATGGACACCTTGTTCGTCGCCTCGATCCGCCCCGGTGACGACCATGATCCGCGCTCCCTGGCCGGCGGCGTGTTCGCCCTGAACCCCGGCGTCAAAGGCCTGCCGGAACCGTTATTCGACGCTTTGCTGTAACCCGCCTCTGCTGCACCGCTGCGCCTTGAACACAACAATAACAAGACTGGAGACACCCCCAATGGACTTCAAACGCACCTTGCTCGCCGCTGCACTCCCGCTGATGTTCACCTTCGCCGGTGCCGCGCAGGCACTGGAAATCAAGTTCGCTGATATTCACCCCGCCGGTTATCCGACCGTGGTCGCTGAAGAAAGCATGGGCAAAACCCTGACCAAGGAAACCAATGGCGAACTCACCTTCAAATACTTCCCGGGCGGCGTGCTCGGTTCGGAGAAAGAAGTCATCGAACAGGCACAGGTCGGCGCGATCCAGATGACCCGCGTCAGCCTCGGCATCGTCGGTCCGGTGGTGCCGGATGTGAACGTGTTCAACATGCCGTTCATTTTCCGTGACCAGGCGCACATGCGCGCAGTGATCGATGGTGAAGTCGGCGATGCGATCCTCGACAAGATCACCAATTCCGAATTCGGCCTGGTCGCGCTGGCCTGGATGGACGGCGGCACGCGCAACATCTACACCAAGAAACCGGTGCGTAAACTCGAAGACCTCAAAGGCATGAAAATCCGCGTGCAGGGCAACCCGATGTTCATCGAGACCATCAACGCCATGGGCGGCAACGGCATAGCCATGGATACCGGGGAAATCTTCAGCGCGCTGCAGACCGGGGTCATCGACGGCGCGGAAAACAACCCGCCGACCCTGCTCGAACACAACCATTTCCAGAACGCCAAGTTCTACAGCCTGACCGGGCACCTGATCCTGCCCGAGCCAATCGTGATGTCGAAAATCACCTGGGAAAAACTCACCCCAGACCAACAGACGCTGGTGAAAAAAGCCGCCAAGGATGCACAGCTTGAAGAGCGCAAGTTGTGGGATGCCAAGTCCGCCAGCAGCGAAGAGAAACTCAAGGCTGCCGGCGTCGAGTTCATCACCGTCGACAAGAAACCCTTCTACGAGGCCACTGCCTCGGTTCGCGAGAAATACGGCGCACCTTATGCCGACCTGATCAAGCGCATCGAAGCCGTGCAATAACTTTTTTAGCCCTCAATGAAAGGCCCGGCAGCGCTGGCGTCCGAAGACGTTTGCGACTGCCCGGTTACGGTGGAACCCGATGAAGAATTCGCTGCTGCGCCTCAATGACAAGCTGTACATGACCTGCATCTGGGTCGCCGGCCTGTCGGTACTGGCCATCGCCCTGATCATTCCCTGGGGCGTGTTCGCCCGCTATGCCCTTGGCACCGGTTCGAGCTGGCCGGAGCCCACTGCGATCCTGCTGATGATGGTCTTTACCTTCATCGGTGCAGCTGCCAGTTATCGTGCCGGCGCGCACATGGCCGTGGCGATGGTCACCGACCGCTTGCCACCGAATCTGCGCAGAACCATGAGCATCATTTCCCAATTGTTGATGGGCACCATCTGCCTGTTCATGGCGATCTGGGGCGCCAAGCTGTGCGCTTCGACGTGGAACCAGTTCATGAGCGCGCTGCCGACCTTGCGCGTCGGTATCACCTATATGCCGATCCCGATTGGCGGCGCGCTGACGCTGGTGTTCGTACTGGAAAAACTGTTTTTGGGCGACCAGAGCAACCGTCGGGTTGTGCGGTTCGATCTGGTTGAAGAAAACGAAGGGGCTGCCTGATGGACGCATTGATTCTGCTGGGCAGTTTTATCGTATTGATTCTGATCGGCATGCCGGTCGCCTACGCCCTCGGGCTGTCGGCACTGATCGGCGCGTGGTGGATCGACATTCCGTTTCAGGCCTTGATGATTCAGGTCGCCGGCGGGGTCAACAAGTTCTCGCTGCTGGCGATTCCGTTCTTTGTCCTGGCCGGGGCGATCATGGCCGAGGGCGGCATGTCGCGGCGGCTGGTGGCGTTTGCCGGGGTGCTGGTCGGCTTCGTGCGCGGCGGCCTGTCGCTGGTCAACATCATGGCCTCGACGTTTTTTGGCGCGATCTCCGGTTCATCGGTAGCCGACACGGCTTCGGTAGGCTCGGTGTTGATTCCAGAGATGGAACGCAAGGGTTATCCGCGCGAGTTCTCTACAGCGGTGACCGTCAGCGGTTCGGTGCAGGCCTTGCTGACACCGCCAAGCCACAACTCGGTGCTGTATTCATTGGCAGCCGGTGGCACGGTGTCCATTGCATCGCTGTTCATGGCCGGCGTGGTGCCGGGCCTGTTAATGAGCGCGTGCCTGATGGTGCTGTGCCTGATCTTCGCGCGCAAACGCGATTACCCGAAAGGCGACGTCATTCCGCTGCGTGAGGCGCTGAAAATCTGCGGCGAAGCGCTGTGGGGCATGATGGCGATGGTGATCATTCTCGGCGGCATTCTCTCGGGGATTTTTACCGCGACCGAGTCGGCGGCGATTGCCGTGCTCTGGGCGTTCTTCGTCACCATGTTCATCTACCGCGATTACAAGTGGAGCGAACTGCCAAAACTGATGCACCGCACGGTGCGGACGATTTCGATCGTGATGATCCTGATCGGTTTCGCCGCGAGCTTCGGCTACATCATGACCCTGATGCAGATCCCGGCGAAAATCACCACGCTGTTCCTGACCCTGTCGGACAACCGCTACGTGATCCTGATGTGCATCAACGTCATGCTGCTGTTGCTCGGCACGGTGATGGACATGGCGCCGCTGATCCTGATTCTGACGCCGATCCTGATGCCGGTGATTCTCGGCATTGGCGTAGACCCGGTGCAGTTCGGCATGATCATGCTGGTGAACCTGGGGATCGGATTGATAACACCGCCGGTAGGTGCGGTGCTGTTTGTCGGTTCGGCGGTGGGCAAGGTGAGTATTGAAAGCACGGTGAAGGCGCTCATGCCGTTTTACGCAGTGCTGTTTCTGGTGTTGATGCTGGTGACCTACGTTCCGGCGATTTCGCTGTGGTTGCCGCATCTGGTGTTGTAACAACTTAAAAGATCGCAGCCTTCGGCAGCTCCTACAGAAATCGCATTCCCATGTAGGAGCTGTCGAGTGAAACGAGGCTGCGATCTTTTGATCTTCAAATAATCAAGCCCGCAACAACATATACCCCGCCACCACCAGACACACACTGGCAAACCCCACCTGCAACGCCCGCGCCGGCACCCGCGCGCACAGCTTGCGCCCGATGATCATGCCAACAATGCTGGCAACGATGAACGCACCGCCCTGCCCGTCAATCCGCACACCAGCGTGAAACGAGCCGATCACCCCGATCACCGAAATCAGGCTGATCACCATCAACGACGTCGCGACAATCCCGCGCATCTGCACATCGGTCAGTTGCTTGAACGCCGGCACGATCAAAAAGCCGCCACCCACCCCCAGCAACCCCGACACGACCCCTGTGACCGCGCCCAATGCGGCGAGGGTCGCGGTGCATTTGGCGGTCCAGTCGAAGCGCCCGGTTTCTGCATCGAGCATGCAGTTTTTCTGGCCCCAACTGCCGTGACCATGATCGCTCGGGCCTGCTTCCTGACGCTCACGCCGCAGCATGCGCCAGGCGACCATGACCATCAGCAGGCTGAACAGAATCATCAGGATCTTCTCCGGCAACTGATGCGCGAAGTAGATGCCCAACGGCGAGAACACCGCGCCCAACGCGGCAATCAACAGCGCCGCACGATAACGCACCAGACCATGACGCAAACCGTCGATGGCCCCGACTGCCGCCGCACTGCCGACGGCAAACAGCGCCACTGGCGCCGCTTGCGTCATCGTCCAGCCGAGGCCGAGCACCAGCGCCGGCACCGCCAGAATGCCGCCGCCGGCCCCGGTCAAACCGAGGACCAACCCCATCACCACGCCAAACAGACTTGCCAGCAACATAGGGTTTTCTCAGTCGACCTTGGACAGGCTGGTCAGCCACTCACGACCCTTGAGCATGCCGTTCCAGTAGAACCACG
Source organism: Pseudomonas sp. NPDC089741 (assembly GCF_044748825.1). NCBI lineage: Bacteria > Pseudomonadati > Pseudomonadota > Gammaproteobacteria > Pseudomonadales > Pseudomonadaceae > Pseudomonas > Pseudomonas sp. NPDC089741. The sequence continues at coordinate 89,393 of NZ_JBIVGT010000003.1, read as the reverse complement.
GCAGCAGCGTCGCCTTGAGGAACCACGCCGAACGCCGCGCCACGGTCGGGTCGAGTGGAAAGGTCGGCAGCAACTTGCCGGCGTAACCGAACTCGGCAAGGATCACTTTGCCCTTCTCCACCGTCAGCGGGCACGAGCCGTAGCCGTCGTACTTTAATGGCAGCGGTTGTTGCTTGCGCAACGCCAACAGGTTTTCCGCCACCACCACGACTTGCTTGCGCACCGCCGCGGCGGTTTTCGCGTTGCTGGTGCCGCAGATATCACCGAGCGCGAACACGTCGGGATAACGCGGATGTTGCAGGCTGTGCGGATTGACTTCGCACCAGCCGGCGGCGTCGGCCAGCCGGCTTTGTGCAATGAAATCCGGTGAAACCTGCGGCGGCACGACGTGCAGCAGATCGAAGGTTTTCGCCTCGCGGGTGACGTTGCCGTCGGCGTCCCTGGTCTCGAACCAGGCGGTTTGCGCCGGGCCGTCGACCTTGACCAGGTTCGAGTTGAACGCCAGTTGCGCGTTGTATTTTTCGATGTACTTCATCAGTGGCGGCACGAACGTCGCCACGCCGAACAGTGCGGCGCCGGCGAGGTTGAACTCAACATTGATATTGTTCAGCACAGCGGTTTTGAGCCAGTGATCGCAGGACAGATACAAGGCCTTTTGTGGCGCGCCGGCGCATTTGATCGGCATCGCCGGCTGGGTGAACAGGGCTTTGCCGCCGCGCAGTTTCTGCACCTGATCCCAAGTGTATTGCGCGTGCTGGTAGCTGTAGTTGGAGGTCACGCCATGTTGGCCAAGGCTTTCCTGCAAGCCTTCGATTTTCTCCCAGGCCAGACGCAGGCCGGGACAAACAATCAGGTTTTGATAGCTGACCGTGCGTTGATCGTTGAGGGTCAACTGGCGTGCGTCCGGGTCAATCGCGGCGACGGCGGCCTGCACCCAATTGACCTGGCGCGGCATCACCTTGGCCATCGGCCTGACGGTGTCCTTGACGTCGTACGCACCACCGCCGACCAGTGTCCACGCCGGTTGGTAATAGTGCTGTGAACTTGGTTCGATCACGGTGATTTTCAGGTCCGGATCGCGCTTGAGCAGACTGGCGACGAAGCCGATACCGGCGGTACCGCCGCCGATGACCACGATGTCTGCACTGATGGATGGGCCCCAGTGTTGATCGTTCATTGCTTGTTCCTTTTGCTGCACGCAAGGATTTCAGCCATCACACAGATCCATTGTAGGAGTGAGCCTGCTCGCGATCGCGGTGGGTCAGCCAATATCTTTATCAACTGGTACACCGCTATCGCGAGCAGGCTCACTCCTACAGGGGGATTGGTGTACTGGCTGGCATTTACGGCTGTTCCCAGCTCTTGAGCACCGCCCCGCAATAAAGCCCCGACAGGGTCTTCATCACCTGAATCACTTCCGGGCTGGCCAGCCCATAAAAAATGTATTTGCCTTCGCGGCGAGTGGCGACCATGCCTTCGTCGCGCAGGATGCCCAGTTGCTGTGACAGCGTCGGCTGACGTACGCCGGTCATCTTTTCCAGTTCGCCGACATTGCGTTCGCCCTGGGTCAGTTGACACAGAATCAACAGGCGATCTTCATTGGCCAACGCCTTGAGCAACGCACAGGCCTTGGAGGCCGAGGCGCGCAGTTGGGCGACTTCACATTCGGTCAGACTGGATTGCATTTGCACGATGCCTTCAACGTCACTTAAGCTGCGAACATTATGTTTTTAGATAAAGTGTTGCAACCCATTTCCCTTGTTCAGGTTGGTGTCCATGCCCGCGCAGATTGAATCGTTCCTCGACCCCGCCTCCTCGACCTACAGCTATGTGGTCTATGAAGCCGACGGCGGGCAATGCGCAATTGTCGATCCCGTACTCGATTACGACGGCGCCGCCGGCCGCACCTGTACCGCGCAGGCCGACAAGATCATCGCCTTCGTGCGCCAACACAATCTGCAAGTGCAGTGGCTGCTGGAAACCCACGCCCACGCCGATCACCTGTCCGCCGCGCCGTACCTGCGCAGGGAACTGGGCGGCAAGATCGCCATTGGCGAGTCGATCAGCAAAGTGCAGAACGTGTTCAAGGTCCTGTTCAATCTCGAGCCGGAATTCTGCGTCGACGGCTCGCAGTTCGATCATCTGTTTGCGCCGAACGAGTCATTCCGCATCGGTAACCTCAAGGCCACGGCCCTGCATGTGCCGGGGCATACGCCGGCGGACATGGCTTATTTGATCGATGGCGAGCAGATTCTGGTGGGCGACACGCTGTTCATGCCCGACGTGGGTACGGCACGCTGTGATTTCCCCGGTGGTAATGCGCATCAACTGTTCAACTCGATCCAGAAGCTGTTGGCTTTTCCGGCGAGCGTGAAGCTTTACGTCTGCCACGACTATCCGCCAGAGGGCCGCGAGTCGCAGTGCCAGAGCACGGTTGGCGAGCAGCGTAAAAGCAATATTCATGTGCATGACGGGGTTGATGAAGCGGCGTTCGTCGAGATGCGTACCCAGCGTGACGCCGGGTTGGGCATGCCGACGCTGTTGCTGCCGGCGATTCAGGTGAATGTGCGGGCGGGGAATTTGCCGGCGGCTGAGGACAACGGCGTGGTTTATTTGAAGATTCCGATCAACAAGCTTTAACGTCAAAAGATCGCAGCCTGCGGCAGCTCCTACAGGAGAAATTGATCGTTCCCACGCTCTGCGTGGGAATGCCCCCGGGGACGCTCCGCGTTCCGCTTCGGGAAGTGACGCAGAGCGTCACGGGCTGCATTACCACGCGGAGCGTGGGAACGATCAGCACTTAGGCGCTGCCGCAGGCTGCGATCTTTTGATCTTCACGTCCCCAGCGTCAACCCATTCGCCGGCAACGGCAGCGCAGTTTTATAGCGCACCTGCTTCAGCGCAAAGCTTGAGCGGATATTCGCCACCCCCGGCACTTTGGTCAAAAAATCCATCATGAAGCGTTCCAGCGACTGAATCGTCGGCACCAGCACCCGTATCAGATAATCCGGGTCGCCAGCCATCAGATAGCACTCCATCACCTCGGGACGATCGGAAATCGCTTCCTCGAAATGCTGCAACGCCTCCTCCACCTGTTTCTCCAGGCTGACGTGAATGAACACGTTCACATGCAGCCCAAGCAGATCGGCGTCCAGCAGCGTCACCTGCTCGCGAATCAGGCCTAATTCTTCCATCGCTTTAACCCGATTGAAGCACGGCGTCGGCGACAGATTCACCGAGCGTGCGAGGTCGGCGTTGGTGATGCGTGCGTTCTCCTGAAGGCTGTTGAGAATGCCGATGTCGGTACGGTCCAGTTTGCGCATGAGACAAAACCACCTGTTTTTTATGTTTATGCAGAATTTCTATCTGCAAATCGTCTCCAGCGCAACGAAACAGAGATAAATATTCTTCTTGCCCGGGCCTATGATTGTTGTAGGACAAGATTTCCTCTACCGAGGAATGACTGCCAGCTCACTACAAGAAATTCACAAGATCGAGCGTAGAAGCCATGACCCAAGCGTATGAACCGCTGCGTCTGCACGTCCCTGAACCCTCGGGCCGTCCAGGCTGCAAAACCGATTTTTCCTACCTGCATCTGACCGATGCGGGTACGGTGCGCAAACCTTCCATCGACGTCGAACCTGCCGACACCGCCGACCTGGCGCGTGGGCTTATTCGTGTGCTCGACGATCAGGGCAACGCCCTCGGCCCATGGGCCGAGAACGTGCCGGTCGAGATTCTGCGTAAAGGCATGCGCGCCATGCTCAAGACGCGCATCTACGACAACCGTATGGTCGTTGCCCAGCGTCAGAAAAAAATGTCGTTCTACATGCAGAGCCTCGGCGAAGAAGCCATCGGCAGCGCCCAGGCGTTGGCCTTGAACATCGACGACATGTGCTTTCCGACCTACCGTCAGCAAAGCATCCTGATGGCTCGCGAAGTGCCACTGGTCGACCTGATCTGCCAACTGCTGTCCAACGAGCGCGATCCGCTCAAGGGTCGCCAGTTGCCGATCATGTACTCGGTCAAGGAAGCAGGTTTTTTCACCATTTCCGGCAACCTCGCGACCCAGTTCATTCAGGCAGTCGGCTGGGGCATGGCGTCGGCGATCAAGGGCGACACCAAAATCGCCTCGGCGTGGATTGGTGACGGCGCCACCGCCGAATCGGACTTCCACACCGCCCTCACCTTCGCCCACGTTTATCGCGCGCCGGTGATCCTCAACGTGGTCAACAACCAATGGGCAATTTCGACCTTCCAGGCGATTGCCGGCGGTGAAGCCACCACTTTCGCCGGACGCGGCGTCGGTTGCGGCATCGCTTCGCTGCGGGTTGATGGCAACGACTTCTACGCGGTCTACGCCGCTTCTGCCTGGGCTGCCGAACGCGCCCGCCGCAACCTCGGCCCGACCATGATCGAATGGGTCACCTACCGCGCCGGCCCGCACTCGACCTCCGACGATCCGTCGAAATACCGTCCGGCCGATGACTGGAGCCACTTCCCGCTCGGCGACCCGATCGCGCGCCTGAAACAGCACCTGATCAAGGTTGGTCACTGGTCGGAAGAAGAACACACCGCCGTCAGCGCCGAACTCGAAGCCGAAGTGATTGCCGCGCAGAAACAGGCCGAACAGTACGGCACCCTCGCCGGCGGGCAGATTCCAAGCGCCGCAACCATGTTCGAAGACGTCTACAAAGAGATGCCGGAGCACTTGAAGCGCCAGCGTCAGCAGTTGGGGATCTGACATGAACGATCACAACAAAAAAAATAAGATGTAAACCGCCATGACCACGACCACCATGACCATGATCCAGGCCCTGCGCTCGGCCATGGATGTGATGCTTGAGCGTGACGACAACGTGGTGGTGTTCGGTCAGGACGTCGGCTACTTCGGCGGCGTGTTCCGTTGCACCGAAGGCCTGCAAACCAAGTACGGCGCCTCGCGTGTGTTCGATGCGCCGATCTCGGAAAGCGGCATCGTCGGCGTCGCCGTGGGCATGGGTGCCTACGGCCTGCGTCCGGTCGCCGAGATCCAGTTCGCTGACTACGTTTACCCGGCGTCCGACCAGATCATTTCCGAAGCGGCGCGCCTGCGCTATCGCTCGGCCGGCGAGTTCACCGCACCGATGACCCTGCGCATGCCTTGCGGCGGCGGCATCTACGGCGGTCAGACGCACAGCCAGAGCATCGAGGCGATGTTCACTCAGGTGTGCGGCTTGCGCACCGTAATGCCGTCCAACCCGTACGACGCCAAAGGCCTGCTGATCGCCTCCATCGAAAACGATGATCCGGTGATCTTCCTCGAGCCAAAGCGCCTGTACAACGGCCCGTTCGACGGCCACCACGACCGCCCGGTAACCCCGTGGTCGAAACACCCGCAAGCCCAGGTTCCGGATGGCTACTACACCGTGCCGCTGGACGTTGCCGCGATCACCCGTCCGGGCAAAGACGTGACGGTGCTGACTTACGGCACCACCGTGTATGTCTCGCAAGTCGCTGCCGAAGAAAGCGGCGTTGACGCTGAAGTCATCGACCTGCGCAGCCTGTGGCCGCTGGACCTGGAAACCATCGTCAAATCGGTGAAGAAAACCGGCCGTTGCGTAGTGGTACACGAAGCCACTCGCACCTGCGGTTTCGGCGCCGAACTGGTGTCGCTGGTGCAAGAGCATTGCTTCCATCACCTGGAAGCGCCGATCGAACGCGTCACTGGTTGGGACACTCCCTACCCGCACGCGCAGGAGTGGGCGTATTTCCCAGGGCCGTCCCGAGTGGGCGCGGCGTTGAAACGGGTTATGGAGGTCTGAATGGGCACGCACGTTATCAAGATGCCGGACATCGGCGAAGGCATCGCAGAAGTAGAACTGTCGCAATGGCACGTCAAGGTCGGCGATCTGGTGGTTGAAGATCAGGTGCTGGCGGACGTGATGACCGACAAGGCAATGGTCGATATTCCGTCGCCGGTACACGGCAAGGTGATTGCCCTCGGCGGTCAGCCGGGTGAAGTGATGGCGGTTGGCAGTGTGCTGATCAGCATTGAGGTTGAAGGTGCTGGCAATCTGAAAGAATCCGCTGCGCCGGCTGCCGTCAAAGAAGCGCCGGCTGCGCCGAAAGTTGAAACCGTTGTTGAGAGCAAATCTGCTGCTGCCGCCCCGCGCCCGGCTGCCGTTTGCCAAGGCCCGATGGTTGCTCGCGAAGCAGACGAACGCCCACTCGCCTCCCCGGCCGTGCGCAAACATGCGCTGGATCTGGGCATTCAATTACGTCTGGTGCGCGGTTCCGGCCCGGCCGGTCGTGTGCTGCATGACGACCTTGAAGCCTATCTGGCGCAAGGTCAGTCGAACGCTTCGGCGCCGGTTGCTGCTGCTTACGCCCAGCGTAATGACGAAGAACAGATTCAAGTGATCGGCATGCGCCGCAAGATCGCCCAGCGCATGCAGGACGCGACCCAGCGCGCCGCACACTTCAGTTATGTCGAGGAAATCGACGTCACCGCGATTGAAGAGCTGCGTGCGCACCTGAACGAAAAACACGGTGCCAGCCGTGGCAAGTTGACTCTGCTGCCGTTCCTCGTCCGCGCCTTGGTCGTCGCCCTGCGCGACTTCCCGCAGATGAACGCCCGTTACGACGACGAAGCCCAGGTCATCACTCGCCTCGGCGCCGTGCATGTCGGCGTCGCCACGCAAAGCGATGTCGGCCTGATGGTGCCGGTGGTGCGTCACGCCGAGGCGCGCAGCTTGTGGGACAACGCCGCCGAGATCTCGCGCTTGGCCAACGCCGCGCGCAATGGCAAGGCCAGCCGCGATGAGTTGTCCGGTTCGACCATCACCCTGACCAGCCTCGGTGCACTCGGCGGCATTGTCAGCACGCCGGTGCTGAACCTGCCGGAAGTGGCGATCGTCGGCGTCAACAAAATCGTCGAACGGCCGATGGTCGTCAAAGGCCAGGTAGTGATCCGCAAGATGATGAACCTCTCCAGCTCCTTCGATCACCGCGTGGTCGACGGCATGGACGCGGCACTCTTCATCCAGGCCATTCGCGGCTTGATCGAACAACCTGCCACTTTGTTTGTGGAGTAAGGCTCGCATGCAATCTCTGAACACTACGCTGCTGATCATTGGCGGCGGCCCCGGCGGTTATGTAACGGCGATTCGCGCCGGGCAACTGGGCATTCCGACGATTCTGGTCGAAGGCCAATCGCTGGGCGGTACGTGCCTGAACATCGGCTGCATCCCGTCGAAAGCGCTGATCCATGTCGCTGAGCAGTTTCACCAGACCCAGCATCACAGTCAGCATTCGGCGCTGGGCATCAGCGTTTCCGCGCCGACCCTCGACATCACTAAAAGTGTCGAGTGGAAGGACGGCATCGTTGATCGCCTGACCACTGGCGTGGCTGCCCTGCTGAAGAAGAACAAAGTTCAGGTCATCAATGGCTGGGCGAAAGTCATCGACGGCAAGACCGTGGATGTCGGCGACACGCGCATTCAGTGCGAGCACTTGGTGCTCGCAACCGGGTCGACCAGCGTCAATCTGCCGATTCTGCCGATTGGCGGGCCGGTGATCTCCTCCACCGAAGCGCTGGCGCCGACATCCGTGCCGAAACGTCTGGTAGTGGTGGGCGGTGGTTACATTGGTCTGGAACTGGGTATCGCGTATCGCAAGCTCGGCGCCGACGTCAGTGTGGTCGAGGCGCAGGATCGTATCCTGCCAGCCTACGATGCCGAACTGACGCAACCGGTGCATGACGCGCTGAAACAACTCGGCGTGAAGCTCTATTTGAAACACAGCGTGCTGGGGTTCAACGGCACGTTGCAGGTGCGCGACCCTGAGGGCGAAACCCTGAACCTGGAAACTGATCAGGTGCTGGTCGCCGTGGGTCGCAAACCGAATACCCAGGGCTGGAACCTCGAAGCACTGAGTCTGGACATGAACGGTTCGGCGATCAAGATCGACAGCCGCTGCCAGACTAGCATGCGCAACGTCTACGCCATCGGCGACTTGAGCGGCGAGCCGATGCTGGCCCACCGTGCGATGGCTCAGGGCGAGATGGTTGCCGAGTTGATCAGCGGCAAAACCCGCGAATTCAGCCCGACGGCGATTGCTGCGGTGTGCTTTACCGATCCGGAACTGGTGGTGGTCGGCAAGACCCCGGACGAGGCCAAGGCTGCGGGGCTGGACTGCATCGTTTCCAGTTTCCCGTTCGCCGCCAATGGCCGGGCGATGACGCTGGAGTCGAAAAGCGGCTTCGTGCGCGTGGTCGCTCGTCGGGATAACCATGTGATTGTCGGTTGGCAGGCGGTGGGCGTCGGGGTTTCCGAATTGTCCACGGCGTTTGCGCAAAGCCTCGAAATGGGCGCGCGGCTGGAAGACATCGGCGGCACCATTCATGCGCATCCAACCTTGGGTGAAGCGGTGCTGGAAGCAGCGTTGCGTGCTCTCGGGCATGCGTTGCACCTGTAGGCCCCTTCGCGAGCAGGCTCGCTCCCACATTTGAAATGCACTTCCCTGTGGGAGCGACGGTGCGACGATTCGACCTGCTCGCGAATTCTTGAGGTCAACACGAACTATCTGTCTGTCATCCGATAGTCCGGGCTGCGAAACCGCTCAAGAATGAAGTATTGTTGTGCCCATCCAAAAAACGTCAGAAGCCTTGAACCGTTTCGACGGTTGTTCAGTGATAGAGGGTGTCATGGGTAACGAAAGCATCAATTGGGACAAGCTGGGTTTTGACTACATCAAGACCGACAAACGCTATCTGTCGTACTTTCGCGATGGCGAGTGGGACAAAGGCACCCTGACCGAAGACAACGTGCTGCACATCAGCGAAGGCTCGACTGCCCTTCACTATGGCCAGCAGTGCTTCGAAGGCATGAAGGCCTATCGTTGCAAGGACGGCTCGATCAACCTGTTCCGCCCGGACCAGAACGCCCTGCGTATGCAACGCAGCTGCGCGCGTCTGCTGATGCCGACAGTCGACACCGAGCAGTTCATCGAAGCCTGTAAGGAAGTGGTGCGTGCCAACGAGCGCTTCATTCCGCCATACGGCACCGGCGGCGCGCTGTACCTGCGCCCGTTCGTGATCGGCGTCGGTGACAATATTGGCGTGCGCACTGCACCCGAGTTCATCTTCTCGATCTTCTGCATTCCGGTTGGCGCCTACTTCAAGGGCGGCCTGACCCCGCACAACTTCCAGATCTCCAGCTACGACCGCGCGGCCCCACAAGGCACCGGCGCGGCCAAGGTCGGTGGCAACTACGCGGCCAGCCTGATGCCGGGCTCGAAAGCCAAGAAAGCCAACTTTGCTGACGCGATCTACCTGGACCCGATGACCCACACCAAGATCGAGGAAGTCGGCTCGGCCAACTTCTTCGGGATCACCCACGACAACAAGTTCATTACCCCGAACTCGCCGTCCGTTCTGCCAGGCATCACCCGCCTGTCGCTGATCGAACTGGCGAAATCGCGTCTGGGCCTGGAAGTGGTTGAAGGCGACGTGCTGATCGACAAGCTGTCGGACTTCAAGGAAGCCGGCGCTTGCGGTACCGCGGCGGTGATCACGCCGATCGGTGGCATCAGCTACAACGATCATCTGCATGTGTTCCATAGCGAGACCGAAGTGGGTCCTGTAACCCAGAAGCTCTACAAAGAGCTGACGGGCGTGCAGACCGGCGACATCGAAGCGCCAGCGGGCTGGATCGTCAAGGTTTGAACTGACGGCTGCTGATGTAGAAAAGCCCTCCACCGAGTGATTGGTGGGGGGCTTTTTTTGCGTTTGGTGGGTAGGGCTTGAGATTTTTTCCCCCTCACCCCAGCCCTCTCCCCCAGGGGGGCGAGGGGGAAAGGGGGCCGATCTTTGTGGTATTCGAGATGTGAGTTCGGCTCGATAGTTCAGGTCGATGTAATACGCGAGAACGCCCCGGTCAGTCCCCTCTCCCTCCGGGAGAGGGTTAGGGTGAGGGGCTTTTCAGCGTTATCCGTTTACCAAGTCGTTCAGCTATCCCACTCGCCTGCCCATTCTGCTGCTTGCCCATCCGCGCCTGCGTAATCAACCCCGGAATCAACTCCCCCTCCGGCAGATTCTTCCAGTACCGCACCGGCAAATGCCCTTGCATCACCTTCTCGTTCAACCGCGCCGGGTTGAAGATGTGGCTGTAATAGGTCAGCCACAGTTCGCCATGCGGATCGTCGACGTTCTGCGCCAACTGTTGCCATTCCAGCGGGCATTGGCGCTGATGGATCAGTTGTTCGCCATCGTAATAAACCCCGTCACGCGGCGTGGCGATCAGCCAGCGATGCTGGCCCATGCGCCCGACGAAATGCTCGCTGGCGCTGCGCAGGATGTCGTGGGCCGGTTCGTGCCACGCGACATATTGCGGGCCGGCACTGGATGACGGGCGCTCGATGAAACGCACAAAGGCATGCAGGTGATGCGCTTCACGGTTGACTTGTTTGATCCGCCGCTGCAACTCGCTGCCCAGTTTGTCACCGGCCATCATTGCCGTGCGATCGCCGTGGCTGACGCGCCACAACACTTCGTAAAGCAGACTCCAGCGTTGATCGCCTCGATATTGCGCCGCTTGCTCCAATGTATCGAGCAACACGCGCGGAATCTTCGCCATAAACGGCCCCTGCCCTTCCGGCACCGGATCATCATCATTGGCAAACAGATCGCCCACGCCTTCCGATGCCCAACTCACCAGGCTTGGATCGACTTCATGGCTGAGTAGCCAGCGCGCTTGTTGGCGCCAGGTGCCGAACAGGTCGTCGCAATCGAGATTGATCATCCCCACAGTCCCATCTGCTGCGGCATCGGCCGGTCGCGCAATTGCTGATAAAGCAAATGGCTGGTGACTTCGGCCTGCTGCGGGTGGTAGTCGCTGGTGATGATGAACGGTTTGGCCTTGGCCAGTACGCAGCGCATGCGCGCGACATCTTCATAGCGGATCTTTCGTTGGCGGCGCAGTTCGACCAGCCGCTCGGTGGTGCGCAGGCCGATGCCCGGGATACGCGCGATCAGCGACGCTTCGGCGCGGTTCAAATCCAGTGGAAACACCTCGCGATTCTGCAACGCCCACGCCAGTTTCGGGTCGATGTCCAAGGCCAGATTGCCCGGCCCCTTGAGCAGCTCGTCGGCGCGGTACCCGTAGCTGCGCAGGAGAAAATCGGCCTGGTACAAACGGTGTTCGCGCATCAGCGGCGGCGCGGCCAGCGGCACGCTTTTCGGGCTGTCGGGGATCGGGCTGAACGCGGAATAGTAAACGCGGCGCAAGCGGTAGTTGCCGTACAGCGACTGAGCGCTTTGCAAGATTGTGCTGTCGTCGGTGTCATCGGCGCCGACGATCATTTGCGTACTCTGCCCGGCGGGCGCGAACTTCGCCGAACGGGGTTCGTTAAGCACCGTTTGCACACCGGTGTAGATGGTGTTCATCGCCTGCTTGATCGAGCCAATATCTTTCTCCGGCGCCAGGGTTTGCAGGCTGGCATCGGTGGGCAGTTCGATGTTCACGCTCAGGCGATCAGCATAACGCCCCGCTTCCTCGATCAGCGCCGGATCCGCGTCGGGAATGGTCTTGAGGTGGATGTAGCCGCGAAATTCATGCACTTCACGCAACAGCTTCGCCACCCGCACCAGTTGCTCCATGGTGTAGTCCGCCGAACGGATGATCCCGGAGCTGAGGAACAGCCCGCTGACGCAGTTGCGCCGGTAGAAATCCAGGGTCAGCGCCACCACTTCTTCGGGGGTGAAGCGCGCGCGGGGGACGTCGCTGGAGCGGCGATTAACGCAGTACTGGCAATCGTAAAGGCAGAAATTGGTCAGCAGGACTTTCAACAACGACACGCAACGCCCGTCCGGCGTGTAGCTGTGGCAGATGCCCATGCCATCAGTCGAGCCCAAGCCACTCTTGCCCTCGGAGCTGCGCTTGGGCGCGCCGCTGCTTGCGCAGGAGGCGTCGTACTTGGCGGCGTCGGCGAGGATGCTGAGCTTGTCGATGATTTGCATGGCGCGGGCTCTTTACTGTTTGGATATACAGTATAGAGTCGGATGCGGGGTTACAAGGTGGCAGATGCGCACCTCGTCGGGCGGAAGCTCAAGATCAAAAGATCGCAGCGTTCCGCAGCTCCTACATGGATTCGGTAAAGTCGGGATTTATCCGGTGATCAAACTCCCTGTAGGAGCTGCGGAACGCTGCGATCTTTTGATCTGGCTTTTATCAATCGCCAACTCAACCCCAAACCGCACAGCGATTTCCTTGCGCCCCACCACCGTCAACGCCAGCGCCCGACTGTCCAGATCCTGCGTCACCCATTTACGCTTCAACGCCGCTTGCAACAATGCCGCCCCCAGCGACCCGCCGAGATGCGGCCGACGCATGCTCCAGTCCAGGCACGGGCAGGCAAATTTGCGCCGCATCGTGCTCAAATCCTCCACCTCAATACCCAATGCTTCGAACAACGCCGCGCCACTGTCACTCAAGCGATACACCTGCTCGTCGGTCTCCAGCAACCACCCCGCGTCAAGCAAACGATCATGCAGCAACACCGCCAGCGTCCCGGCCATGTGGTCGTAACAGGTGCGGGCGAATTGGAGGCGATCCGGCGTGTGCGGCTTGAACGTCGGCGCGGTGTTCTGCCCAATCACCATCAATGCTTCCAGCGCCTGCGCCACGCGCTTGTCGGCCAGGCTGTAATAACGATGGCGGCCCTGCACGTGCAGGCGCACCAGCGCCAGATCCTTGAGTTTGGCCAAATGAGCGCTGGCGGTGGAGGCGCTGACCTCGGCAATGGCCGCCAATTCGGTGCTGGTGCGCGCATGGCCGTCCATCAGCGAGCAGAGCATTTTGGTTCGCGCCGGCTCCGCGATGGCCGCCGCCACTTGCGAGACGCCGATGTCTTGATGTTCTGCGTACATATTTCGCTCCCCGACGAATCATCGTCGCTGTGGACTGAAGATACTCGCATCACTTTCACGACGACAAGGCTGCGAACCATGGACCCGATCAACGCTGCGACTGCTGCCGATCCCTACCCTTATTACGCCGAACTGCGGGCTCAGGGCGGATTGACCTTCCATCACGAGTTGAAACTGTGGGTCGCCAGCAGTGCGCGCGCGGTGTGTGCGGTGTTGGCTCACGTCGATTGTCGGGTGCGCCCGCTGCAGGAACCAGTGCCCAAAGCGATTGCTTCAGGCTTGGCTGGCGAGGTGTTCGGGCAATTGATGCGGATGAATGAAGGCGAACATCAGCGTTGCCCGCGCTCGGCGATCGAGCCGGAACTGGCGCTGATCGATGTTGCTGCGGTGAACGCATTGGTGGCCGCGCGACTGATCACGGTAGACGCCGGAGGTTTGCACAAAGCGATGTTTCGCGGCCCGGTGTGCGTGGTCGCCGCACTGCTTGGGTTTACCCCCGCGCAGGGTCGGGCGATCAGTGAACTGACCGCTGATTTCGTCGCGTGCCTGTCCCCCTTGAGCAATGACCTGCAATTGGCAGCGGCACACGCGGCGGCTGAGCAGTTGCGCGGATATTTCATCGAGTTGCTGGCCGAGTCGGACAGCGAAATGCTGAGGCGTATTCGGCGGCGATTCGAAGGTGATGAACAGCGGTTGATCGCCAATCTGATCGGCCTCTGTTCACAGACTTACGAGGCCAGCGGCGGTTTGATTGGCAATGCGTTGCTGACGTTGCGCCGTCAGCCTGAGTTGCGCACTGCGTCGATGCCGGCGCTGTTGGCCGAAGTGCAACGCTTCGATCCATCGGTGCAGAATACTCGGCGATTTGTCGCCGCCGCGTGCGAGATTGACGGTGTGCGTGTCGAGGCCGGAGAGGTCATTCTGTTGTTACTCGCCTCAGCCAATCGCGATCCGGCGCTCAACGAACGGCCTGACGCGTTTTTACTCGAGCGCCCGAATCGGCGCAGTTTCAGTTTTGGCGGTGGTCGGCATCAATGCCCGGGGCAGTTGCTGGCGATGAGCATCGCCAGCGCCACGGTCAGCGAGATCCTCGCTCACGGCGTCGATCTGGACCGGTTGCACTGGCATTACCGCCCTTCTCTCAACGGGCGCATGCCAGTGTTCACCGAGGCCACACCTTAGGCGCTACGCAGCTCGATGGTCAGATGCGCCAGCTCATGCACTGGCGCCAACCGCTCACGAATCGCCTCTGCCGTTACGCCCGCCGCCACCACCACGCTGACGATCGCCGCCCGCGCTTGCGGGCCGACCTGCCAGACGTGCAGGTCGATATTGCATGTGCCAACCTCATCGCGAGCAGGCTCACTCCTACATTGGGTTGGCCGTGTTGTCAGGTTTTATGCCCGACACAAATCACCCTGTGGGAGCGGGCTTGCCCGCGAAGGCGGTGTACCTGACTGCATAGATGCTGGATGTGCCGGCCTCTTCGCGAGCAAGCCCGTTCCCACATTGATCCGTGCTATTGCCAGATTTTGTGCCCGACACAAATCCCCTGTGGGAGCCAGCCTGCTGGCGATGGCGGGCTGAAAAACGCAGCATCATTTCGGCATCATCGGGGAGGCTACAGCGCCTTGCGCCTTTGCCTACAACTACGCCAGAATCCGCCGGCTTGTGCGGCTTGGGGGCTGCCGGTAGCTTGGTTCGCGTCACTGAATGTTCAGTGATCGGGTTTAGTCGCTCGGTAATCCATTCAAACTGCACGACGTTCCAGACAGTAGGTATTTCGATACCTCACTCAATGGTAGCTGTGCGCAGGGCGCCTTCGGGTGCGCCGGTTTGGGTGGGTTTCCGGTCGACTAACCTGTGCATAGCTGCCACCTTCTGGTTTAGTCGCGAGGTGGTGTCAGCATCACTTTGGAAACCTCCGAAATGTTAAAAGTAACGCCAAATCCGCCAGAAGCGGATGCCATACCCGAATCAGATCCAACATCCCCCTACTCCACGCTCGACCCGACAAAACTCAACGACGCCGCCGAACGCGCCCTCGATCACTACCTCAAACCTCACGCCCCGCCCCAGCGAACACCCAGCACCATGTTCCTCGTCGCCCCGGACATGGACACCGAATCCCTGCTGGCCCACGCCTGCGAATCCATGGCCTCGGCCAGCATCATGCTCAGCGACTTCGCCGCCATGCTCGAAACGCCTTACCGCAACACCCTGCTGGGCATTCAGCAAGTGGTCATGCTTGGCGAACTCGCGGTCAACCGCGCGCTCGACAACCTGGAGCCGGACCTGAGGCAATGACCATGGCCAACAAAACAGATGCACAGGTTGTCGCGGTATTGATGGCCATAGGCTTCAACGAACGAGACGGACGCTGGGCGCAAAACGCCTGCCTGGTGCTGTGCGAAAGTGAGCAAGAAACCATCGTCGCCTGCGCCGTCAACGCCTCCGGCCAACTCGATGAACTGGAAGTCGACGCTGTGCTACCCGCACTGCGCCGCGTGACTCGACGACTCCCCTCACTGCAAAGGACCGTGGCCGACACACTGGCCGAGATGGCGCATGCAGCCTGATTGACCGCGTGATCGTTCTTCGCGAGCAGGCGCGCTCACACAGCTTCGCGGTGGCTCACAGCATTTGAGTACACCGCCATGCCAATGTGGGAGCGAGCCTGCTCGCGAAAGCGTTCTTAAACAGGAGGCTTCAGATGTTTTTATGGATTAGCGGTTTCTTAAAAGGTGACGACGAAGACGACGCCTTAAAATACGAACTGACAGTTGGGCTGGAATTTGAATCCGCAGTCCTGGCTGCCATGGGCTGGAAAAACCTTGGTAAAAGTCCTGAGGGCGAGTACTTGCTGACTCCCGACCAAGTTCTAAAAATCGGCTTGGCGATTAACCAACAGTTACCATCGGAACTCGATCTTTTTATCGGCATCAGGGGGTAACTTCGCCAATGAGCCTCATTTATCAAGACCCATCATTAAGCCAAGACGAGGTTCTAAGACTTCTGGCCAACGGCGCAACCGCAAACGTGGTTGCTGCGCTGACTTCTATCGGCCTGAATGAAGTGGACAGAGTCTGGGCTCAGGACCTCTGCCTGAAACACCTGTTCAACGAAACCGAAGCAATCGTTGCCTCTGCCATTACCGCTCTTGGCCACATCGCTCGCCGACATGGCGAATTGGATACCGACGAGGTTCTGCCAGCGCTCGAAATAACCAAGGGGAAATTCCCCTCTCTGGTCGGGTCTATCGAGGACACACTTGACGATATCGGCGCATTCACCGCCGAAAATCCGCCAGGATGAACGGAGTGTGGGCCCTGAGATAAGCTTCGACGTCCTCCAGCGTAGGGAGTAAATCACTGGATTGGGTTTTACCCTCTTCATCGTCGTGCGACACCTTGACGATGTAAGCGCCACCTTCCTCAAGCAAAACGCCTGAAACTTTGACCCGCTGTCCATTTTTCTCGGTAAAGGACATCGCCGTCAGGACTGCCGTTTTTAAAACTTGCGCAGTGCTGGCCGTGAAGGCTTTGCGTTTTGCCAGGGCACTTTTCGATACGAACATTGCGAAAATACAGCCGGCGCCCATCAACAGGATTTCTATGTTGTGAATCGGCCCTCGCCGCCCTTCATGCTCAAGACTCAGCCACGCGACTGCCTTGTAAATAATCTGATCAACATCCATTTATCCGACTCCCGAACGATACTCTGGTGATCAATCATCCCGCGTCAAAACTTCCAGCAACTCAATCTCGAACACCAGATTCGAATTCGGCGGAATCTTGCCCATCGTCCGCTCGCCATAGCCAAGATGCGCCGGCACCAGCAATTTACGTTTGCCGCCCACCTGCATGCCCTTCAGCCCCTGATCCCACCCCTTGATGACCCGGCCGGTGCCAATCACGCACTGAAAAGGTTTGCCACGGCTGTAGGAAGAATCGAACTCGCTACCGTCTTCCAGCCAGCCAGTGTATTGCGTGGTGATCAGCGCGCCTTTTACGGCGGCTTTGCCCTCGCCTACCTGGAGATCGATTACCTGCAATTCATCATTCATAACAATCACTCTATTGTTCAGCAGGCCGCCGTTTTCCCAGAAATGGCGGTTATTGGCAACCCGCACGCGTAGATCAACGCTGTATCCGAATCGAGTGATGAAGAATTAAGATAGCCAACCGCCATTACTTCACGGATCGATTCGCCATGCTGGCAGCGCCCGAATGATTCAGCTCTGGATCGTCCTTGCCATTGGCATGACCATGCTGGCCGTGATTGCTTGGCTGATCTGGCGCGAACGCGGTTTGCGCCGCCAGCTCGCCGAATACCGCGACCTGTTGAATCGCTCCGCTGAAGGCCGGAACATCCATCAGGACGGCGACGCCGAGCGCTTCAAGCGCAGCCAGTATTTCGCCCGCATCGGCACCTGGGACTGGGAAGTCGACACGGATCGGCTGTACTGGTCGGACGCAATCTACGGCATGTTCGGGTTCAAAATCGGGGAAATCACGCCGTCCTATGCACTCTTCTGCTCCTGCGTGCACCCGGACGATCGCGTCAGGGTGCGCGATGGTGAACTGCGTTGTCTGGAAACCGGCGAAAACCACGACGAGGAATATCGCGTGGTCTGGCCTGACGGCACGATCCGCTGGCTGCGCGAGACCGGCAACGTGGTGCGTAACGATCACGACGCGGTGATCAAAATGATGGGGGTGGTGCGCGACATCACCGAAGAAAAAGCCTCGGCCAGCTACCTCAAGCACCTCGCCCATTTCGACCCGCTGACCGGGTTGCCGAATCGTCTGGTGCTGGAAGAACGGCTGTCGGAGGCTCTGGATCAAGCGCGCCAAAGCAGCACGCGGGTTGCGCTGGTGTTCGTTGATCTCAACAGTTTCAAAACCATCAACGATCATTATGGCCACGCCGCCGGCGACCGGGTGCTGATCACCATGGCGTCGCGACTGAAACGCATCCTGCGCAGCACCGACACCGTTGCCCGAATCGGCGGCGACGAATTCGTGGTCATCCTGCAAGGCCTGGCACCTGGCCTCAATCTGCAGGACGAAGCCCGGCGCATCTGCCAGAAGATTTTCATCGAGCTATCGCCACCGATCAGCATCGGCAATGACCAGCGCCACATTGGCACCAGTCTTGGGGTTGCAGTGTTTCCGGATCATGCGACCGCGATGGACCGATTACTGCACATTGCCGATCTGGCGATGTATGAGGCCAAGCGCAGTGGCAATAATCAGTATCGGTTGGGTGGTGGGCAGACCATGAGCCATAGCCGCGTGGAGTGAAATCAGGCTTTAGGTTCGCCGATCACAACACCGTTGAAGGTATGCGTACAGCAGGTACAAGTCGGCGTCATGTCCTCGGCTTTCAGTGTGGGATTAACGATTTGCAGGCGTTTTTGTTCATCAATGTATAAGCCGCTGAAACAACTAGACTCCCCCACTCCCACGATATCCCGGCGTTCATGTTCATGTTGCGCGACCAGCCAGTACACCGGATCTGGCCGATCCAGTCGAGAAATGGCCTCGCTGTAGATCTCATCCCAGTTACCGCCAACTCGCGATAGCAGGAAACGAAATAGCGGCGTGTAGTCGTAACCGTGATGTTTGATGCCATGCATCGAACCGCGCAACGCCTGGCTGTTGATTTCAGCCTTGGTGTTGCGCTCATATCGATAGTGCCCACCCGGATTGTTACGCCAGACGTTATGGGCGGTCGTGTTTACTTTGCGGTAAAGAGGTTTCTTGTCCAACCAATTGCTCCTGACTTCCAGTCACTCGAAAGGCCTCAAGGGTTTTACCTGAACGGCGCTCGATTGCAATCAGCCTTCCATGGCCAATTATTGCTGGAGACTCAACGCGGAACCGGCTTCATCTCGACAATGGTCCCGTTGGTGATCATCACCATGACGTACTGGTCATTGATCTGCACCCACTGCGCCTGATCGACCGGTTGCTTCAGGCCTTTGGTTTTCCAGTCGATCGCTTTTTCACTGCGTTGGTAAATATCCGGGGCGCGGTCGTTGACCTTCAACTCGCGTTCACTGACGGGCGATTGAACGGAGGGTTCGCTTGAGGTTTGCGCCGCTTGAACGAGTGGGCTGATCCCAGCGATGCCGGCAACGAGGGCCAGGCTGGCGATTAGGGTTTTGCTGTTCATCGGTGAACCTCCATTGATGTGTGATACCTGAACTCCGACTGCACAGTTCGGCAATCATTCCGTGTTTTTTGCCTGGGAGGGCTCGGGGATTGTAGTCGCCAGTCGGGCCGCCATCGCTGGCAAGCCAGCTCCCACAAGGGGCCAGGGTGTTAGCGAAGGTTGCAGGCACCCCGAAAACCTGTGGGAGCGAGCCTGCTCGCGAATGGGCCAGCACAATCGACATTTCATCGCCTGATTCACCGCTTTCGCGAGCAGGCTCGCTCCCACAGGGTTAGTGAGTTGGTTGGGATTTGAACATTGATCGGCTTTGCACATCAATCCATGCCAATAATGCAATTAACATCCTGTTACACCTAGGCCACCATCCGCCTCAATAACATCCGTGCGCTGACTCTCCGTGGCGCACGTCATAAAAGCGGTGGAGTCCTTTGCTATGACAGCCTCAATCCCACACGGCGGCTCGCGGGCCGGCGCCATTTTCCGGGTGACCTCGGGCAATTTCCTCGAACAGTTCGACTTCTTTCTGTTCGGCTTCTATGCCACGCAGATCGCGTCGGTGTTCTTTCCGGCGAGCAGTGAATTCGCCTCTCTGATGATGACGTTTGCAGTGTTCGGCGCAGGCTTTTTGATGCGCCCGCTGGGGGCCATCGTGCTCGGTGCGTACATCGATGACGTCGGTCGCCGCAAGGGTTTGATCGTCACGTTGTCGATCATGGCCAGCGGCACGATATTGATTGTGCTGGTGCCCGGATACGAAAGTATCGGTCTGTTCGCACCGGCGCTGGTGTTGCTCGGGCGCTTGTTGCAAGGCTTCTCCGCCGGTGCGGAACTGGGCGGGGTTTCGGTGTATTTGTCCGAGATCGCCACGCCGGGCCGCAAAGGTTTCTTCACCGCTTGGCAGTCGGCCAGTCAACAAGTGGCGATCATCGTAGCGGCGGCGCTGGGCTTTGCCCTGAACGCGTGGATGGCGCCGGAGGTGATTGCCGCGTGGGGCTGGCGGATTCCGTTTTTCGTCGGCTGCATGATCGTGCCGTTCATCTTTCTGCTGCGCCGTAACCTGGCGGAAACCGAAGAGTTCGCTGCGCGCAAACACCGTCCGAGCATGGGCGAAGTGTTCCGCACCCTCGGCCAGAATTGGGTCGTGGTGCTCGGCGGAATGCTGATGGTCGCCCTGACCACCACTGCGTTTTACCTGATCACCGTGTACGCACCGACCTTCGGCAAAACCGTGCTGCACCTGAGCACCTCCGATGCGTTGCTGGTGACGCTGCTGGTCGGCGTGTCGAACTTCTTCTGGCTGCCGATTGGCGGCATGTTGTCGGATCGTATCGGTCGTCGTCCGGTGCTGATTGCGATGTCGTTGCTGGCGCTGGCCACCACCTATCCGGCGCTGTCGTACCTGGTGCAGGCACCGAGTTTCAGCCACATGTTGCTGTCGCTGCTGTGGCTGTCGTTCATCTATGGCATGTACAACGGCGCAATGATTCCGGCGTTGACCGAGATCATGCCGGTCGAAGTGCGCGTCGCCGGTTTCTCCCTCGCCTACAGCCTGGCGACGGCGATTTTCGGCGGGTTCACCCCGGCGATGTCGACCTTCCTGATTCAGTACACCGGCGACAAAGCCGCGCCAGGTTACTGGATGAGCATCGGCGCGTTGTGCGCGTTGTGCGCGACGCTGTACCTCTATCGCCGCGCGGGCGGTCGACTGCAACCAGTGGCGGCATAAGGAGCGATGACCATGAAAAAACTTTTCAGCTTCACTGCCATCGCCCTCTTCGCTTTCAGCGCTCTGGCACACGCAGAACAACTGAACGTGATGACGTCGGGCGGCTTCACTGCCGCCTATAAAATTCTCGGCCCGAAATTCGCCGCCGCCACCGGCAATACCCTCGACACCCAACTCGGCCCGTCGATGGGCAAGGCACCGGAGGCAATCCCCAATCGTCTCGCGCGCGGTGAGCACGCCGACGTGGTGATCATGGTCGGTTACGCCCTCGATGACCTGATCAAGCAAGGCAAGGTCGACCCGGCGTCTCGCGTCGAACTGGCGGATTCACGGATCGGTCTGGTGGTGCGTGAAGGCGCGCCGAAACCGGACATCAGCAGCGTCGATGGCCTGAAGCAAACCCTGCTCGACGCACAGTCGGTGGCCTACTCCGACAGCGCCAGCGGCGTGTACATCGAAGAGCAGTTGTTCAAGAAACTCGGCATCGAAGATCAGCTGAAACCGAAGACGAAGATGATCGCGAAAATCCCGGTGGGCTCGGTGGTTGCCACCGGCGACTATCAACTGGGCTTCCAGCAGGTCAGTGAATTGCTGCCGGTGCCTGGGGTGAGTTTTGTCGCGAAGATTCCGGAATCGGTGCAGTCGGTGACGCGTTTTGCTGCCGGCATCCCCGTCGGTGCGCAACATCCGCAAGAGGCGAAAGCCCTGCTCGCCTACCTCGCCGCGCCTGCCGCACAAGCGGATGTGCAGGCCACCGGGCTGGATTCGGTCAAGCGTTGATGGTGGGCGGCTGGACTTTCATTTCCACCACCAGCCGCTCCAGCTCCAATGCCGCCGGGGTCAACGTGCGATCCCGGCGCTTGATGATGCCGACACTGCGCATCACTTGCGGATCGGTCAGCGGTATCCGCGTCAGGATCGGATGATCCGGCCCCGGCATCGCCATCAATGGCACCGCCGCAACGCCTAATCCAGCCTCGACCAGACCAATCATCGTTGTCACATGTTTGGTTTCGCAGATGCTCTGACGCTGCGGCACCACACTGCTCAAGGCCTGATCGAGCAAGAAGCGATTGCCCGAAGTCTTGTCCAGCGAGATGTAATCCTGCTGATAGAACTCGTCCCACGTCACGCTGCTGCGTCCGGCCAACGGGTGATCGCGTCGGCAGGCGACCACGTAGCACTCCTGCACAAGCGCTTCGAAGTCGACTTTGGCATCCTGCGTGCCAAGAAAACTCAAACCGAAATCCGCCTCGCCATTGACCACCGCACTGAGCACATCGTGGGCGCTGGAATCGAGGACTTTGACTTTGATGCGCGGGAATTGCTGGTGATAGCGGGCGACCACGCGCGGCATGAAGTAGTACGCCGCAGACGGCACGCAAGCCACGGTGACATGGCCCAGACGCGTCGAGGCCACCTCGCTGATGCCCAGCAACGCCACGTCCAGATCATCCAGCAAACGCTCGACACTCGGCATGAAGGCGCGCCCGGCCTGCGTCAGGCTGACCTTGCGCGTGGTGCGCTCGAACAGCTTCACGCCGAGGGCGTCTTCGAGTTTTTCGATGCGTCGGCTCAAGGCCGGTTGCGACAGGCGCACGGTGTCAGCGGCCTTGCGAAAACTGCCCTGCTCGACCACGGCGCGAAAGGCTTGCAGGTCGTTGAGGTCGAAGTTGATGGCCATGGCGGACTCTAGAGATTGATACGCAGAGGTTATGAATGTAACCAATTGATGCCAATTATCACAGAAACGATGAAAATCCCCTGTAGGAGCTGCCGCAGGCTGCGATCTTTTGATCTTGATTCTTTGCAATCAAAAACAAGATCAAAAGATCGCAGCCTCGTTGCACTCGTCAGCTCCTACAAGGAGATCTTCGGTGGATCTGGAATCGATTCAGCCCTTATCCTTGTCACCCCCCGCCGTACCGTTGTCAGGAGTCATTCCATGCCCCATGAAGGCAATCTGTTGCAAGCCGCTGTCGTGTTTCTGTTCGCGGCCGTGCTCACCGTGCCTTTGGCCAAACGTCTGCAACTGGGCGCGGTGCTCGGTTATCTGTTTGCCGGGGTGATCATCGGCCCGTCGGTGTTGGGCCTGATCGGTAATCCGCAAAGCGTTGCGCATATCTCCGAGCTGGGCGTGGTGTTGTTGCTGTTTATCATCGGCCTTGAGTTGTCGCCGCGACGGTTGTGGGTGATGCGCAAATCGGTGTTCGGCGTCGGGCTGGCGCAGGTGTTGCTGACCGCTTCGGTGATCGGCGTGCTGGCGCTGTCGGTGTTCGGCCAACCGTTGAACAGTGCGATTGTGCTGGGTCTCGGCCTGGCGCTGTCGTCTACCGCGTTCGGCCTGCAAAGCCTTGCCGAGCGCAAGGAACTGACCAGCCCCCACGGGCGGCTGGCGTTCGCCATTCTGCTGTTCCAGGACATCGCTGCGATCCCGCTGATCGCGCTGGTGCCGATGCTGGCGGGCGGCGCCCATGAAAGCAGCA
Organism: Pseudomonas sp. NPDC089741; assembly: GCF_044748825.1. Lineage (NCBI taxonomy): Bacteria > Pseudomonadati > Pseudomonadota > Gammaproteobacteria > Pseudomonadales > Pseudomonadaceae > Pseudomonas > Pseudomonas sp. NPDC089741. The sequence goes on along the minus strand of NZ_JBIVGT010000003.1, from coordinate 66,094 downwards.
ATGCGCAAAGTCTGAATCACGGCTTGCAGGTGCTCGGCGGTATTGCCGTGGTGGTGGTCGGCGGGCGTTATCTGTTGCGTCCGGTGTTTCGCGTGGTGGCAAAAACCGGTCTGCCGGAGGTGTCCACGGCCACCGCGTTGCTGGTGGTGATCGGTACGGCATGGTTGATGGATCTGGTTGGTGTGTCGATGGCGCTCGGGGCGTTTCTCGCCGGACTGCTGCTGGCGGACTCGGAATATCGCCATGAGCTGGAAGCGCAGATCGAGCCGTTCAAGGGCCTGCTGCTCGGGCTGTTTTTCATCAGTGTCGGCATGGGTGCCAATCTCGGCCTGCTGCTCAGCGCGCCGATTACGGTGTTGGGCCTGACGCTGCTGTTGATCGGTCTGAAGTTGCCGCTGCTGTTTGTGGTCGGGCGTCTGGCTGGTGGGTTGAACAAGATCAGTGCGATCCGCCTCGGCATCGTTCTAGCGGCGGGTGGTGAATTTGCCTTTGTGGTGTTCAAGATCGGTCGCGATCAGGGTCTGTTCGAACCACGTTTGTACGACCTCTTGGTGCTGACGATTACCCTGTCGATGGCGGTAACGCCGCTGCTGCAGTTGATCTGCGCGCGGCTGGTCAGCCCGAAAGTGCAACCGGTGGAAGTGCCGGAAAAATTCCGCCAGATCGATACGCAAACGCCACGCGTGGTGATTGCCGGCATGGGCCGGATGGGGCAGATCGTCGCGCGTATCCTGCGGGCGCAGAACATCAAGTTCGTCGCGCTGGACACCTCGGTGGAGACCATCGAACTGTCACGCAGTTTTGGCGGTGTGCCGGTGTTCTACGGCGACCCGATGCGCCCGGAGATCCTCAATGCGGCCAAGGCCGGCGAGGCGGAGTATTTCGTGATTGCCACGGACGATCCGGAGACCAACATCAAGACGGCCGAGGTGGTGCGCAAGCTCTATCCGCACATGAAGATCATCGCCCGGGCACGTAACCGTCAGCACGTGCACCGCTTGGTCGATGTCGGCGCGGAAGCGATTCGCGAGACTTATTACTCAAGTCTGGAGATGAGCCGGCGCACGCTGGTCGGCCTCGGTCTGACGCAAGCTCAGGCCGATGCGCGGATCAAGCGCTTCAAGCATCACGACGAACAGGTGCTGGAGGCGCAACACGCGGTCTACGACGACGCGGCGAAAGTCCTGCAAACCGCCCAGGAAGCCCGGGCAGAACTGGCGCGGTTGTTTGAGTCGGATCAACTCGAAGAAGAATCCCGCAACACCTGACGTCTTTGCACAGATCCAAATATGAGGTTGGCCGGACTGGCGCCTTCGCGAGCAAGCCCGCTCCCACAGTGGTCGAGTCGTACCCATATTCTGTACACGACCCGGAACCCTGTAGGAGCTGCCGAAGGCTGCGATCTTTTGATCTTGATCTTAAAAACCAGATCAAAAGATCGCAGCCTTCGGCAGCTCCTACGGGGGATTGGGTCAGGCCAGCTCGAGCTCGGGCGCTGGTCGGACCGGGGCCGCTTCAAAGCGGTCCGCCAGGAACGGCGTGATGTCCAGCGGTAGCGGCTCGTCGTTGACCAGTTTGTCGAGCAGCACGCCCGTGATCGCCGAGGTCAGAATACCGGTGCGGAAATGTCCGCAGGCATTCAAATAACCCTCCACGCCACGCATCGGTCCGAGGATCGGCAGCTCATCCGGCGAACCCGGACGTAATCCCGCCCAGGTGCGTTTGAGGTTGACGTCCTTCAGCTCCGGCAGACAGCGCACCGCACCCTGCACCAGTCCGGCGATTTCCGGGTAGGTGGTGGTCACGTCGAAGCCTTTGTCTTCGGTGGTGCTGCCGATCAGGATCTCGCCATTGTCCTTTTGCGCGACGTAACAATCGCTGGTGGTCAGGCAGCCGTTGAGGATTTTCGGCATGCGTTCGGTCAGCAGGATCTGGCCCTTCACCGGTTTCACCGGGATACGAATGCCGCTGGCCCATTCACTCAGATCCGCCGCCCAGGCGCCCGCCGCGTTGATCAGGGTCTTGCAGTGGAACACGCCCTCCTCGGCTGTCTGCACGCCGGTCACGCGCGAGCCGTGATGCAGCACGCCGGTGACGTTGGTGTTGACGTAGAAGTCGACGCCATTTTGCCGGGCACCTTCGGCATAGGCATCGGCGAGGCGGAACGGGCTGACCTGATGGTCGCAGAGAAACTCCAGCGCCCCGCGCGCTTCATGGCTGACGCTCGGTTCGGCCTCGCGCAGCGCCGCCTGATCGAGCCAGCGCACCTGATCGGCCAGGTGCGGAATGCAGCTGACGATGTGCTCGGCGTAGAGCCGGTCCTCGTCGTCATAAATAACGAACTTCAACCCAGTCTTTTCAAACTTGAAATCCATGCCGTGCTGTTCTTTCAACTCGCGGTGCAACGCCGGGTACAGCGCGTTGGACTGCAAGGCAAAATCGAAGAACGACTCCGGCAGAATGTGCGGCGTGCTCGAATCGACCGCCACCGCTGCGCCCTGGGTTTCGCGCTTGCGATTGGCCGACATCATGCGGAAGAAAATCACCCCGCAACCAAGCCCGACCGACTCACCGATCGCCCATAAACCACCGGCAGAAGCACGGGTCGCGTTGCCCGGGCGTTTGGCATCGATCAGCGCGACCTTGAGGTTTTTGCGCTTGGATAATTGATAGGCGCAGGACGCCCCGATCACGCCACCACCGGCGATGACCACGTCATAGAACTTACTCATGGGCAGCGGCCTCCGTGCCGATGGACTGGAACGCGGAAAAAGGAATCGGATCAATCGGGAAACGCGGACGCAGCCAACCGACATCCTTGCGCCCAGTGGCCTGACGCAAGCGGTCGCTGCAATAGCCGACGCACATGCGCCCCTGGCAATCGCCCATGCTTACGCGGGTGCGCATTTTCAGGCTGGCGATGTCTTGCACGCCCTGCTCCAGCGCCAGATCGATGTCGGCACGGGTGGCGTGCTCGCAACGGCAGATTACCGTGTCGGCGGCCGGCAAAGCGGTCTGGCCGACGCCACGTTCGGTGTAGCGATCGACGGCGGCGCGGAACCGCACGATCGCACGGAGTTTGCTCAGGTAGCGGTCGCGGCGCACGCCGGCCAGTTCTTCTTCGAGGACACCGCGTTGCAGGAGGATCGAAGTCGCCGCGATCTTGCCCGCCAGCATCGCCGCTTCACCGCCGCGAATCCCGCCCATGTCGCCGGCCAAATGCACGTGAGGTTCATTGCTTTGCTGCCAGACATTCGAATTGGCGCGCAGATATCCGTCATCGCTGAAGCCGTGATCGAGGCCCATTTGCTGGCTGAGCTGGGTACGCGGAATAAAGCCGTAACCGACCGCCAGCGTCTTCGCTTCGAAGCGCTCGACCCGGCTCAGATCAGGCTCCCACGTCGCCGAGTACGGCGCGACGCTGACGCTTTTCAGCTCGCCTTCTCCATGCGCTTCGACTACGCCCCAGCCGTAGTTCATCGGGATGCCGTGCAGTTTCAGGTACGCCAGCATGCTCAAGCCATCGAGGAACAGCTGCGGTTTGTTCAGCAATGCCAGGCTCTCGCGGGCAATCTTGCCGAATGCGCAGGCCTCATACACGCCGGCGACACTGACGCCGGAAGCATGCAACTGCGTCGCCACCAGTGGCAGCAACGGCCCGGTGCCGGCGATGATCACCGGCCCTTGCGGCTTGACCACACCACTTTTGATTTGCAGTTGCAGACCGCCGAGCATGATCACCCCAGGCAAGGTCCAGCCGGGAAACGGCACGCTGCGTTCGTGGCAACCGGCCGCCAGCAGCAGCTGCGGATACGCGATCTCGTGCAGTTGCTCGTCGGCGTCCAGCACCACCAAGGCGCGGCTGCCTTCGGCGCCGACCACACGATGGTTGAGGCGCACGTCGATCAGCCCGGACTGTTCCTGAAATTCACCGTGCAGTTTGCCCAGTGCTTCGGAGTAGCGCGGCCCCAGGTAATCCAGTTGCACACCGTCCCGCAGCGGCCCGCGATAGACCACGCCGCCGAGGCGCGAGGCCTCTTCAAGCAAGGTGCAGCGCACACCATGACGAGCCAGTTCGATGGCCGCCGCCATTCCCGCCGGACCACCGCCGACGATCACCGGTTGCAGGTTCATACGACCTCCTGCGCAGTGATGCGGTTGACCTGGGTTTCGATCTGCATGCCGTCGCGCACCACGGTCTGGCAGGCGCGGCGCTTGTGTCGGCCATTGATTTTCACCAGGCAGCACTGGCACACGCCCATGCCGCAGTAAGCGCCGCTGATCTGGTCATGATCGTTACGCGCGATTTGGCGTACGCCGAGGGATTGAATGACGCTGAGGACGGTTTCGCCGATTGCAGCGGTGACCGCTTGGCCGTTGATGTGGACGGTCATATCCGCCTGCGCCAAGGGCTGGATATCGAAGGTTCTTTCTAGGCAGTGCATTGCAATGATCTTCCGTGAAAATTTAGTGGAGTTTTGCGCCAGCTCCTTGCTGCACTACACCGTGTCGACCCGTTTTTCTAATGCATTTTGAAGGTCGGACTACGGTACTCCGTCAGCGCAACCTGGTGCGCGTGCAGGTAATGTAGTCGATCCCGCGGCAAGGGCTTGGATCTTTTAAGTTAGGGGATATCGCCGCGGGAAATATTGATCCAGGCCAGTGAAAGCGGTCGGATTGTCCAACGATCAATTGGAGAAGACGAACTGCCCCTTGATCTTTTTCGGGCCGATCAACGCAAGGTCCGGGAACAGCAGCGATTTGACCCAGGCAGCGTAGAACACCATGGCCAGAGTGATGACGACGCCAATCACGGTCGATACCGGATCTTCTTCATAACCCTTGAACATGCGTGAAACCTGACTGATGGTCAGGATAATGTAGACGGTATAAGCCGCCGCCACGTTCTTGTAAAAACACCATGCAAACAACAACGGAATGCCACCAGCGATCAACAGCATGGTCAATGCCAGGCCGGCGCTCGCGTCATAGAACAGGAAGAAGCCGGCGACTGAGCCGATAAATGCCTGGATGCAGGTCAACACAACCAGCAGGGTGACTTTGAGTGAATGCTTATCCCTCAGTGCCGGATCCGGACGACCCGCAATCCAGGCCGCCAATACGCGATCTTTAACCGCACCACCCGACAACGCCTTGAAGGTTTCAGTTTTCGAGCGCCCGCCTTCGAGCATTTCAACCAACTGGCGCCTGGTTTCCTTCTTGTCCAACGTGTTCATCCTTAAAGAGAGTTAAAAGCGGCCAATCCACTTCCGGCGCCGATTCTCGCCGCTGTTCCCGCAGAAAGCAAAAAGCCGCTTCCACCCGAAGGTGGAAGCGGCCGAGGCATGGGCCTCAATGGAGCAATCAGTGCACGAACAGAGCAATCAGAATGATGATCGGGATCGGTACGCCGAGGAAAAACAGCAGTAATGAGCGCATGGTCATGCTCCTTGTTTAACGGACTGGAGTGGTCGTGGTGTAGGTATCGACTTCAACGTATTCGACTGCATCGCGACGGCGACCGCCGAAAGTAGCCGCGAAACTGGCAAAGAACGCACCGGCCAGCAGCGAGATGAACATCCACAGCGAAGTCCAGGCGGCGACTTTGGCAGCGGTGTCGGCGGCTTGTTGAGCTTTCAACTTGGCATCGGCCAGGGCTTTCTGGGTACGGGCGTAGATCTCGTCAACACGACGTTCGGCATCGGCCTGCGTCAGGTTGGTCCGCTGGGCCACCAGTTGTGCGAGGTAGGTGCGGTCTTCGGCGCTGAGCTGACCGTTGGCCAGGCTTTGCGCGAAGATGCGGGCTACTGCGCCATGCGCGGCGTCATCGCTGACGGAGGCCGGACGGTCATCGCGAAACAGGCTATCGATGTAGTAGCCGTACTGGTTGCTGTCGGTGTTCGCCGCAGCGGAACCTGCTGCCTGAGTCATGGCACTGGCTGCACCGCCAGCGGCACTGGCACCGGCCTGGACACCGCCACTGATGACGCTGCTGACCGAGCCAACCACCAAAACCGCGGTGACCAACGTCGCCACACACCAGGCAAGGAAACCGTGCGCGGTGTCGCGGAAATACACCTCATCGCCGTGCATGTTCGCCCACTTCACCCGCAGGCGACCGGCGATGTAACCGCCCATGCCGGAAGCGATGATTTGCGTCGCCGCCAGCCAGACAATGGTTGAAATACCCAGGCCCTTGGCGCTGACGCCCTCTCCGGCCCACGGTGAAACGGCAGAGAAACCCAAACCGAAACCGAGCAGGACCAAAATCATCGACAGGGCAGCGGCTGCCGCAGCACCTGCGAAAATCGCGCCCCAGGACACGCCCGAAACGCTGCTCGACTCTTCAAAGGCAGGATATAACCCATCAGAGGATCTATTCATTGTTGTTCTGCTCCAGGCATGAAAAATGGTGTTACAACTCGTCATCAGAGGAATTGCAGCGACCGTGCCAGTCGCAGAAATTAAATAAATCGTTTGTTTTCAATCAGTTATAAAGAATGAACTTCCCAGGACCATGCAAATTGCAACAACAGCCGGATAACAGCGGGTTTTATGCATTGGCACAAATGCCAGCTATTTGCGTTTGTAGCTTTTGTGACCGCTGGGCGTCAGGCAATACACGCCACCGCGTGGGCCAGTGCAGAACGATCCGCTGCCGCAGGCGCAGCCATCGTCGCTCTGCAGGAAGTTTTGCGGTCGGGCCTGCTGGCGCTCGCCAAACATGGCCGCGCAGCTTTTCTTCGAACCGCTGATCGAGCCGTCATTGCACAGGAACAGGTCGCCATCGCAGCGAGCAATGCCGCCCTTTTTCCCGGAACACGGGGTGTTGGCCGCCCAGGTTGAAGCGCTGAACAGCAACAATAAGAACCCGGTGATTGGCATCCAGCCACGGCGAATGGAGATACGCACAGGACCGCTCCTGATTGAATTTATGGCCAGATGATATCAACGTTCTCGCAAATTAATCGCCAAGGCGCGCAAATGACAGCTACAACATGAAAGTTAATTTAAAGCGTCAGCGGATTTTCTTGGCAAAATGCTGCCATTCCGTTTGAACCGATCAGCAGGCCTGCCTATGACTCGTATCTTGACCATCGAAGACGACGCCGTGACCGCTCGGGAAATCGTCGCCGAACTGAGCAGCCACGGGCTGGACGTAGACTGGGTCGACAATGGCCGTGAAGGCCTCGACCGCGCCGTAAGCGGCAACTACGATTTGATCACCCTCGATCGCATGCTCCCCGAACTCGATGGCCTGGCCATCGTCACCACGCTGCGCACCATGGGCGTGGCCACGCCGATTCTGATGATCAGCGCCCTCTCCGATGTCGATGAACGCGTGCGCGGCTTGCGTGCCGGCGGCGATGATTATCTGACCAAACCGTTCGCCACCGATGAAATGGCAGCGCGGGTCGAAGTGTTGCTGCGTCGGCAGAACAGCGGCGCGACTCAGGCCACCACCTTGCAGGTCGCCGACCTTGAGCTGGACCTGATCAGCCACGAAGCGCGACGTGCCGAACAGGTACTGACGCTGCTGCCGACCGAATACAAACTGCTCGAATTCCTCATGCGCAACAGTGGCCAGATCCTTTCGCGGATGATGATTTTCGAAGAAGTCTGGGGTTATCACTTCGACCCGGGCACCAACCTGATCGACGTGCACATCGGCCGTCTGCGCAAGAAGATCGACGCAGTGGGCAACGTTCCGCTGATCCGCACGGTACGAGGCTCGGGTTATGTCATTGCCGAACCCGTCTGACGGTTGGCGCTCCTCCAGCAGCCGTTTGCTGGCGCTGTACAGTTCGCTGTTCGTGGCGTGGAGCGCGATCCTCATGGGGGTCATGTATTACGAAGTCTCCGGTTACCTCGACAACCTCGCCAAACATTCGTTGATGCAACGTCAGCATCTGTTCTCGCACTTTCGCGGTGAACAACTGGAAGAAGCCCTCGCCGCGAGCATGACCTTCGACATTCGCGGCATCGACGCCTACGGTCTGTTCGACGCGCAGGGCGTCTACCTCGGCGGCGCCTTGCAGCAGATCCCCGAAGGCCTGCCGCTGGACGGCAAGATCCACATGCTCGCCGATTGCGCCGACTCCGATGACCCGACCCTGCCCAATGACAGCTGCGATGCCGTCGCCACGCAAACCCGCGATGGGCGCTGGCTGGTATTGCTGCGCGACAACGGCTCGCTGTTCGCGGTGACGCGGATCATTTTGCATGCGCTGTTCTGGGGTGTGTCGCTGACGATTCTGCCAGGGATTGCCGGTTGGCATTTGCTGCGGCGCCGCCCGTTGCGGCGGATTCGGGCGATTCAGGCCAGCGCGCAGTCGATTGTTGCCGGTGACCTGACGCACCGTTTGCCGCTGTCCAACCGCCGCGATGAACTGGACATGCTCGCGGCCATCGTCAACGCCATGCTCGAACGTATCGAGCGCTTGATGAATGAGGTCAAAGGCGTCTGCGACAACATCGCCCACGATTTGCGCACCCCGCTGACGCGCCTGCGCGCGCAGTTGTATCGCATGCAGCAACAGGCCGGCGAAGGCACGCAGGAGGCGGCGCAACTGGATCTGGTGCTGGCGGAAGCGGACACGTTGATGGCGCGTTTTCGCGGATTGCTGCGGATTTCCGAGCTGGAGGATCGGCAGCGGCGTTCAGGGTTCGTCGAGCTGGATCCGGTGCAACTGCTGGAAGAATTGCATGAGTTCTACCTGCCGTTGGCCGAGGAAGGCGAGCTGTGTTTCGAGCTGAACATGCCGGAGACATTACCGCCGCTCAATGGTGATCGGGCGTTGTTGTTCGAGGCGTTGGCGAACCTGCTGAGCAACTCGATCAAGTTCACCCCGCCCGGCGGCACGGTGATGTTGCGCGGGGTGAATGCCGGTGGGCAGACGCGGATCGAAGTGCACGACTCAGGGCCGGGGATTCCCGAATCGGAACGTGAGGCGGTGTTCCAGCGCTTCTATCGTGCTGAAGGTGGGCAGCCGCAAAGTGGCTTTGGTCTGGGCTTGTCGATAGTGGCTGCGATTGTCAGTCTGCACGGCTTCAGCCTGGAAGTCGGCAGCAGCGATCTGGGCGGGGCGAAACTGCTGCTCGATTGCCGGCAGAGCCTGATCGAAAACTCCTGACCTCCCCCTTGGAATGCAACCCCTGTAGGAGTGAGCCTGCTCGCGATAGCGGTGTGTCAGTCAACTTACTCGTTACTGACAGATTGCTATCGCGAGCAGGCTCACTCCTACATTGGGTCGTGGTGTTCTTCAGGTTGGGTAATTGGCGCGCAACGCTTCGAGGCCGCCCTGGTAGATGCCGCTGAACAGCGCCACCACTTCCTCATCGCTTACGCCTTTGGCGGTGAAACGCCCCGACCACGTCACCCGTGCGCCCTGCCCCAGGGCTTCGACCTTGATCGTCGCCAGATAATCCGTGGCCGGGAACGGCGCTTGCTCGATCGAATAGCTGTAGGTCTTCGCTGTGTTATCGAACGCCTGCAGACGCTCGATCACCACGCCGCCATCAGCGGTCTGCAAGGTGCGCACACGGCCACCGTCGCTCAGTTCGCTGTTGGGAATGAAGGGTAGCCAATCGGGCAGCGTGTTGAAGCCGCCGATCAATTGCCAGACCTGATCGACCGAAGCCGGGATGTCGATGGTTGCTGATGCTGTTGGCATAAAAAACAGTTCTCCAGATACTCAGATTGTCAGGCTGTCGACCACGCCGCCATCGACGCGCAAAGCGGCGCCCGTGGTGGCCGAGGACAACGGCGAAGCGATGTAGGTGACCAGATGCGCGACCTCTTCGACATCCGCGACACGCTGGATGATCGAGGTCGGGCGGGCCTTGAGCACAAAGGCGTCGGCCTCATCACGCAGGTTGCGCCCGGATTCGGCGGCCGCATCCTTGAGCATGTCTTGCAGGCCATCGGTGAAGGTCGGCCCCGGCAGAATCGCATTGACCGTCACGCCGGTGCCAGCCAGACGTTTGGCCAAACCGTGGGACACCGCCAGATTGGCACTTTTGGTCACGCCATAGTTGATCATGTCTGCCGGGGTTGCCACGCCGGATTCCGAAGACAGGAAAATCACCCGGCCCCAGCCCTGCTCGACCATCGCCGGCACATAGTGCCGCGCCAGGCGCACGCCGGAAATCACGTTGACCTCGTAGAAGCGCGTCCACTCGCTGTCCGGCGCTTCGAAAAAATCGACAGCGTCGAAGATGCCGAGGTTGTTCACCAGAATGTCCGCACGTGGCTCGGCGGCAAACAGTTTCTGCGCGCCCTCCGCTGTGCCCAAGTCTGCGGTCAAACCGCGCAATTGTGCACCCGGCACTTTCTCCCGGATGCTCGCCAGCGCCTGTTCGACCTTGCCGGCGTCACGGCCAATGACAACCACCGTGGCCCCCGCCTCAGCCAATGACTGGCTGATGCCCAAGCCAATGCCCGCCGTACTGCCACTGACAATCGCCAGTTTGCCACCCAAGTCAATCTTCATTACACACCTCCCATGTAGGAGCTGCCGAAGGCTGCGATCTTTTGATCCGGCAACGGCGCCCGTTCAGAAACCAGTTTCGCTTCACGCAATGCCTGCCAGAAACCGGCAGGAATGACCGCCGACAACGCCGCGACATCTTCAGCAATCCGCCCCGGCTTGCTCGCGCCCGGAATCACCGCCGCGACCGCTGGGTTGGCCAGCGAAAACTGCAGCGCGGCGGCTTTTACATCCACGTTGTAGGCCGCGGCGATGCGCTTGATCTGTTCCACCCTTGCGATGATCTCAGGGCTGGCTTTCTGGTATTCGAAGTGCGAACCACCGGCCAGAATGCCTGAGCTGTAAGGACCGCCGACGACGATTTCAACGTTCTGTGCCAGCGCCGCATCCATCAGACGTTGCAGCGGCCGTTCGTGGTCGAGCAGCGTGTAGCGTCCGGCGAGGAGAAAGCCGTCAGGCTGCGCCTCGGCCAGATCCAGAGTCAGTTCGCACGGCTCGACTTTGTTCACGCCCAGGCCCCAGGCCTTGATCACGCCCTCTTCACGCAAACGGGTCAGCACCTTGAAAGCGCCGGTGCGCGCCTGATTGAAGTATTCCAGCCATTGATCGCCGTAGAAATCCTGAGCGATGTCATGCACCCAGACAATGTCGAGGCGATCGGTTTGCAGGCGCTTGAGGCTATCTTCGATGGAGCGCAGGGTGGCGTCGGCGCTGTAGTCGTTGACGATCTTGTTCGGCCGGCCATGTTCGAACACGCCGCTTTTTTCACCAAGATCGCGGGCGGCGGCGTCTTCGACTTCGTCGAGAATCACCCGCCCGACTTTGCTGCTGAGCACGTAGTCGTCGCGCTTGTACTGTTTCAATCCTTCCCCGAGGCGGATTTCCGACAGGCCCGAACCGTAGAACGGCGCGGTGTCGAAGTAGCGTACGCCGGCATCCCATGCGGCATGCACGGTGGCTTGCGCTTCGGCTTCCGGGATGGCGCGGAACATGTTGCCCAGTGGTGCGGTGCCGAAGCCCAGTTGGCCGGGCAGTTTGTCTTTCAAGCTCATCGGATTGTCCTCATTCGTTCTGGGTCTGTGTGACCGTTGAGCAGATCCTAGATTGCGACGCTTAGACCGTCCAAGACATAATGTGCAGCACTTGAGTCCTTACAGGTCTGACATGATCGACATCCGCCAATTGCGCTACTTCGTGGTAGTCGCCGAAGAAGAACACGTCGGCCGCGCTGCCGAACGCCTGCACATTTCCCAATCGCCACTGAGCCGGCAGATCGCCCAGCTTGAAGAGCGTCTGGGTCTGACCCTGTTCGAACGCAGCCAGCAACGCATTCGCCTGACCCGCGACGGACAGACGTTTCTCGCCGAAACCCGTGCCCTGCTCACGCACGCCAATCGCCTGGAATCGCTTGGCAAACGTCTCGGCCGTGGCGAAGAAGGCGGCTTGTGCATCGGTTATATCGAGAACGCCATGCATGCCGGGGTGCTGCCGAATGCCTTGCGCGTATTGCGCGCGGATCGGCCGAATGTCCACGTCGCCTTGTACAACCTCAGTTCCGCTGAACAACTCGAAGGCCTGCGACAGCGTAGTCTCGATATTGCACTTGTGAGTGAGCCGCCGACCGATGACGATCCGGATTTGCTGGGTTTCCAGGTGCTGGATGACCCGATGTTGCTGGCGCTGCCGGAACAGCATCGGTTGGCGCAGCAGGCGGTGTTGAGTCCGCAGGACCTGGCGGATCAGGAGTGGATTGGCGTACAGCCGCGCCAGGACGCCGGCGATGAGTTTGTCAGTGCGTGCATCCGCGCGGGGTTTACCCCGGATGTGCGCATGCAGGCGACCGAACCGTTTACCGCGCTGGGGCTGGTGGCCTCGGGGCTGGGGATTGCGATGATTCAGAAAGGCCTGAGCCATAACGCGCCACCGGGCGTGGTGCTGCGCGAAGTGCCGTGGCTGGCATTCACCACCCCGCTGTGGGCAGCATGGCACCGGATCAATTTGCGGCCGTTGGTGGAAACGTTCAGGAAAGTGCTCACCGACGGCGAAATTTGCGCTGACTGAAACGGCCCCTTCGCGAGCAAGCCCGCTCCCACAGGGGTTATGTGTGTTGCGCCCAAGATCTCCTGCCAAGCCAGGCTCCCTGTGTAGGAGTGAGCCTGCTCGCGATGGCGTCGTGTCAGTCGCTATCTTTGTTGGCTGATACACCGCTATCGCGAGCAGGCTCACTTCTACAGGGTTATGTGTTTAGCCAATGATCTCCTGGCAAGCCAGACTCCCTGTGTAGGAGTGAGCCTGCTCGCGATGGCGTCGTGTCAGTCGCTATCTTTGTTGGCTGATACACCGCTATCGCGAGCAGGCTCACTCCCACAGGGTTATGTGTTTAGCCAATGATCTCTTGGCAAGCCAGGCTCCCTGTGTAGGAGTGAGCCTGCTCGCGATGGCGTCGTGTCAGTCGCTATCTTTGTTGGCAGCTACACCGCTATCGCGAGCAGGCTCACTCCCACAGGGGTTATGTGTTGCGCCAAAGTTCTATTGCCACGCCAGCTACCACGATGTTTTGTGGCAATCCTCAAGTCCGTCGCCGGCTCCAATCCCCCACAGGGTTTGTGGCGATCTACACTGAACGGATCAGCCATCTGTCGTGAGATTGCCATGAGAATGTCTGCGCAAATGACCGTCGTCGCGGTGCTCGCCACCCTCGCCTATCTGGGCCTGGCGGTGTGGGGCATTGGCGGGGTGGCGATTTTTTTCTCTCACGGTTCGCTGGTGCTGGTGGCGCTGGCCACCGTGGCGATGGTCGTGGCTTCGCTGTTTACCGAGGTCAATCTCAGTTCCGGCGAACGCGAAGACCGGGCCAATCGCTGGGTGCTTCCGGCGTTCGGGGTCATCGGCTTGATCAGTGGTTTTCTGCCGGCCTACTGCGACCGGGTGAATGTCTGGACGTTCGGTGGCGAAGGCGTGCGCTGGCTCGGGGCGTTACTGTTTATCGTCGGTGGCGCGCTGCGGTTGTGGCCGGTGTTTGTGCTGGGCCGACGCTTCAGCGGGTTGGTGGCGATTCAACCGGGGCATCGGTTGGTCACCGATGGCATCTATCAACGGCTGCGCAACCCGAGTTATCTGGGGCTGGTGATCAACGCGGTGGGCTGGGCGCTGGCGTTCCGATCCACGGTCGGCCTGTTGCTCGCGGCACTGACGTTGATCCCGCTGATCGCCCGCATTCATTCCGAAGAAGCCTTGCTGCGCACCCAGTTCGGCGCCGAATACGACGCCTATTGCGCCCGCAGCTGGCGCTTGTTGCCAGGCATCTACTGACCCCAATCCCTGTAGGAGCTGCCGCAGGCTGCGATCTTTTGATCTTGTCTTGTTAAAAACAACATCAAAAGATCGCAGCCTGCGGCAGCTCCTACAGGACGTCAGTTGGGTTGCAGGTGCAGTTGGCCGGTGCTGTCGATCTTGACGCTGATGTCGGTGTAACTCGCCAGCGTCGCGTGGCTCGTTTGCAGCGGGTGCTGATGCGTCGTGGTGATGATCATCAGCGGCGCGCCAGCAGCTTGTGCAGCCTGGATACCGACGGTGGCATCTTCGAAGATCAGACAATCACGCGGCTCAAGCCCCAAGCGTTTGGCCGCGAGAATATACCCGGCCGGATCAGGCTTGCCCGCCTTCACGTCTTCTGCAGTAATCATCACCGCTGGCGCCGGAATACCCGCCGCCGCCATCCGCCGCAACGCCAGATCCCGCGGCGCCGAGGTCACCATCGCCCAGCGATCTTTCGGCAGGCTATCGAGAAACGCCGCCGCACCGGGGATCTCGACGATGCCTTCAACGTCTTCGATCTCCGCCTCAGTGATGAACGCGGCTTGGGCCTCGGCGTCCACCCCTGGCAGGTTCAGACGATTGATGGTGTCGATGGCCCGCGCGCCATGAATGGTCGGCAAAAACTTTTCGACATCAACGCCATGGCGCACCGCCCAGGCAGACCAGATTCGCTCGGCGGCAGCAATGGAATTGAGGACAGTGCCGTCCATGTCGAACAGAAACGCGCCGAACGCGCGCGCAAAAACAGTTTCGTTAGCAGACAAAGGTTTGCATCCTCTGGCAAAAGACCGGGCCGGCAATGTAGCACTTGCCCGGCCGATCCACCCAACGTCAGTGCAGGCGCGGGGCCTTGGATTTGAACGCACTGTCGACGCAATCGAGCAACTGACCGATGGCCCACGGCTTTTTGATGAACGCCACCGAATGCTTGACCCCCGAGGTCTCGGGCGTTTCATAACCGGACATGACCATCACCGGTTTTTCCGGCCAGCGCTCGCCGACCAGGTTGGCCAGGTCGGCGCCATTCAAGGTGCCGGGCATGGTGATGTCGGTGAGCAGCAGCGCAACTTCCGGCGCGTGCTGCTCAAGATAAAGTGATGCGGCGTCGGCGCTGATATGCGGCTCGACCTTGAAACCTTCCTCCTGAAGAATTTCGCAGAGAAACTCCAGAATCAACGGATCATCTTCAACGACCAGAATCAACCCGCCAGGAAGGTGCGCGCTCGCCGTAGGTGTTGGGCACATGAACTGGCACTCCCGGTTTTTGCATTAACGATTTAGCGGCTTGAATCCGCTGCTTATCTGGTATGAGCAGTACGCCCTGCAGAAATTCATTTTTGATACAGGTCTTTTCCAAAAGGCTTTTTTTGCATTGCTGTGGCAAGCGTTCGCAACGGTCTATTTGTGGTTAAAATGCCGGCCCTTTTGCTTGCCGACCCTGACCGATGAACCCTGAAGCCCTCGCCACCCTCCATGCCCATCTGCTGCCCGCGCTCGCGGCGGCGCCGAGCGAAACCCGTCGCCTGTTTCACGGGCGCGGACGTTGCTGGCCGGGCCTGGAGCAGTTGACCGTGGACTGGCTGCAAGGCGTGGTGCTGGTGTCGCTGTTCAAGGAACCTGCGCCTGAGCAACTGGAAAATCTCAAGGAATTGCTGCTGGACATCAGCATTTCGAATGAATGGCAGCAGTCCGGTGCACACACCTTGCTGATCCAGCATCGCTATCTGCCGCAGAGCACCGCCGAATGGCTGCTCGGTGACGAGATCGACGAAATGACCATCGTCGAGGGCGGTTTGCACTACCTTGTCGATCTGGGTCGCAAGCAGAATACCGGGCTGTTTCTCGACATGCGCTACGGCCGTGACTGGGTTCGTGAACAGGCCAATGGCAAGCGCGTGCTGAATCTGTTCGCCTACACCTGCGGTTTTTCCGTGGCGGCGATCGAGGGTGGTGCCAGCCACGTGGTCAATCTGGACATGTCACGCGCGGCGCTGAGTCGTGGCCGCGACAATCACCGTTTGAACGGCCACGACCTGAGCAAAGTCAGCTTCCTCGGGCATGACCTGTTCAAGTCCTGGGGCAAAGTGATCAACAGCGGCCCGTACGATCTGGTGATCATCGATCCACCGTCGTTCCAGAAAGGCAGTTTCCTGCTGACCAAGGATTACCAGCGCGTGCTGCGCCGCTTGCCGGAACTGCTGACCGCCGAGGGGACGGTGCTGGCGTGCATGAATGATCCGGCGTTCGGTTCGGCATTCCTGATTGATGGCGTGACCCAGGAGGCGCCGGAGTTGCGCTTTGAGCAGCGGCTGGAAAACCCACCGGAGTTCCCGGATATCGACCCGCAAAGCGGCCTCAAGGCCCTGGTCTTCCAACGCACAATCTAAAGGCAGCCCTGTAGGAGCTGCCGCAGGCTGCGATCTGTTGATCTTGTCTTTTAAAAAACAACATCAAAAGATCGCAGCCTGCGGCAGCTCCTACACAGGCCTTGGATGTCAGTTCGGGCGCAGGACCAGGGCGAACAGTTCGCCATGCCCGGTGACGTTGAGCTTGTGATACAGATTGCGCCGATGAACTTTGACCGTCTCCGGCGAAATGCCCATCTGCTGGGCCATCGCCTTGCTCGAAAAGCCCTGCAGAATCAGCCGTGCCGTGTCGACTTCGCGCACCGTCAGCCGCGCATCGAAGCGATCCAGCAAGGTCGCCAGATCCCCCGCCACCCCTTCCGCCGCCGGCCCTTGCGGCGGCAACAACTGCACATGTCGACGCATCGCCGCCAACACCCAATCGCGCACGCACAGCAAGCGGCCTTGCTCGGCCATGGCGAACGTCGTCGAGCGTCCCAGTGACAAACCGAGCACGCCGCCCTCAACGTTGATCATGAACTGCAACTCGTCTTCGCCCACCACCGAACGGAAGTAGCTCAGGTAATATTCGCTGTGCAGAAACTGGTCCGGCGCCACGCTGGCGAGGCTGTGCAAGCCATCGGCAATGCCGCTGGACGCGCTCTGATAGAACGGGTCGAGCAGGTACATCCCGGCCGTGTAGCTGGCCAATTCTTCCTGTTCGTCGGATCGGCCTTTGCTGTCGAAGTCGATCAGCAATTGTGGCGCCTGCCCCGCTTTCATCAGCGCCACCAGTGCGTTATCCAGCGGCACCAGCAAGCGCAAGGTGTCGACCAGCGCCCGCCAGAAACCCTCCTGCCCGACGCCGGCAAACACCCGCGCGAGACTTTGATGCACTGGCATTTCCTGCAACAACGCGTCCACGCACTACCCCTTTTGAGTAACCCATGATGGGAATGGGTCCGGCGCGACCGGCCCGATAGGCTGACCACTCCTGTTCATCACCGGCCTGCACAGGCCTGGAGTGCCGCATCATGCGTCGTCACCGTGGCTATATCAACCTGGGCATCAACCTCGGCCTGCTCGCCAGTATTGGCGCCGCCGCGACCGTCATGGCCGGCGATGCGCCGAGCGTGCATGTCTACAATTGGTACGACTACATCGGCCCGACCACCCTCCACGATTTTCAGCGCGACAGTGGCACTCAACCGGTCTACGACACCTTCGACAGTGCCGAAGTACTCGAAGGCAAATTGATGACCAGCCACAGCGGCTATGACGTGGTGGTGGCGAGCAATTTCAGCCTGCCGACGCTGATCAAGGCCGGCGCCCTCGCCCCGCTGCCCCGGGCGCAGTTGTCGGGCTGGAACAACCTCGATAGCGATCTGCTGAAAAAACTCGCCAACAATGATCCCGGCAATCAATACGCAGTGCCGTATCTGTGGGGCACCAACGGCATCGGCTACAACGTCGACAAGGTTCGCGCTGCGCTCGGCGACAGGGCGCCGGTGGATTCGTGGGACTTGGTGTTCAACGAAGACAACCTCGCCAAGCTCGGCCAGTGCGGTGTGGCGATGCTCGATTCGCCGTCGGAAATGCTCCCGGTCGCCTTGCACTATCTCGGTTTGCCACCGAACAGCACCGATCCCGAAGACTATAAAAAAGCCGAGGCGCTGCTGCTGAAACTGCGCCCGCACATTGCCTACTTCAACTCGTCGAAGTTCATCAGCGATCTGTCCAACGGCAACATCTGCGTGGCGGTCGGCTGGTCCGGCGCCATGCTCGAAGCCAAGACCAATGCCGAGCAGGCCAACAACGGCGTGAAGATCGCCTACAGCCTGCCGAAGGAAGGCGCGCCGGTGTGGTTCGACACGCTGGTGCTGCTCAAGGACGCGCCGAACCCGACCCAGGGCCTGGCCTTTATCGACTACCTGCTGCGCCCCGAAGTGATTGCGCCGGTCAGCGATCATCTGTCGTACCCGAACGGCAATCGTGCGGCGACGCCGCTGGTGGCCGAAGCCACCCGCGACAATCCGGCGGTGTACCCCTCCGCTACGGCGATGGCCACGCTGTACACCCTCGAACCGCTGCCCAAAGCCACCGAACGCGTACGGACGCGGGTGTGGAGCAAGGTCAAGAACGGCCAGTAACCCCACTCGCAGACAACACAAAACCCGCCCATTCATTTCTGCCCTTTTATAGAGAGACAAACCATGAAACCCCGTGCCCGTGACCTCAATATCCGCATCGGCCAGATGCTGCCCGGCCCGCTCAATGCGATCACCGATGTGCCCGGCGTGCGCGTCGGCCATAGCAATGTGCGTGGCCGCAGCAGCGCCGGGCGCGATATCTGCACCGGCGTCACCGTGATCGAACCGCGCCGTGGTTCAACCAATCAGCAACCGTGTTTCGCCGGCGTGCATGTGCTCAACGGCAACGGTGACGCCACCGGACTCGAGTGGATTCGTGAAGCCGGTCTGCTCACCAGCCCGATCGCTTTCACCAATACCCACAGCCTCGGCGTGGTGCGCGATGCACTGGTGGCGCTGGACCGTGAGCAGCAACCGGACGACGGTCGCCTCTACTGGAACATGCCGGTGGTGCTGGAAACTTTCGACGGTCTGCTCAACGACATCAACGGCTTTCATGTCCAGCCCGCGCATGTCGCCGAAGCCCTGAGCAACGCGGTCGACGGCGCGGTAGAGGAAGGTGCGGTCGGTGGTGGCAGCGGCATGATCTGCCATGAATTCAAGGGTGGCATCGGCACCGCGTCGCGCCGTTTGAGCAGCGCTCAGGGCGGTTGGACGGTGGGCGCAATCGTCCAGGCGAATCACGGCATTCGCAGCGAATTGCGCGTCGATGGTTATCCGGTCGGACGCTATATGGAGCAGAAGGACTCGCCGTTTTTGCGCGCATCGTTACCGCATCCGGGCATGGGTTCGATCGTCGTCTGCCTGGCCACCGATGCGCCGCTGTTGCCGCATCAATGCACGCGTCTGGCGCAGCGCGCGAGCCTAGGGCTGGCGCGTACCGGGGGCGGTAACGAGGACCACAGCGGCGATATTTTCATCGCGTTCGCCACCGGTAATCAGGTGCCGCCCGCCGCTTATGAAGGCAAAGGCGCGCCGACCTGCGAGGGCTTGCGCATGGTCAACAACGACCACATCAGCGAGCTGTTTCTGGCGGCGACCGAGGCGGTTGAAGAAGCGATCATCAATGCCTTGCTGGCCAGTGAAAGCACCGCAGGCAACGGGCATTCGGTGCCGGGGCTGGATGCGCAAACGCTGCTTGCCGCACTGGACAAGGCTGGCTGGCCGGGCTCGCGTTAAGCCCTGCCTGCCTCAACTACCTCAATTGAACTGTAGGAGCTGACGAGTGAAACGAGGCTGCGATCTTTCTTGAAAAACAACATCAAAAGATCGCAGCCTCGTTTCACTCGTCAGCTCCTACAAGGGATGTATGAATAGGGGGGGGGAATGGCTTTTTTGGGTGCGCGAATCAGTGCACCGTCAGGCGCTGACGAACGAATTCTTCGGCGTGGCGGGTGGTCTGGTCCAGATGCCGGTCGCGCTGTTTCTCGGCATCGAGCATGGCGCGCTTGCCGTTCTTTTGCAGCAGATAGGTGTGTATCTGCTGCACTTCCAGCGAGCGGTAGATCGGCGTGGTGTCGATAAAACCGCGCAAGCCGTTACTGCGGTAATGCCGGGTGCTCATCAGCACCTGCGTCTCGCGCGAGCCGATCACTTCGAAGCCCATCGCTTCGAAATACGGCACTTTGCCGACCGTGCAGGCCAGTTCGGCATGCGGATAACGCCCGACCATTTCGCTGATCAGCGCCCGCGCCACGCCCTGACGCCGATGCCCTTCGCGCACCGCCATGTAGGCAACGCTGCACGCCTCCCAATCGCCCTGCACTGGCAGGTACAAGAGGAAACCGGTGACCTGTTCCGGGTCTTCCTCAGCCGTGGCGACCAACAATTCCACCTCAGTGCCCTTCTCGCCGCTCAGCGCTTCCAGATACAGATGCACCTCATAGCCGACCGCGTATTGATAGACGTTGTACAGCAGATTGCTCGGGCCGAGACCGACCGCGCTGATGTCGGTCAGGTAATCGACGACCATTTGCAGAATCTGGCTGTTGACGCCTTCGGGGCATGGGGATTTGAAGTGGGTGATGCGTGGCATGGTGGGTGAGCTCCGACGGAAAACCGCGACATCATACCTTGTGGGTCAGCTGAGCTTGTAACTGTGGTGACGGGACCAGCGTTTGCTCGCGAATAACCGAGTTTTTTTACTTCGAACCGCCCGGCATAAAACCCAAATCACACGCACTGCGTCCCTGACAAAAATTTCATCCGCGCCAGACGCGATCTTTCGCCGATTCAGCGTCCAATTGCTCAGCTGCGTTCACTTTTCGACGCAGGCCTCGAGGAGTTGTCATGAGCGTGTTGCGTTCCCTGTCGAAATGGCGGAAATCCCTGTTGCTGGTGCCGTTGACGCTTGCCGCGCTGAGCAGCGCGCCGGTGTTTGCGCAACCGGTGGTGATCGTCCAGCAAGCCCCGCCGCCAATGCGCATGGAAGTGATGCCCGGCGCGCGTCCCGGTTATGTCTGGGATCAGGGCCATTGGCGTTGGCAAGGACGCGGTTATGTGTGGATGCCCGGGCACTGGCAACCGGTGCGCTATGGCGCCCGCTGGAAACCGGGCCACTGGCAGGCTCGCGGGCCGAACTGGTTCTGGATCGAAGGGCATTGGGTGCGTTGATTTGCCCCAGCGCCTGCTCACCTCATCTGCCGGGAAACCCCTATGCCGAGAAATCTGAAAGCACTGCTAGGCGCCACGCTGGTGGCAATCACCCTGTCCGGTTGCGTCGTCGCGCCGGCCCGCCCACATCGGCCTCCGCCGCCAGTGGAAGTGGTAACGGTGATGCCGGCGCCGGGTTATCACTGGATCGGCGGCCACTATCGTTGGGCCGGTAATCAGTGGCGCTGGATGCCAGGGCACTGGCGCGCGTATTGATGGGCGCGCGTGGCGTCACTGCTGTGGCGCCACCACCTTGAACTTGATCGCGATGTCCTTGGACACCACGGTG
The DNA here is from genome assembly GCF_044748825.1 of Pseudomonas sp. NPDC089741. Classification (NCBI taxonomy): domain Bacteria; kingdom Pseudomonadati; phylum Pseudomonadota; class Gammaproteobacteria; order Pseudomonadales; family Pseudomonadaceae; genus Pseudomonas; species Pseudomonas sp. NPDC089741. The sequence goes on along the minus strand of NZ_JBIVGT010000003.1, from coordinate 44,850 downwards.
TCCGCCCACTCCCCCGCGCCGAGGCCGAACTCGTCGCGTTTGAGCAACAGTTCGCCGTCAAAGATGCCGATCGCGTTGTCCGGTTTCAATTCCACCGGCACTTGCACCTCGCGGGTAATGCCTTTGAGGGTCAGTTGGCCGGCAATCAGGTAGCGGTTTTGCGCGACCTCGGTGAAGTGGCTCGATTCGAACACGGCCATGGGGAATTTTTCCGTGTCGAACCACGCCGGTTTCACCAGTTCGGTATTGGCATCCTCGCTACCGGCATCGATGCTCGCCAGATCGATGTGCAAGGTGGTGTGGGCACGGTCGAGATGCTCGCTGTCAAAATCCAGCGTCGCCTCGAACTTGCCGAAGGTGCCGTACATCCGCGAACCCATCTGGTTGTAAGTGAAGCTGATCTGACTGGCGTGGGTGTTGACCCGTGTGTATTCGACGGCTTGCGCAGCGGGAATGGCGCACAGGACAAACGCAGCGGCTGGCAGCAATCGCAACGACATGGGATTCTCCGGACAGCGCTAGACGTCATGGGCCTCGATTGACTTAAGCAAACATCCACCGGTTACGCCAGTTGCCACCGTGGCGCGCCTGGGATCAGAGCAGCGCTTCAGCGCTGCGCGTTTCAGTTGCTCCCGCTCGCACGCCTGCCCGAAGCCGATGGCGCAATTTCAACGCCGGCCGTTCGATGCAGTAGTAAGTCAGGTAGCTGAGCGAAAAGGCGACCAGCAACACGCCCAGAATGATTGCGGCGTCGTACGTCCCCGACCAGAAACCGTGCAGCGCGTAAATCAGCACAAAGTGATTGAGAAACACGCCATAACTGAGGTTGCCGAGAAACTCGTCGACCCGGTGATACTTGAGCCGGCTCAGCCAATACACCGCTGGAATTCCCAATGCGGTGCCCAACGTCACCTCGGCGTTGTAGGGCTGACGCTCGATCACGCCCGCCATGATCGCCGCGAACAGCAACCCTGCGCCGATCGTTGTCGCGGCCACCACTGCCATTCCTCTGCTGTTGGCTTTGTACAGATAGCTGCCGCACAGAAACATGAACAGAACGCCCGGCAACAAGCGATAGCCGTAGTAATCGGTGTTGATGTAGCCGAAACACGCCAGCACAAATACGCCGACAGACAAGGCGAACGCCGCGCCGCGCCACTTGAAGATAAGCAGAAAGGGAATCACCAGGTAAAAACACATCTCCAGCCCCAGCGACCACGCGGGCGGCAGAATCCACAGGCTCGAAACCCCGAACATATAGAAACCCAGCGGCACCATGGACAGGCTCGCGGCCACGCGCGGCACCGTCAGTTCGAGGTCAGGCGCCGAACCGGGCATCAGCACGTGCACGACGATGCACGACGCGATGAAGTAGAACAAAAACTGCGGATACAGGCGCAAGGCCCGGTCCAGATAGAACGAGGCGATTTTACCGGTCGAGCTGTAGTTACGCTCGATCAGCGAAGTCATGACGAAACCGCTGATGATCAGAAAGGAAATCACCGCCACCACACCGGGATTGAGCCCGGCGAACGTTACGCCCATATGCGAAACGGCAACCAGCACCGCCAACAGCAGTCGAAAAGCCCCCATTTACACCCTCAAACGTCCTTATCGTTATGGCGCGTAACCTACGATGCTTTCTCCCCGGACAACAGCAAAATATCCATCCCTGTAGGAGCTGCCGCAGGCTGCGATCCGTTGATCTTGTTTTTATTACGCCGGCGCAAGATCAAAAGATCAAAAGATCGCAGCCTTCGGCAGCTCCTACACCAGTCGTTCGATCTTCTGGTGTTGCCAGACCAGTTTGTAATACAGCGTCTGCAAGATCAGCATCCCCAGATACGCCACCGGAAACGCCATCCACACACCCGGCAAACCATATTGCGCATCCAGCCAGTAGGCCGCCGGCAATTGCACGCCGACCACGCAGATAATCGCGATGGCCACCGGCACCAGCACCGTACCGCTGGCACGCATGATCCCGCCGATGATCGCCTGGAAACCGAACACCAACAGGCTCCACAACATGATGTGCAGCAGATGCTCGGCCATCAACCGGGTCGAGTCCTCGGTGAGGAACAGCCCGAGCAGCCAATGCGAGAGCAGATAGCCCAGCACGATCAGACCGCCGGTCAGGCACACGTTGATCAATAGCCCGGTGCGCAGAATCGGCCCCATGCGTTCCAGGCGCCCGGCACCGATGGCTTGCGCGCCAAGGATCGACGCGGTGATCGCAATCGACAACGCCGGGAACTGCACGTAGTTGACGATCTGTGTCACCGCACCATACGCCGCCGTCGCTTGCGAGCCGTGCTGGTTGACCAGCGCGAGAATCACCAGCTCCGACAACGACAGCACAATCATCTGCACCCCGGTCGGCAGGCCGATGCGCAACACCTTGCCGAGAATTGCCCCATTGAGTCGCAGTGCGGCAAAGAACTCGCGGTCCGGCGCCAGCGGATGGCCCTTGCGAATCAACCGCCACGCCAACCACGCCATCGCCGCGAGGTTACCGGCCAGACCGGCATACGCCGCACTCTGAATGCCCAATTGCGGCAGGCCGAACCAGCCGCGAATCAGCGCCGGCGTCAGCGCCAGGCCGACCGAGGTCGACACAATCAGCGCCAGCAACGGCGACAGCGTGTCGCTGACCCCGCGCAGCAACTGCGTGAACAATACGAACACCAGCAACGACGGCAGAATCCACATCATCACATGGGCATACGCCACCGCATCGTCGAGCACATCCGCCGGCGTCCCCAGCCCGCTCAACGCCTGGCGCGCAAACACACTGCCGAACACCGCCGCCACCAGACCGATCAACACCCCGAGCAACAGCGTCGCCCCGGCAATTGCCTTGACCATGTGCGGTTCGCGCGCGCCCCACGCCTGACCGATCAACACGCCCGCGCCGGCACCAAGGCCGATCACCAGGGCAATGAAAAAGAACACGATGGGAAACATCCCGGACACCGCCGCCAGCGCCTGGGTACCGAGCATCTGGCCGATGTAGATGCTGTTGACCGTGCCCGACATCGATTGCAGGAAGTTGGACAGCACCATGGGGGCCAGGAACAGCAGGTAGGTGTGCCAGAGGGGTTTGACGGCGGTGGCGGTTTGCATTGAATGGAGGTCCATCTCGACGGCGGGAGGGCTATGACAGGATAGCTTCGGTGACTTGCTCGCGGGGCGCAATTAACATTTCAAATCGGTGTCGACTGGCTGCTCCATTGCTTTTTTTTTCGGTAAGGGCCGGTAGGTGCGGAGCGGCAGCTGTGATAAACAACACGCCTTGCATTTTTTACTGATCGAGGCCTGATTAATGCCCCACGTTCGCCACCTGCTGAGCTGCACCCTCCTCGCTTTATTGGCCAGCGGTGCGCACGCTGCCACCGCCGCAGCGCCCCCGAAATCGTTAAAGCCGTTGCTGGAAACCCTGAACGAACGCCTGAACATCGGCGACCTCGTCGCCCTGACTAAATGGGACAGCGGCAAACCCATCCAGGACAGTCCGCGCGAGGCGCAAGTCATCGCCAATGCGCGCACGCTGGCCGCCGAGCGCAAGCTCGACGCGGAGGATGTCGCGCAGTTGATCGGGGCGCAGATGGAGGCAAATAAACTGGTGCAGTACGGTCTGCTCGCACAATGGCAGGCGGCCGGTGCCGCACCGGATACGCCGCGCCCGGATCTCGGTCAGCAGATTCGTCCACGGCTCGACGAATTGCAAACCCGGTTACTGCAGCAATACGCCGCTTTCCTACCGTATCGCCAAGACCCGAACTGCCCGGCGTGGCTGGCCAAGGCACGCAGCGGCCTGACCAAGGATGCGTTGCATGAACTGGCGCTGACGCGTGCCACCGGTGAGTTGTGTATTCGCGCGAAGGCCCCGTAAATCGGGGCTGGGTCAACCATCGCTGGCGTCGATAGTCACCATCACGTCAATGAAGTTCTCATAAAAAATCCGCGGCGTAAGATCGGCTCCAGACAAACAAACAACTTCTGGAGCACACGATCATGAAACGCCAAACCCTTCTCAGCATCGCTTTCTCGGTTTTCGCAGTTAACGCTTTTGCCGCTACCCCGGCCCACACCATGATCGCCGAAGGCGGTTCGGACAAGCTGATTGAAAGTCGCGTTGCCGAAGGTGGCTCCGACCGTCTGCTCGAACGCCGTGTTGCCGAAGGTGGCTCCGACCGTCTGCTCGAACGCCGTGTTGCTGAAGGTGGCTCCGACCGTCTGCTCGAACGCCGTGTTGCTGAAGGTGGCTCCGACCGTCTGCTCGAACGCCGTGTTGCTGAAGGTGGCTCCGATCGTCTGCTCGAACGCCGTGTTGCTGAAGGTGGCTCTGATCGTCTGCTCGAACGCCGTGTTGCTGAAGGTGGCTCCGATCGTCTGCTCGAACGCCGTGTTGCCTGAATCAATCGTTCTACCGCTACACCCACAAAAAAGCCCGGCCTGATCAGCCGGGCTTTTTTGCGTTCAACCGTGGCTTATTGCACGGTCTTCAGTTTGACCACGTCACCGGAAATCTTGGTGGTGTAGCCGGTCAGGACCCATGCCCAGAACCAGTTTTCCTGGACTTGTGTGTTGATCATGGCGTCGCCGCCCTTGGCTTTGATCGCGGCAGTCTGGGCGCGGACGAAGCGGTTGTTCTGCTGGATCGGGATCACGCCGAACAGCAGCAGACCGGTGGCGGTGGCTTCACTGTGACCAACCACGGTGTATTGGCTGCTGTCGTAATGTTGGGTGTTCATCGGGGTGCCGGTGCAACCTGCCAGAACCGCACCGAACAGGGCGGCGGCGACTACTTTGCTGAGATACTTCACTGTAAAACTCCATGGAAAACGCCCGGGATCCGTCTCTCGAGCGGCGCACACCTTACCCAAAATAGTGGCTCATTGGTATCAACCTGGGAAAGTTTCATCTAGCGCTTCGCTGGCAGCCCGTTGGCGATGTCGCATACCATGGCGCCACGCCAATCAAGACAGCCATTGCCCATGTTCAAAGCCAGTCTGCGTAGCCATCTCACCCTTTGGTTTGCCGGTTTGTCCCTGCTGACGTTGTTGAGCGTGGGCTTCTATGTCGGCCATATCGCCACCGAACAGATGAAGCAGGCCAGCGGCAATGCGTTGCTCAATACCGCGCGCTCGGCAGCGGCGTTGCTCGGCGAACAATTGCGTGAGCGGCAGCTGGAGGTTTATCTGCTCAGCCGCGCGCCACATCTTGAGCGCGGCGATCTGGATAACCCGGCGATTCTCAAGTCGATGCAATTGCGCACGCAGGCCCGCGCCGAATATGCGTGGATGGGCGTGACCGATGCCGAAGGCCAGGTGCATCAAGCGGTGAACGGTTTGCTGGTCGGTCAATCGGTGCAGCAGCGCCCATGGTTCCAGGCCGGACTGCGTGGCGAATACACCGGCGATCCGCACGAAGCCGTGTTGTTGGCCAAACTGCTGCCGGGTTTGCCGAATGGCAAACCCCTGCGTTTTATCGATTTCGCCGCACCGATTCGTAACGCCGACGGCCAGGTTATTGGCGTACTGGGCGCGCACGCGCACTGGAACTGGGTCACGCACATTGTCGAATCGGCGACGTTTTCGCATAAGAGTTCGGCGCCGGATATCGAGGCGTTGATCATCGATCACGACGGTAAAGTGCTGTACCCCGAGGCCTTGATGGGCCAGCAATTACCGGTGAGTGATGCAAAGTCGCCGGGCTGGACGGTGGGCAACGGTTATCTGACCAGCATGGTCACCGTGCCGACTCCGTCAAGCACGCAATTGTCCTGGTCGATTGCCGTGCGCCAGCCACTGGAAACCGCGCTGCAACCGGCGCATCTGCTGCTGTATAAGTTGCTGATCGCCGGTGTCTTGGCGGCTGTGGTGTTCGGCCTCGTTGCCTATTATCTGGCGCTGTACCTGAGCCGGCCGATCGAGCAGCTCGCGCGCTCGGCCAAGCAGGTGCAGGACAACCAGCCCGGCGCGCATTTCCCGTTGCAGCATCCGGTGCGGGAAATTGCCCAGCTCGGCCAATCCATCGATGCGATGACGCAATCGCTGCTCGGCAAGGAGCGCGAGTTGCAGGAAGCCAATGCTTCGCTGGAGGCGACCGTGGCGCAGCGCACCGCCGCACTGACTCAGGCCAACGCCGAACTGTTGAGCCTGGCAACGCACGATGCCTTGAGCGGCGTCTACAACCGCCGGCGTTTCGACGAAAAGATCAGCGAATACACCCTGCTGTCGCGACGGACGGGACGCCCGTTTGCCCTGCTGTTGATCGATGCCGACCATTTCAAACGCATCAATGACACGTACGGCCATGCCATCGGCGATGAGGTTTTGCAGCAGTTGGCGCAATTGATTGAGAGCAGCCTGCGCACCACCGATTTCGTCGCTCGTTACGGCGGCGAAGAGTTCGCGGTGCTGCTGCCGGAAATTGCCCAGCCCGATACCCCTGAAGTGGTCGCCGAGAAGATTCGCACGGCGATTGCGGCGGCGCACTTCCCGGACGTCGGGCATGTGACGGTGAGTATCGGCGTCGCTCTGGCGGACCCGGCGGACAACAGCCACACGGCGCTGATCAAACGCGCCGATCAACAGCTGTATCAGGCAAAAGCGGCGGGCCGCAATCAAGTCGCCAGCCACAACACCACGCCCACATCCACATCCACATCCACATCCACGACCCTGTAGGAGCTGCCGCAGGCTGCGATCTTTTGATTGTAAAAAACAAGATCAAAAGATCGCAGCCTGCGGCAGCTCCTACAGGTAACGTCGCGTCAGGTCGCATCAGGTTGGGTTGGATTGAATTGGCTCAGGTATTGGTTTTCAGCTTGGTCCACAACCGCGTCGACAGGCGTGCGATCTTCGCCGGCAATTCTTCCACGGTGAACAGTTTCTCCATCACGCTTTTCGGCGGGTAGATCGCCGCGTCCTCCTTCACGTCCGGTTTGAGGAACTCATTGGCCGCCGCGTTAGGGTTGGCGTAGTGAATGCTGTTGCTGATGTTGGCGATCACTTTCGGTTCAAGCAGGTAATTCATATAGGCGTAGCCATTGTGCTCATGCGGTGCGCTTTTTGGCATCACCAGCATGTCGAACCACAAGGTCGTGCCTTCGTCGGGAATCGAATAAGCGATGTCGATGCCGTTTTTCGCTTCCTTGGCGCTCGCCGCTGCCTGAACGATGTCGCCGTTGAAACCAATCACCGCACAGACGTTGCCGTTGGCCAGGTCGCTGATGTATTTCGAGGCGTGGAAGTACTGAATGTACGGACGGATCTTCAGCAATGCCTGTTCGGCCTTTTTGTAATCGTCCGGTTCGTGGCTGTGCGGCGGCAAGCCGAGATAATTAAGGGTGATCGGCAACACCTGCGTCGGGTTGTCAATGATCGCAACGCCGCACTGGCTGAGTTTCTTGATGTTTTCTTCGGCGAAAAACATCTTCCAGGAATGCGTGACATCGGTGTTGCCGAAGATCGCCTTGATCTTCTCGACGTTGTAGCCGATGCCGGCAGTGCCCCACATATACGGATAGCCGTACTGGTTGCCGGGGTCGTTCACTTCAAGTTTCTGCATCAATACCGGATCGAGGTTTTTCCAGTTGGGTAACTGCGACTTGTCGAGTTTCTGGATCGCTCCGGCCTTGATCAACCGCGAGAGAAAATGGTTCGACGGGCTGACCACGTCGTAGCCGGTGTTGCCGGTCATCAACTTCGACTCCAGCACTTCGTTGCTGTCGTGGATGTCATAAGTGGTCTTGATGCCGGTGGCCTGGGTGAAATTGGCCAACGTGTCAGGGGCGATGTAGCTGTTCCAGTTGGAGATGTTCACGGTTTCGTCGGCGCAAGCGCTCGCTGTCGTTGCGGCGAGGGCGATTGCCAGAGAAAGTCGGTGGATGCGCATGTTCTGTCACCTGTAGGGAATGGCTTTTGTTCTTGTGTGATAGGCGGAAATTCAGATTTCTGTTCTGGCCCTGACCGCCTCCACGCGCATGCGAAGCATGGCACCGATATCGAAAAAAGGACGTGGCGGCAGCCAGCCCGGTTCGGCCCGCTGCATCACTGATTGCAACAGTGGCGAGTCGACGCCCGACGCCAGCTCCGCCAACAGGCGGCCCCACAACGTGCCGCGCGCAACGCCGGAACCATTGCAGCCGGCCACGGCAAACACGCCCTCCTCGACCCGATCGAAAAACGCCTGGCCGCTGCGGCTCGCGCTCAAGTGACCGGTCCAGGAGTAGTCGATGTCTTGTTCGCCGATGAACGGAAAACGTCGCTGCAAGCCGCGAACGTGGTGTTGACGGCGCACCGCCAGTTCGCTGTTGGAGAGATCGCGCGTACGGTATTCGGCGGTGTTGCGGATCATCACCCGACGATCCGGGGTCAACCGCACCGTGGCCCCGAGCGGCCGCGTCGACAGCACGCCCCAAGGCTCGACGGCGCCGATGGCCTGGAACTCCTGATCGGTGAGGGGCCGCGTCAGGCTGGCACTCAGTTCCATCGGGAACGTGGCGCTGTCAGCGATTCCGACCCGGGGAATAAAAGCGTTGAGGCACACCAGGACTTTTTTCGCTTCGATGCTGCCCTCTACGGCATTGGCGCGCAGACGCCCCTGGCTCAGGCGTTCAAGACCGCTGATGTCGGTGTTTTCGTACACGGTGATGCTGCCCGGCAAGGCATTGAGCAAGCCCTTCACGTACTTGGCTGGCTGCAACAACGCGTTGCCATTGCCACAGCAGATCGCCGCCTCGTAGTGGCAAGTGCCGAGCTTTTGCGCCAATGCCGCGCCTTGCAGAAATTCCGCACGGGCGCCGAGGGCGCGCAGGGTCGCCAGTTTGGCGTCGACCTGGTCGAGCTTGGCCCGATCGTTGACGGCAAAGTAATAACCGCTGTCGCGAAAGTCGCATTCGATGCCGTGGCGGGCGATGCGTTGGCGCACTTCCTCGCTGGCGGCGCGGGAAATATTCGTGTCGATTTCAAACCCGGCGAAGCCAGGCGCGCCCATCAGTTCGCTGTGCGCCGGATGCTCATGGGCAACGACGAATCCCGAGTTGCGTGCCGATGCGCCTTGCGCCGCCCGCTGCCGATCAACCACGACGATGCGTGCCTGCGGATGCATTTCGGCAAGGGTATGCGCGGCGCTGAGGCCGGTGATGCCGCCACCGATTACCAGCCAGTCGGCCTTCTGCGCACCACTCAGGCGACCACGTTCCGGCGAGCTGCCAGCCTGCGCGATCCAGCCACATACGTTTTCCATGCACCACCTCATTCGACTGTCGTTCTGCGGCTTGCTTCTGCACAGCGTCCATGCGTGAATCGCATGAGCTGCTTGAGAAGATTGCCGCCAGAGCTAAAATCTATAAGGTCTTCGTCACCACAACCAACGTTATAAAATCATCGAGCCATTCGGAAAACGCATGGATAAAATCCGCCACGTGCCCTCACTGCAAGCCCTGCAAGCCTTGGTCGAAGTCGCTCGCTGCGGCAGTTTTACCAGCGCGGCACAAAGCCTTTGCCTGACGCAAAGCGCGATAAGCCGGCAGATCCAGCAACTGGAACATCACTTCAATGTGCCGTTGTTCATCCGCACCAGTCGCAGCCTGCGCCTGACCACGGAGGGCGAACAGGTACTGGCCAGCGCCCGCAGCATCCTTGACCAACTGAAAACCCTGGAAGAACGCCTCGCCCCGCAAAAGCGCCCGTTGCGCATTCGCATGCATGTGTCGCTCGCGGTGCGCTGGCTGTTGCCGAAACTCAGCGACTTTTACCTGCGCCATCCCGAGGTGTCACTGGCGATTGAAACCGTCGCCACCGAGGTGGTCGAGCCGGCGAGCGACAGTGACGCCTACATCGTCTATCTGCCGCAGCCGTCCAGCGATCCCGATTGCCTGACGCTGTTCGAAGAAACGCTGGTGCCGGTGTGTTCACCGAACCTGGCAGACGCGCCTCGATCGGTGGAAGAACTGCGGCGCTTTCCATTACTGCATCGCTCGGCGGATCGTCAGGCATGGATCGAATGGCTGGCAGCAAACGAGGGAAAACCGCTGGAGGAATACCGGCACATCCCGTTCAACCTCGATGAGCTGGCTCTGGATGCGGCGGCGCGGGGATTGGGCGTGGCGGTGACGGACATGACCTTGGCGGCGGAGTCGATCGAACGCGGTTTGCTGGTCGTGCCATTCGGTGAACCGCTGCGCACTGGCGGCGTTTATGCGTTGTGCCTGCAACCGGAAGCTGCATCGCATCCGGCCTGCGCGCTGGTCATGCAATGGTTTGCCAACCAAGCCACAACCAAAATCCCCCTGTAGGCGCTGCCGCAGGCTGCGATCTGTTGATTTTGTTTTTAAAGACAAGATCAAAAGATCGCAGCCTGCGGCAGCTCCTACAGTTGTGCCGGGAAGGTTTGCAGATAGGCCAACAGATTATCGAGTTTCTCTTCGTCGCTGAGGCCCCAGAAAATCATGCGCGTGCCCGGCACCACGCCTTTGGGATCTTTCAGATAGGCCGTCAGCGTGTCCCGGTCCCAGGTCACCCCGGAATTTTTCATCGCCTCGGAATACACGTAGTTCGCCGATGTGCCGGCGGGTCGGCCGAAGATGCCGTTGAGTTGCGGGCCGAACCCCGGACGCGCGGATTCGCCGACCTGATGGCAGCCGCCGCACAGGCGCGGGAAGATTTTCGCACCGGCTTCGGGATCGCCCGCAGCCTGGGCGATGCTGCTGAACAGGCCTGCGCTGAACATCAGGGTAAGGAACAGTGACGCGGTGTTTTTCATCGGGCCATCCAGAACGGTGTCATGCAATTGTGCCAAGGCTACCATTTTGTGGCGAGGGCGCTTGCTCTCGGGCTAGAGCGGTTTTTACAAATAAGCGCCGATGACTTTTCTGACCGTGATCAACGCCTGACGCAAAACCTCCATGTCCACCGAGCCCAGCGCCAGACGTATCGCATGCGGCACATGCGCCGACACTGAAAACGGTTCGGCGCTGGTCACCGAAATCTGTGCGTGCATCAACTCGACGACGATCTGATCGGCACGCACGTCTTCCGGGAGCGGCAGCCACACGAAGTACGAGGCCGGATGGCCGATGACTTTCAATCCTTTCAGCAGTTTTGCAGCCAACGCCTGCCGCGCCCTGGCGTCGTTGCGCTTTTGCTCTTCGAGCGCGGTGACAGTGCCGTCATCCAGCCAGCCGCAAGCGATCGCCGTCATCACACCTGGGGTGTTCCAGGTCGTGGCACGAATGATCCGCTCCAGCGCCGGCACCTTCTGCGCCGGCGCGGCGATGAAGCCGACGCGCAGGCCGGTGGCGATGTTTTTCGACAGCCCCGAGACGTACAGGGTGCGCTCCGGTGCCAGGTCGATCAGCGCGGCTGGCGGGTTGTCGACCAGAAACGCGTAGGCCGCGTCCTCAATGAGGATCAGATCATGCCGACGGGCAATCGCCACCAGTTGCTCGCGTTGCGCCAATGGCATCACCCAACCCAACGGATTGTGCAGCGTCGGCATGCTGTAGACGGCACGTACCGAGCGGCTGTGGCAGAGCTTGTCCAGTGCGGCGAGATCCGGTCCCTGATCGTTGAACGGGATCGCCACGACTTCCAGATGCAGCGCTTCGGCCAGCACCTTGAACCCGGAATAGGTCAGCGCATCTGCCGCAATCACATCGCCAGGCTTGAGCAGCGCCATCAGCGTTACCGCCAACCCTTGCTGGGCGCCGTTGACGATCAGCACCTGCTCGGCGTCGACGTTGACGCCACGGCTCAGCAGGTGACGGGCGACCGAGGCGCGCTCGTGCGAGCGGCCGGCATGCGGCTGATAACGCAACAAGGCTTCGAGGTCACCGGACAACGCCAGTTGGCGCAACGCCGTGCGCAACAGGTCGGCCTGACCGGGCAATGACGGGTAATTGAAATTGAGGTCGATCATGCCGACCGCCACGTCTTTCTGATCGATGCCCTGCCCCGGCGCCAGCGACGTTTCGCGCACGAACGTGCCGCGCCCGGTTTCGCCGCTGACCAGGCCCATCGCTTCCAGCTCGGCGTAAACCCGGGAAGCGGTGACCAGCGCCAGGCCCTCCTGCGTGGCCAATTGGCGATGCGTCGGCAAGCGCGTTCCTGGCGCCAGTTGCCCCGAACGAATATCTGCCGCAAAGGTGTCAACGAGGGTCTTGTAGCGGGAGCGCGGCATGCCGGGATGTATCCATGACAATTCTTTGATTGTGCTGATTCTCAGCCATAGGATTGCGCCAATGCAACCCACCTCTGAGCGCGACCTCGTATGGAACGAACCACCCATCTGACTACCCCGGCGCTGGAAAAAACCAGCGGCTGGATCAATGGCTTCATCGGCGTGGTGATCTTCAGCGGCTCGCTGCCGGCCACGCGCCTGGCGGTGCTGGAGTTCGATCCGGTGTTTCTCACGGTGATGCGTGCGGCCATCGCCGGCGTCCTCGCGGTGGCGCTGTTGTGGTTGTTTCGCCAACGCCGCCCGGCGCGCCAGCAATGGTTGTCATTGTTTATCGTGGCGATGGGCGTGGTGCTCGGCTTTCCGCTGCTGACCGCGCTGGCCCTGCAACACGTGACGTCGGCGCATTCGATTGTGTTTGTCGGCCTGCTGCCGCTGGCGACGGCGATTTTCGCCGTGCTGCGTGGCGGCGAACGCCCACGGTCAGTGTTCTGGCTGTTTTCGCTGCTTGGCAGTGCCCTGGTGGTCGGCTTCGCGCTGTCGCAGGGACTGACTGCCTCGCCCACCGGTGATCTGCTGATGCTCGCGGCCATTATGGCCTGTGGCCTCGGTTACGCCGAAGGCGCAAAACTGTCGCGAACCCTTGGCGGCTGGCAGGTGATTTGTTGGGCGCTGGTGCTGTCGTTGCCATTGATGGCGCTGCTCAGCCTGTGGCTGGCGCCCGCCTCGTTCAGCCACATCAGCCTGTCGGCGTGGCTGTGTCTGGCTTACGTCTCGCTGTTCAGCATGCTGATCGGCTTCGTGTTCTGGTATCGCGGACTCGCTCAGGGCGGGATCGCCGCTGTCGGGCAATTGCAGTTACTGCAACCGTTTTTTGGCCTGGCGCTGGCGGCGACATTGCTGCACGAGCAGGTCAGCCTCAGCATGCTCGCCGTGACGCTGGGGGTGATTCTGTGTGTGGCCGGGGCGAAGAAATTCGCCCGATAAACACTCAGGCGCCAGCCTTCCACTCGCGTGGGCTGAGCCCGGTCTTGCGACGAAACGCCCGGGCCAGCGCCGAGGGACTTTCATAGCCGATCTCTTCGGCAATCAGCGCAATCGGCTTGCCCTCGCGCAGACGCTTTTGCGCGAGGCTGACCCGCCAGCTCAGCAGATAATCCGCCGGAGTCTGCCCGACTACACGGCGAAAATGCTCGGCAAAACCTGCGCGCGACAGGTTGGCAGCGGTCGCGAGATCGGCCACGCTCCACGGCTTTTGCGGTTGCTCGTGCATCAGGTTCAAGGCGCGCGACAACCGTGGATCGGCCAGCCCGGCCATCATTCCCGGCTGCTGATCACGACTGCCGATCAGGTGGCGCAACAGCAGAATCACCAGTAATTCAAACAGCCGGTCCATCACCGCGACACGCCCGCAATGGCCTTCGAAGGCTTCTTTGAACAACCATTCGAGGGTGCCGCCCAGCTCTGGGATTTCAGTGAGCTTCAGCACCAGATAATCCGGCAGCGCCGCCGCCAGCGCATTGCCTGAACCACCGTCAAACGTCAGCGTGGCGCAGACCACTTGGGTGTTCGTGGCTTCGTCGGCAAACATTCGATGGGGAAACGGTCTAGGGAAGAAAATCAGTGAAGGCTCGTTGAGTTTGATCTCACGCCCATTGCCGGGTTTGAGCAGCAACTCACCGGACTGCAACAGATGCACATGGCCGGCCGGCTCGCCTTCATGCACGGCGACACCGCAAAACGCGCCGCTGTGGAAGGTGCCGGCATTCACGCCGAAATGGCTGAGTAACGTAGACAGGCGATCCATGGTCGACTCCGGCTGTATTTGGCTGCTGCTTGTGTAGTTTCACCGTCGATACCGTGGCGCGATCTTCGCGAGCAAGCCCCCTCCCACATTTGAAACGCGTTCCCCTGTGGGAGCGGGCTTGCTCGCGAAGGCGTCCGCCATGTCAGCATAAATTTATCAGTGCGCGGGCATTTCTGGACGATCTGTCGCATATCCTCGACGATTTGCCGCCAAAGCACCATCCGCGATCCCTAACATCCTCTCCATCGCCGGCGCATTTCGCGCCGGACTTTCGGAGAATCACCATGAGCCGCATCACCGCCATCAGCCTCGAAAACGCCACCGACGCCAGCCGTCCAGTGCTGGAGGGTGTGAAGAAGAAAATCGGCTTCCTGCCCAACGTCTTCACGACCCTGGCCAAGGCCCCAGTCGCGCTGGAAACGTACGTGCAAGCCTCGGCGATCCTCGGCAAGACCTCATTGAGCGCCAAGGAAAAAGAAGCCGTGTACCTCGCCACCTCCCAGGTCAACGGCTGCGATTATTGCCTGGCGGCGCACACCCTGTTTGCCGGCAAGGCCGGGCTGTCGGCGCAGGAGATCGGCGCGGCGCGTCAGGGCGAATTGAACGCCTACGCAGCCCTCGCCCAGCAACTGACCGAGACGCGCGGGCACTTGAGCGACGAGCAGATCGCCGCCGCCCGCGCTGCCGGGATCGACGACGTGAAAATCATTGAAGTGATCGCGCTGGTGGCGGTGCAGACGCTGACCAACTACCTGAACAACAGCGCCCTGACAGACATTGATTTCCCCGCCATCTAAACCACCCCGCGCTGACGGACATCGATTTACCCGCCATCCAAACCACCCCGCGCTGACGGACATCGACTTCCCCGCCATCTAACCCACTCCCTGTAGGAGCTGCGGCACGCTGCGATCTTTTGACTTGGTTTTTAAAGACCAGATCAACAGATCGCAGCCTGCGGCAGCTCCTACACGGGGTGTGTCAGTCGTGATGGATGTCGGCGCGTTTCAGCAGTTTTTTGCAGCGTTCCGAGAGATGAAACACTTGCAGGTGCTTGCCGGCCTTGGCGTAACGCTCGCGCAGGGTTTTCAGTGCGGCAATCGCCGAGTAATCGACAAAGCTCAGATGCCGGCAATCCAGCGTGACCTTTTGCGGGTCGTTGGCCGGGTCGAACTGGTTGAGAAACGGCGTGGTCGAGGCAAAGAACAGCGTGCCATGCGGGCGATAGAGCTTGCTGCCGTCCGCCTCCAGATGTTCATCGGCGTACAGCTCGCGGGCCTGCTGCCAGGCGAAATTCAGTGCGGCAATGATGATCCCGCACAGCACGGCGGTGGCCAGATCGGTGAACACGGTGATGGTAGTCACCGCGATGATCACCAGCACATCGTTGAGCGGGACTTTGTTGATCACGCGCAACGACGCCCAGGCGAAGGTCTGCTGCGACACCACGAACATCACACCGACCAACGCCGCCAGCGGAATGCGCTCGATCAGCGGTGACAGAAACAGGATGAACAACAGAATCAGCACGCCCGCGACCACCCCGGACAAACGCCCGCGCCCGCCCGAGCTGAGGTTGATCACGGTCTGGCCGATCATCGCGCAACCGCCCATGCCACCGAATGCACCCGAGACCATGTTCGCCGCGCCCAGCGCCACGCATTCGCGGTCCGGGTAGCCACGGGTTTCGGTGATTTCGTCGGTGAGATTAAGCGTCAGCAGGGTTTCCAGCAAACCGACCAGCGCCATCAGGATCGCGTACGGGGCGATGATGCGCAGGGTCTCGAAGGTCAACGGGATGTCCGGCAAGGCCAACGTTGGCAAGCCGCCGGCAATGTGCGCCATGTCGCCGAGGGTGCGCGTCGGCAGGCCGAACAGGTAGACCAGCAGACCGACGCCGAGGATCGCCACCAGCGCCGGCGGCACCGCTTTGGTCAGGCGCGGCAGGACGTAAACGATGGCCATGGTCAGCGCCACCAACCCGGTCATCCAGTACAACGGCGTACCGCTGAGCCACGCTTCGCCGCTTTTGAAATGCTCCAGTTGCGCCAGCGCGATAATGATCGCCAGGCCGTTGACGAAGCCGAGCATCACCGGGTGCGGCACCATCCGCACCAGTTTGCCCAGGCGCAACAGTCCGAACGCCATCATGATCAAGCCGCCGAGCAGCACCGTCGCCAGCAGATATTGCACGCCGTGCTGGACCACCAGCGCAACGATCACCACCGCCATCGAACCGGCCGCGCCGGAGACCATGCCCGGCCGCCCGCCGAACAACGCGGTCAATGTACAAATGATGAAGGCGCCGTACAGGCCCATCAACGGATTGAGGTGCGCCACCAGCGCGAACGCAATGCATTCGGGCAACAGGGCAAACGAGGTGGTGAGTCCGGCCAGGACATCGGCGCGCAGACGAATCGGTTTCATGCTGTACCTGACTGAGCGGCCGCCGTGCGCGGCCGCAGATGTTCGCGGGATTTGAGGGGTGCGGATGTTACGGAAATGTCCGGGATCGGGCCAGTGATCGCTGACACTTGTCGACTTCGGCTTTATGCTGGCGCGCTCTTCTGTTCGTCGAGTTGAAACATGGGCTCTTTTATTACCGCCCGCGAAGTGTGCCAGCGTTTGCGTGACGCTGCGCTCGGCGTGCTGGCGTTCAACGTCTGCGAGCGGCCGAACGCGGCCGGGATGGTCGCGGTCGACATCGACGGCTGGTCTCTGCTGCTGGATTTTGCAGATGGCCGATTACATCACTGTGAACACGCCCGCACTGGCGATGGCAGGCATGGCGCATTCGACACTTGGCAGCGTTACGGCACCGATCCGGTGAGTTTGCTTAGCACCTGGGAATTGGCGCAGATCGAAACGTTACTGCGCGAAGCCACTCAACCCTGACGCAAATCGAGCAGGTAGGTGTAGTAACCGCTGTCGCGCACGTACCCCAGCGACTCGTACAAACCCTGCGCCGTGACGTTATCGGTGGCGGTTTCCAGCATCAGGCCTTTGGCGCCGGTCTGCAGTGCAAACTCTCGCGCCGTGTTCATCAGCAAGCGACCTACCCCGCGACCACGGGCAGCGGGTGTGGTGAACAGATCGCTGAGCAACCAGGTGCGATGGGCGTCGATCGACGAAAACGTCGGGTACAACTGCACAAATCCCAGCGCCGCGCCGGACTCATCCTGCACCAGAAAAATCGCTGATTCATTGCCGGCCATGCGCTCGGCGATGAACGCGCGTGATTGCTCAAGATTCGGCGGTTGCTGGTAAAAACCTCGATAGGCGTCGAATAACTGCGCCACCGCGTCCAGCTGTGCAGCGCCCGCGCGCAATGCCTGAATGGCCATTTCCCCTCCTTTTTTACATCAATGATCGAACCAGCATAGCGCTGCGCGTCGAGTATGCTGGATTCACCGCTATATAGTTTTGTATATTGCGAAACCGAAATCGCCAGAAGCTTTCCATGCCGTCCAATCAATTCGTGTCTCCATGAGTGCCATACGCGTACGTAACGAGCAGTTGATCCTCGCCGCCGCCAGCGAAGAATTCGCCGCCAAAGGCTTCGACGCCACCCAGACTCGCGACATCGCGGCCCGTGCCGGGGTGCCCAAGGCCAACCTGTATTACTACTTCCAGACCAAGGAAAACCTCTACGGCAAAGTGCTGCTGGGTTTTGTCGAACCGCTGCTGGAAGCTTCGGCGGTGCTACGTGAAAGCGATGATCCGCTGATTGGTCTGCGTGCCTACGTGGCGGCGCGGATTCGCATCGCCCGGGAACATCCGGCGATTGCCAAGGTGTTCAGCGGCGAACTGTTGCTCGGTGGCCGACAATTGCCCGACGAATGTCGCGACCTGCTGCACGCCGAAGCGCGGCGCAATGTCGAATGCCTGCGCAGCTGGATCGAGCGCGGCTTGCTCGCGCCGGTGGATCCGCAACATTTGATGCTGTTCATCTGGTCGGCGACGCGCACGTACACCAACATCGGCTGGCAGATGGGCTGCATCACCGGTCGACCCGATCCGCAGGATGAGGACTATCAGGCAGCGGCGGAAACGATTACGCGAATGGTGCTGGAGGGGGTGGTGTCGGAACCCGTGGAGAGTGCGCGTGGATGGTTGTTTGCGACGTGAATGACGCGGGGCTGCGAGGCAGCCCCGAGGATGTTCGCCAAGTACCTCGCCGCAGGGTGTCAGGGCATGAAATCCAGCGGCAAAGTTTCACCGTCCGTTGTTCGCTTGTGCCAGGCAAGCAGTGCTTCGGGCACACGTTTTTTCCATTGAGGTACGTTGGTGTAATAGCGGGCACGCAACTGACGCTGCTCATCGAACACCAATAACACGAGCCATACCCGAGCGTCCGGCGCTCGCATCAGGATGCCGGCATTGGTATTGGCCAGCCCACGTAACCAGAACTCATCGACCTGAGCATCCGGCACGTCGCTGGAAGGCTCGCCCGTCACCATCGATCCACTGTTTTGCAACAACGTCTGATAATCGCCTTTGAGCAGCGTGTGCAATAGCTCGTTTTCCTGCTCAGTCCGCGCCACGCCCAGGCTGAGCAGGTCGTAATCAATCGACAGCGACTGTTCCGACGCTACGTAGCGCCCGCCGTAATAAACCCCCATGCCACCACCGCAAGTTGGGTCTGCACCCTCTTGTGCAATGTCCAGCAGTCCGTTGAATGCGCTGAACTTCAACGAACAGTTGTCTTGGGCATAGTGCGCTTCGCTGCCCTCAATGGTGGCGACGCCATCCATGTCGCCGGAGTTGGCGCCGGCCACGCCAGAAATATCAAAGGCGATATGAGTGGCATCGATACACTTGGTATTCACCACAACCGCCGATGAAACGCCCCATGGAATGAGCTGCCAGGTCGCATCCCAATCGAAGGGTTTGGCCATGAACTCCAGGGCCTTGAGGCGCATCAGGTATTGCCGGCGCAAACACGCAACATCCGCAGCACATTGATTACGTTGCTTCAGCCAGCCTCGTTGATCGACTTTCAAGGCTTTCGCATCCACAACGTTCGGCAACGTCGCACGCCACAGCGAGGCCAGTTTCTCATCAAGATTGGAGATGTAGGGGTCGGAGCAAATGGTTTTCTCAGCCGGACTGGAGGCGCTGGCGCAATCGAAACTGCTGGCGTGTACAGCGGGAAAAAACATCAGGGAAGCCAGCAGAAAAGCGTGGCGGAGTTTGCAAGACAACATCGACAGATTCCATTCTTCGGGGCGGCGGCATTATGCCAGCGAAGTGTTGTCAGTGCTGCCGCCTTCGCGAGCATGCGTTGCTCCTGCAGTGGCTCGGGGGGGGGGGGTTATTTGAAGGTGATGGCGGCGGCGGGTTTTACGTCGATTCGGGCCACGGAGCCGGTCAGGTGGGCGAGGTCCTTGTTGTGTTCGGCGATGATGTCTTCGGCGCTGGTGTTGCCGTTGTTGATGGTCGAATGCGCATCGGCGGCGAGCACCACGTCATAACCCAGTTGATGGGCCTGTCGCACGGTGGCATTGACGCAGTAATCGGTTTGCAGGCCGCAGATGACCAGTTGCTCGAAATCTTCGCCGGGCAGCAGCTTGCGCAAATCAGTCTGGTAGAACGAATCCGGGGTGGTCTTGCGCACGCGCAGGTCTTTCGCACTTGTTTCAAGGCCTTCGGCCAATTGCCAGCCGTCAGCACCATGGGCCAGCGGGCTGCCCTTTTCTTCGTGCTGAATCAACACCACCGGCACGCCGGCTTTGCGCGCACGGCCGCTGAGGTCATTGATCGTATTGATCACGCGGTGAATGTCGAAACACTGGTATTCGCCCGAGCAGAGGGCGCGCTGGACGTCGATGATCAGCAATGCGGTGGTCATGGTGTGCCTTCCTTGATCAGTCCTTGAGACAGGGGCGGATATGACTCCGCCCCCTTTTTACGCCCCTCAGTAACCCAGTGACAACCCGGTGTTGCGCCGTGGATCGTTGGCGCCGTAGAAGCGGTTTTTGCCGACCGGTTTACCGCCCAGTGACGGCGCGCCGACCAGAATCGCGGCGATGTGGTTGGCATCCTGGGGACCTGCAAACTTGTGCCCCCAACTTTCGAGGATCTTCTTCGTATCCGGGCTGGCGGCGAAGTCTTCGAGGTTGGTTTCTTCCGGCATCCACTGCTGGTGGAAGCGTGGCGCATCGACCGCTTCCTGCAAGCCCATGCCGTAGTCGATGACGTTGAGCATGGTCAGCAAGGTCGCGGTGATGATCCGGCTGCCACCCGGTGTGCCCACCACCATCACCACTTTGCCGTCCTTGGTGACGATGGTCGGGCTCATCGACGACAGCGGCGCCTTGCCCGGGGCGATGGCGTTGGCTTCGCCCTGCACCAGGCCGTACATGTTCGGCACGCCGACCTTGGAGGTGAAGTCGTCCATTTCGTCGTTGAGGATCACCCCGGTTTTGCTTGCCATCACGCCGGCGCCGAACCAGTCATTGAGGGTGTAGGTGACCGAGACTGCGTTGCCCCACTTGTCGACGATCGAATAGTGCGTGGTGTTGCTGCCTTCATGCGGTGCGACGCCGGGTTTCAGCTCAGCCGACACACCGGCCTTCTGTGGCTGGATGGCGTCGCGCAGTTTGGTCGCGTAGTTCTTGTCGAGCAGGTGCTCGATCGGGTTCTTGACGAAATCCGGATCGCCGAGGTAGCTGTTGCGATCCACGTAAGCGTGGCGCATCGCTTCGATCTGGTAGTGCATGCCCTGGGCCGAATGGAAGCCCAGATCCTTCATCGGATAGCCTTCAAGAATGTTCATGATCTGGCAGATCACCACACCGCCGGAGCTTGGCGGTGGCGCGGAGACCACGTGATAGCCACGGTAATCGCACTCCACTGGCGCCAGTTCGCGGGTCTTGTACTTGTCGAGGTCGGCTTGGGTGATGATGCCCTTGTTGGCCTGGCTGGAGGTCACGATGGCATCGGCCACCCAGCCTTTGTAGAATCCGTCGGCGCCTTTTTCGGAAATCGTCCGCAGGGTTTTACCGAGATCCTTTTGCACCAGTTTCTGCCCGACCTGCATCGGCTCGCCGTTGTGCAGGAAAATCGAACCGGAATCGCGCATGTCCTTTTTGAACACATCGGTGGCGTAGTCCAGCAGTTCGACGTCGCCCTGCTCCAGTTCAAAACCGTCTTCAGCCAGTTTGATGGCCGGCGCGATCATTTCCTTGCGCGGTTTGGTGCCGTACTTGCTCAGGGCCAGCTCCATGCCGGACACGGTGCCCGGCACGCCGACGGCCAGATGGCCACGCGTACTCAGATCCGGGACGACGTTGCCGTCCTTGTCGAGATACATGTTGGCGGTCGCTGCCAGCGGAGCTTTTTCGCGGAAGTCGAGGAAGGTCTTGCGCCCGTCCGCCAATTGAATGGTCATGAAACCGCCACCGCCCAGGTTACCGGCGGCGGGATACACCACCGCCAGCGCATAACCCACTGCAACAGCGGCATCCACGGCATTCCCGCCGCTCTTCAAGACGTCGACGCCAACGTGAGTGGCGAGGTGTTGCGCGGTGACCACCATGCCGTTTTCGGCGGCAACCGGTGCCACCGAGGCGGCGTGAGCCATGAGGCAGCTGAGTGCCAGTGAGGTCGCTATCAGCGATTTGGCCAAAGGTTCGTACTTCATGAGTCGATCTCTTTTTTTGTTTTTAGGAGTTGGGCAAAACCCAGGGGAACGCTTCAAGAGCAACAAGCAGTATGGTCGGCTTTGCGTATTGCGCCTCCCTGCACGGGCGCTATGCTGGACGCCGTTCACACTTTGCGCCGGAGCCTGTCGTCATGCCCTACACGTTCATCACCCTGCCCTCGCCGGTCGGCGAGCTGAAGCTGGTCGCGAACGGCGCACGACTGGCGGCCATCCTCTGGGAAAACGACAAACCGAACCGCGTGCCCCTCGGGCCGATGAGCGCAGCGCCGGACAATCCGATCCTGCTGAAAACCGCCCGGCAGCTCGAAGAATATTTTGCCGGTACGCGCGATTGCTTCGATCTTGAACTGGACTTCGCCGGCACGGCGTTTCAGAAACAGGTCTGGGCCGCATTGCTGACCATTCCGTTTGGCCAAACACGCACCTACAGCCAGATCGCCGAGCAGATCGGCAATCCTGCAGCGGTAAGAGCGGTGGGTGCGGCGAACGGGCGTAATCCGATCTCCATCGTCGCGCCGTGTCATCGGGTGATTGGCGCATCCGGAAAACTGACCGGATTTGCCGGAGGCCTTGAGGCAAAAGAGCGGCTGTTGGTGCTTGAAGGTGGGCAGTGGCCAGGAACCACCGGACGTTTGGAAGGCTTCTAAATGTAGGAGCTGCCGCAGGCTGCGATCTTTTGATCTTCACCAACCCACAAAAAAGCCCGGCAGCGCTACCGGGCTTTTTGTTCACTTACCGCTGATGAGCAATACCCTCCACGAGCGCATCAAACGCCTGATCAGACAACCGCGCCCCATGAATCAGCGGCCCATAACGCCGGCTGAATTCCCAGTTGTACGGCACGCGATCCTTGCTGACGCCGTTGTCCCAGTTGACCGACCAGGTCATCAAGCCCTTGATCGGATGCCCCTTGATCGCCAGACGCTTCAGCGCATTGCCGACCACGGTGTTATCGATCACGTAACCGGTGGCAGCCGCATCATTGTTCGCTGGCAGACCGATGACGAACTTGTCCGCCGGGATTTTGGTGAAGCCACGCGTGCCGGTTACCAGACTTTCGGTCAGGTAATAGAGGAAGTCCTCCTTCAGCGCATCGTTGTTTTGCGCGATCCACGCGCCCGCACCGTTATTCGCTTCAGGCACCCAGACGCCGTCACCACCCTGGTTGTAGAACTGCGGCGCGATGAAGTCGTAGTAGCCTTCCAGTGCCTGCAGGTAACCGACGTATTTGCCGTTACTGGTCAGGTAGGGAAACTCCGGGGCCATGCTGATGATGAAGTGCTTGCCCTGGCCGGCGTAATGATCCTTGACCAGTTTCAGCGCAGCCGGCAGGACAGTCTTGTTGGCAGCGAAATCAATCGCGCTCTGTTCAAGATCGATGTCCAGACCATCGAAGCCGTAGGTTTCCACCAGCCGGATGATCTCGTTGGCCAGCGGTTGTTCCTGGCCGGCGCGCAGCTCGATGTGCGCATCGGCACCGCCGAGGGAAATCAGCACCGCCCGCCCCTGACTGTTGAGCACACCGACCTGGCGGCGAAACTCGGCATCGGAGACATTGAACGGTTTGAAGGTCGGAATCCCGCTGCCCTTCATGAAGGCCACCGCAACCACGTTGTACTCCTTGGGCACCTCTTCGAGCGCGAGGCTGGCGAAACGGCCTTGGCGATAACCATCGCTAGGCCCCGCCGACCAGTTGTGCCAGAAGCCCATGAGGATCTTCTTGCCGGCAATGTCCGGCATCAGCGAGGCAGCATCGCTCGCCGCGTTGTGCATTAAAGAAAAATCGATGTTTGACATGTTCTAATCCTTCAGAACGTGTGGATTTGGCGTTACGAACGCTATTTGAAGTCGACGTCAAAAGCCTGATAGAAAGCGTTGCCAGTGTTGGCGACGATCCACATCAGCACGATAACGTGATGACCCTTTTTATTGGCCGGTAGTTTCACCGCGTGATTGACCTTGGCCTTCAGCTCGTTCGGATAGCTGTAGTACGGCACCTGCGGGTAGAAATCCTCGAAGAACGGTTGGGTTTCCAGTTGCGCGCGGGTGATGCGTTGTTTCGGGTCCCAGCCATCCTTGGTGATCAGCCAGCGATAGCCGCGAGTGGTGTGCGGCGCGGTGTATTCCCATTTGATTTCGAGGGTCTGCCCCGGGGTGACGTTAAGCAGCGGCCAAGTGAACGGACGAGCGAGTTTCTTGCTCATTTCCTCGCTGGTGAAGTTCACGCAGTCGCGGGCATCGGTCTTGCCACCGCTGAGGATGTAACCGTCGGCTGGCGGCGTGACACTGTCAGAGTCGGTCTGATACGGCGCCGGGAAAGGCCCCGCCGTCAGTGCCGGGAAGTTCTTGCCACCTTCCATCTCGTTGACCTGCCAGGCACCGAGCAATCCTTGCTCGATGGCAACCGCACCGCGGCTGGCAGGGGAAATGACACGACCGTGTCGCAGTTGGGTTTGTGCTTGTGGTTGATTCATGTTTTTCACTCCGTTGATTTAAGAACTCTCCTGTCCGAGGAGAGGCCTTCAAGCTAACGGAGGGGTATTTTTTGTCCATCGGCGCTTTTGTCGCAGCCTGACGTCGAAAACCACTGAAACGGCGAAAATACTGGATGGATAAACAGTGCATTGCAACGATTCGTACCTGACGTGTAGCCAAAGGCGTACACGTCGATGTTACGAAATCTTGCATTCACCCATCACGGCAACTGCGCCTTGAACTCCTTTTCGTATTGCCCGGCCAGCTGCTCTTTCTGCTTTTCGTTGAGCAGTTTGCCGGCCATCTGGAAGAACTTCTGCTCTTCTTCCTTGAGATGATGATGAACCTTGTCCGAGAGTTTTTTCGCCGTGGCCAGCCACGCGGGGCTGGACATCTCGGTCTCGTCGAGTTCTTCCATCATCTCGTCCATTTCATGGTGTTCGGAAATCGCGTGACGGCTGAGATCGACGCCGTTGTCGAACTCCATCAACGGGATGTAGAAGTGCCGTTCTTCGGCGGTTTCATGAGCTTGCAGCTCAGCCTTGAGCTGTTTGTAGGCCTCGACCCGTTCTGGCGTGTCACCGCTGGTCTCGATCAGGGTTTTGGCGTAGCTGCGCTGGCGGTCGTGGCTTTCGCGAAGGGCTTCGAAAATGTTCATGGGATGTCCTCATCAACCGCGTGCTGGAATGACGCTGTAAAGGCTAGACCCCGGCGTGAGAGCGGCAGTTCCACCGAGTTGAAGAAGCGTTTGGAAGATGTCCGTCGGGCAGGATAGGCTGTTGATTCAGACCACAAGGAAGTCATGCATGAACTTGCATATCGAGTTGTCGCAGAACCCCACCGAAGAACAACGCAACGCGATTCTGGCGCCGCTGCGCGCGCATAACATCGCCCAGGCCGGCGCCTCGAAGAAGGAACCGCTGGCGCTGTTGGTGCGCGACGAGCACGACGCGATTCTCGGCGGCCTGTATGGCCACACGTTCTATCGCTGGTTATTCATTGAGCTGCTGGCAGTGCCGGAGCAAGGGCGCGGCCAGGGCATCGGGTCAAAGTTGATGCAGATGGCCGAGGATTTTGCCCGGGACAACGATTGCGTCGGGATCTGGCTCGACACCTTTTCGTTTCAGGCGCCGGAGTTTTACCGCAAGGTGGGGTTTAGCGAGTGTGGCGAGATTGTCGATTATCCGCTGGGGCATAAGCGGCATTT
Source organism: Pseudomonas sp. NPDC089741 (assembly GCF_044748825.1). Classification (NCBI taxonomy): domain Bacteria; kingdom Pseudomonadati; phylum Pseudomonadota; class Gammaproteobacteria; order Pseudomonadales; family Pseudomonadaceae; genus Pseudomonas; species Pseudomonas sp. NPDC089741. The sequence continues at coordinate 19,506 of NZ_JBIVGT010000003.1, read as the reverse complement.
CTTTCAGAAGCGGCTTATCGGTTGAATTCAAGGGCCTCTTCGCGAGCAGGCTCACTCCTACATTGGATTTGTGCACGACACGGACAATGTAGGAGTGAGCCTGCTCGCGATGGCGGCTTTAGCATCACCGCACGATCAAAGGCAGGTCGCCAACGCCGCCAGGCGCCGCTTGGCAACAAAATCATCCTTCTGCGCGTAGTAATTCAACGTCGTGCCCGACGCCTCGGTGATCACGTCGACAAACGACTCCGCCGAACGCGTATAGACCGTTGTCCCGCCAAGCTTGCGTGGCTCCAGATAAGCCGCCGCATCGACACCGAACACCGCCTCGTCCTGCCAGCCGAATTGCACGCACTGAGCCACGACTTTCTCGGCTTTGTCCGAGGTCAGTACTTTGTAAGGGGCTTGCGTGCGAGCATCGTTCATCGCCGAACCCGCGCAACCGGCCAGCACCGTCGCGGCCAGCGCTACCATCAGAATTCGCATTGCATTCGCTCATTCAGAAAAAAGCGGACTGTATCACTGCAACGCGGGAAATCGTTCTGCTTTACTGCATTTATAGCGCGACACCTGCCCGCCGCTGCGGCAACCTAAGGACATCAGCCTCACAAGGAAAACCCATGGCGCCTACCGACCAACGACATGAACACGCCCTGCAAGTATTTCTCGATGCCCGCCCCGAGCTGCGCGAAAGTCTCGACCATCTCAATCCGTTGCTGGCCCAGGCCAAGGGCGAAACCCAGGCACAGTATCGCGAAGAGCGCCTGCATGAAGCGTTTGAGGCCGAGGCGGAAAATCTCGGACTGTTTGCCTGGGAATTGACCTTGCAATTGACGGCTGATTCGCCCGAGGAATATCAGGTGCAACGTTTGGAAGTGCATCGTGAAGTCGCAGAAATGGCCGGGATGGATTGGCTGGAATATTGCGATTTGTATGGGATAGAACCGTAACTGCCGCTCAAGGACACCTGCACCGATGCTGCCATCCGCCTCGACTCATCGCGCCAGCCCTGGCCATCTGCACACGCAAAAGTGGCGCGGCCGCGTGGGTCTGGCACTGGTGGCGAGCCTGTCGGTACTGGCCGGAATGACCGATGCCATCGGCTTCATGGCCAGCGGCGACTTCGTCTCGTTCATGAGCGGAAACACTACCCGACTGGCCGTGGCAATCAGCGTTGGTGACATCGGACTGACCATGCGCCTGGTGATTCTTGTCACCACGTTCGTGGTCGGTAACGCCTTGGGGGTTGTCGTGGCGCGTCTGGCCGGACGACGCGCGCTGCCGCTTTTGCTGTGCATCGCCACCCTGCTCTGTGCGGCGGCAGCCTGGCCGTATGACACGCAACTGCCGGCATTGCTCGCAGCGATCATTGCGATGGGCATGCTCAACGCGTCGGTCGAAGAAGTGAATGGTTTACCGGTCGGACTCACCTATGTCACCGGCGCGTTGTCGCGATTCGGACGCGGACTGGGCCGCTGGATGCTTGGCGAACGGCGCAGCGGCTGGCGGGTGCAGTTGGTGCCGTGGAGCGGGATGTTCATCGGCGCGATTCTGGGAGCGGTGCTGGAACATCATTTCGGACTCAAGGCGATGTTTGCCAGCGGTTTACTGGCCGCGATGATCGGGCTGCTCTCGCTGAAAATCCCGCGGCGCTGGCAACTCGGCTACATGCCCCGCTAACCGCAAATCCCCTGTAGGCGCTGACGAGTGAAACGAGGTTGCGATCTTTTGATCTGGTTTTTTAAAATCAAGATCAACAGATCGCAGCGTGCCGCAGTGCCTACAGGGATCGGGTTTGCGCGATCCTTTGGCGGCCGCAATGCTTTATCATGGCCGCAGTTTTGCTGATCGAGTCCGTCATGAAGTTCGCCATCGCGCTGTTTTCCGCCGCCCACGCGCCCTCCTCGCGCCGCGCCCTGCTGTTTGCTCAGGCTGCGCTGGCCGGTGGGCATGAAATTGTCCGGCTGTTTTTCTATCAGGACGGCGTCTACAACGCCTCGGACGCGGTGGTCACGCCGCAGGACGAACTCGACCTGCCCAAGCAGTGGCGCGCATTCATCAGTGAGCAAAAGCTCGACGGCGTGGTGTGTATCGCCGCTGCCCTGCGTCGTGGTGTGTTGAACAATGAGGAAGCCCAGCGTTATCAGCGTGAAGCGGTTTCCGTCAGCGCGCCGTGGGAGTTGTCCGGTCTCGGTCAGTTGCACGACGCGGTGCAAGACGCCGACCGTCTGATCTGCTTCGGAGGTGCGTAACATGGCCAAATCCCTGCTGCTCATCAGCCGCCAATCGCCATGGTCCGGCCCGGCTGCCCGCGAAGCGCTGGACATCGTCCTCGCCGGTGGTGCCTTCGATCTGCCGATCGGTCTGCTGTTTCTCGATGACGGTGTGTTGCAACTCGCTGCCGGGCAGAACGCCAAGGCCCTGCAACAGAAAGACCTCAGCGCCAACCTGCAAGCGCTGCCGATGTTTGGTGTAGAAGAGTTGTTCTACTGCGCCGACAGCGCCAGCGCCCGTGGCCTCGACCAGTTGTCGCTGGACGAAGCGCAGGCGCTGGCCGCCGAGCAAATCACCGCCCTTATTGACCGTTACGACCAAGTGATCACCCTCTGATGTCGACTTTGCACGTGTTGTCTCATTCCCCGTTCGGCGATGATCGCTTGAACAGTTGCCTGCGCATCATCGGCAATGCAGACGCGTTGCTGCTGTCCGGCGACGCGGCTTATGCGTTGCAACCCGGCACTGCGCCGTTTAATGCGCTGCAAAGCCGTCAGGTGAAACTGTTCATCCTCGCGGAAGACGCGCAGGCCCGCGCCATCGAGATCCCGGACTGGGCCGAAGCCATCGATTACCCGGCCTTCGTCGAGCTGTCGATCCACCACGACAAGGTCAATAGCTGGCTATGAATTCGATCACCGTCGGCGCCCGCGCCATCGAACTGGACAAGGACGGTTTTCTGGTCGACTTGAGCGACTGGTCGGCCGACGTCGCCAGCGCCCTCGCCGCCGCAGAAGAGATCGAGTTGACGCCTGAACACTGGGAAGTCCTCGAACTGCTGCGCAGCTTCTATGCAGAATTCCAGCTGTCGCCGGCCACACGTCCGCTGATCAAGTACACCGCGCTGAAACTCGGCCCGGATAAAGGCAACAGCCTGCACCTGAACCGACTGTTCAAAGGCACCCCTGCCAAACTCGCCGCGAAACTGGCGGGCCTGCCCAAACCGACGAATTGCTTATGACCGACTTTCCAGCGCTGACCCTCGAAACACCCGCCGAGCACCCGTTCGCCCAATTCGTGCGCATTCTCGGCAAGGGTAAACGCGGCGCTCGCGACCTGACCCGCGAAGAGGCTCGCGAGGCGATGGGCATGGTCCTCGACGACAAGGTCGAAGACACTCAGCTCGGCGCCTTTCTGATGTTGCTGCGGCACAAGGAAGAAAGCGCCGAGGAAATGGCCGGTTTCACCGAAGCCCTGCGCGCACGTTTGCAGGCGCCGGCCTTGAATGTCGATCTGGACTGGCCGACCTATGCCGGCAAGAAGCGCCATCTGCCGTGGTATCTGCTGGCGGCCAAGTGCCTGGCGCAGAACGGCCTGCGCATTTTCATGCACGGCGGCGGCGCACACACCGCCGGGCGTCTGTATAGCGAACAACTGCTCGGCGAGCTGAACATTGCGTTGTGCCGCAATTGGCAGCAGGTTGGCACGGCGCTGGATAACGGTGGTCTGGCGTTCATGCCGCTGGTGGACTGGGCGCCGCAGCTGCAAAAGATGATCGACCTGCGCAATACGCTGGGCCTGCGCTCACCGATTCATTCGCTGGCGCGGATTCTCAATCCGCTGGGCGCACGTTGCGGGCTGCAAAGCATCTTCCACCCCGGCTATCAGGCTGTGCACCGCGATGCCAGCGGTCTGCTTGGCGACACGGCGATTGTGGTCAAGGGCGACGGCGGCGAAATCGAGATCAACCCGGATGCCGACAGTCACCTTTACGGTACTACCGGCGGCGAGAGCTGGGACGAGGAATGGCCGCAACTGTCGGCGCAACGTCACGTCAAACCGGCCTCGCTGGAGGTCGAACACCTGAAGGCCGTGTGGCGCGGCGACGTGGTCGACAGCTACCCGCAAATGGCCCTGATTGCGACCATGGCCCTGGCATTGCGCGGTCTCGGTCAAAACCGTGAACAGGCTTTCGCCACCGCCGAGCAATATTGGGCCGCTCGGGACAAATCGATTTAACCGATCATTCACGCCCGATCTTTGCGCTTTTTGTTCGAACTCATCGGAATAGACTCGACTCCAACGATTATTATTGGTTTACGGAGTCTTGATCATGGGTTTACTCGTCGACGGCCACTGGCAGGACAAGTGGTACGAAAGCAGCAAGGACGGCGCGTTCCAGCGCGAACAGGCCAAGCGCCGCAACTGGGTGACCGCAGACGGCCAGCCCGGCCCGAGCGGTGAAGGTGGCTTCGCCGCTGAAGCCGGGCGTTATCACCTCTACGTTTCGCTCGCTTGTCCATGGGCGCATCGCACGCTGATCCTGCGCAAACTCAAAGGCCTGGAAAGTCTCATCGACGTTTCGGTAGTCAGTTGGTTGATGCTGGAAAACGGCTGGACCTTCGACAAGTCGCACGGCTCGACCGGCGACAAACTCGATGGCTTTGACTTCATGCACCAACGCTACACCGCCGATACCGCCGACTACACCGGGCGTGTGACCGTGCCGGTGCTGTGGGACAAAAAGCTCAAGCGCATCGTCAGCAACGAATCGGCGGAGATTATCCGCATGTTCAACAGCGCGTTCGATGGCTTGACCGGCAACGATCTGGACTTCTACCCGGCGCCGTTGCGCGGTGAAATCGATGCGCTGAACGAGCGGATTTATCCGGCGGTGAACAATGGCGTGTATCGCGCAGGGTTCGCCACGTCGCAACAGGCTTATGAAGAAGCGTTCGATGAGGTGTTTGCCGAGCTCGATCATCTGGAGCGCGTGTTAGGCGCCAACCGTTATCTGAGCGGTGAATACCTGACTGAAGCGGACGTGCGTCTGTTCACCACCATGATTCGGTTTGACGCGGTGTACCACGGCCACTTCAAGTGCAACCTGCGGCGGATTGCCGATTACCCGAATCTGTCGAACTGGTTGCGTGAGTTGTATCAGTTGCCGGGGATTGGCGAGACGGTGGATTTTCAGCACATCAAAAATCACTACTACGGCAGCCACAAGACCATCAACCCGACGGGAGTTGTGCCGAAGGGACCGGAGCAGGATTTCACTGTGGCCCATGATCGGGCGCGGTTGGCTGGCAAAGGGGTTTGGTTGAAGGGTTAACAACAAAAGATCGCAGCCTTCGGCAGCTCCTACATGAGAATGCGTTCCCCTGTAGGAGCTGCCGAAGGCTGCGATCTTTTGATCTGCTTCAGACCTGCGCCTGAGCGCCCTCGAACCACGCCAGTTTCTCGCGCAGTTGCACCACTTCCCCAACGATCACCAATGTCGGCGCATGCACTTCATGCTCCGCCACCAATCGCGGCAGATCAGCCAGCGTGCCGGTAAAGACCCGTTGATTGACCGTGGTGCCCTGCTGAATCAACGCCGCCGGAGTATCCGCCGAACGACCGTGCTTGATCAGCTGTTCGCAGATAACCGGCAAACCCACCAGGCCCATGTAGAACACCAGCGTCTGCGCCGGCGCGACGAGGTCGGCCCACGGCAGATCGGTGGAACCGTCCTTCAAATGCCCGGTAACAAAACGCACTGACTGCGCGTAATCACGATGAGTCAGCGGAATCCCGGCATACGCCGCGCAACCGCTGGCCGCCGTAATTCCCGGCACCACCTGAAACGGAATGCCGTGGGCCGCCAGCTCTTCGATCTCTTCGCCGCCACGGCCGAAGATAAACGGATCACCGCCCTTCAAACGCACCACACGCTTACCGGCCTTCGCCAGATCGACCAGTTGCTGGTTGATCTGATCCTGCGGCACGGCGTGATCGGCACGACGCTTGCCGACATAAATGCGTTCGGCATCGCGACGGCACAGTTCAAGAATCGCCGGCGCGACCAAGCGGTCGTACAGCACCACATCAGCTTGCTGCATCAGGCGCAAGGCCTTGAAGGTCAGCAGATCCGGATCGCCCGGCCCTGCTCCGACCAAATACACTTCACCAGTGGTGACCGTGGCTTCGCCATCGATCTTCGCCTGTAGCAAACGCTCGGCTTCGGCGCCCTGCCCGGCCAGTTGCCGATCGGCAATCGGGCCCTGGAACACGTCTTCCCAAAAGCCACGGCGCTGCTGCACATCCGGAAACAGGGTTTTCACCTGATTGCGGAAGCGTGCCGCGAGCCCGGCCAGATGGCCGTAAGTCGATGGAATCCAGGTTTCGATCTTGGCGCGAATCAACCGCGCCAGTACCGGCGCATCGCCGCCGCTGGACACCGCGATGATCAGCGGCGAGCGATCGACGATCGCCGGGAAGATCACGCTGCACAAGGCAGGCGCATCGACCACGTTGACCGGCACGCAGCGCCGATGAGCATCGGTCGAGACTTGTGCGTTCAGCGTTTCGTCGTCGGTGGCGGCGATGATCAGCCCGCAACCGTCCAGATCGGCCTCGACGTAACCGCGCAACAGGCATTCACCGCCAGAGGCGACGACCAGTTCACGCAGTTGCGCTTCGATTTCAGGTGCGACCACCCGCAGCAGCGCACCGGCGTCGGCCAGCAGGCGGGACTTGCGCAAGGCAATTTCCCCCCCACCGACGACCAACACACGACTGCCGCGCAGGTTGTGAAACAGCGGCAGATATTTCATTTAGCCGATGACCTCAAGGCCACCCATGTACGGCTTCAGTACGTCCGGCACGCGGATCGAACCGTCGGCCTGCTGGTAGTTTTCCAGCACGGCCACCAGCGTACGACCAACCGCCAGACCCGAACCGTTCAAAGTGTGCACCAGCTCAGGCTTGCCGGTTTCCGGGTTGCGGAAACGCGCTTGCATGCGGCGGGCCTGGAAGTCGCCGCAGTTCGAGCACGAGGAAATTTCGCGGTACTTGTCCTGGCTCGGGATCCACACTTCGAGGTCGTAAGTCTTGACCGCGCTGAAGCCCATGTCGCCGGTGCACAGGGCCAGGGTGCGGTAAGGCAGACCGAGCAGTTGCAGGACTTTTTCGGCGTTGGCGGTCAAGCCTTCCAGCGCTTCCATCGAGGTCGACGGCTCAACGATCTGGACCATTTCAACTTTGTCGAACTGGTGCTGGCGAATCATGCCGCGCGTGTCGCGACCCGACGCACCGGCTTCACTGCGGAAGCACGGAGTGTGAGCGACGAACTTGATCGGCAGCAGTTTCGAATCGACGATTTCGCCGGCAACGATGTTGGTCAGCGACACTTCGGCGGTCGGGATCAGGTACAGATCGGCTTCGCCTTCGCGGGCGATCTTGAACAGGTCTTCTTCGAACTTCGGCAGCTGACCGGTACCTTGCAGTGCCGGCGCCTGAACCAGATAAGGCGTATAGGCCTCTTCGTAGCCGTGCTCATTGACGTGCAGGTTGATCATGAACTGCGCCAGTGCGCGGTGCAGACGGGCGATCGGGCCACGCAGCAAGGCGAAACGGGCGCCGGACAGCTTGGCGGCGGTTTCAAAATCCAGCCAGCCGAACTTCTCGCCCAGGGCAACGTGGTCTTTCACTTCGAAATCGAAGGCCGTCGGCGTGCCCCAGCGGCGCACTTCGACGTTGTCGTCTTCGTCTTTGCCGACCGGCACGGATTCGTGTGGCAGGTTAGGAATACCCAGCACGATCGAGTCCAGCTCGGTCTGGATCCCGTCCAGCTCGACTTTACCGGCGCTCAGTTCGCCCGCCATACGCTCGACGTCCGCCATCAACGGAGCGATGTCTTCGCCGCGCTGCTTGGCCTGACCGATGGATTTGGAACGCGCGTTACGCTCAGCCTGCAGTGCTTCGGTGCGGGTCTGGACGGTCTTGCGCTGTTCTTCCAGCGCTTCGATGCGCGCGGTATCCAGGGCAAAGCCACGGGAAGCCAGGCGGTCCGCTACGTCCTGAAGGTTGCTACGTAACAGTTTGGAATCGAGCATGTCGGTTTCTCGTTATCAAAGTTTGGTCAAAGACAGGCCAGCCCACGTTGCGAGCAGCCCGCCGAATACGCTGAGTGCCGCATAGCCCAGGGCCAGCGGTACTTGCCCGCTTTCCAGCAGGCGCACCGTATCCAGTGAAAAGGATGAAAAAGTCGTCAGGCCCCCGAGGAAGCCGACCATCAACCCGGCGCGCACCTCGATCGGCACTTCCGGGCGTATCAAAAACAGGCCGTACAACACGCCAATCAACAGACAGCCCACGATATTAACGGCCAGCGTCGCGGTATAGAAGTGCCGCGGCCAATTGGCGCTGATCCAATTGCCGGTGGCGAAGCGCAACAAGGTGCCGGCCATGCCGCCGACGGAGACTGCAATAATCAGTGGAACCACTATTTTCTCCGCTGCCTAGGGCTTAAACGATCGAGTTGGGCGAGGTGGTTGAGCTTCTCGCCGATCTTCAATTCCAGGCCGCGAGGCACCGGTTGATAGAACGCAATCGGCTCGAGTTCTTCCGGGAAATAATCTTCGCCGGCAGCGTAGGCATCCGGTTCGTCGTGGGCGTAGCGGTATTCGTCGCCATAACCCAACTGTTTCATCAGCTTGGTCGGCGCGTTGCGCAAATGCAGCGGCACTTCCAGCGAGCCGTGTTCGGCGGCGGCACGCAGGGCGGTTTTGAAACCCATGTACACCGCGTTGCTTTTTGGCGCACACGCCAGATAAGTGATGGCTTGCGCTACCGCCAACTCGCCTTCCGGGCTGCCGAGGCGTTCCTGCACTTCCCACGCCGCGAGGCACAGGCTCAGTGCGCGCGGGTCGGCGTTGCCGATGTCTTCGCTGGCCATGCGCACCACGCGCCGGGCCAGATACAACGGATCGCAACCGCCGTCGATCATCCGCGCAAACCAGTACAACGCGCCGTCGGGATTGGAGCCGCGTACCGATTTGTGCAGCGCCGAGATCTGGTCGTAGAACGCTTCGCCGCCTTTGTCGAAGCGTCGACGGGTGTCGCCGAGCAGGCTTTGCAGCAGCTCGGTGCCAATCTCGCTGTCGTCTTCGGCCAGATCCGAGGCGTTTTCCAGCAGATTAAGCAGGCGCCGACCATCGCCATCGGCGGCGGACAGCAGCATCTGGAAACCTTCATCGTTGAGCGTCAGATTGCGCTTGCCCAGGCCGCGCTCTTCGCTGAGCGCGCGCTGCACCAGTTTGCGCAGCGCCGCTTCGTCGAGGCTTTTCAGCACGTAGACGCGCGCGCGGGACAACAAGGCGTTATTGAGTTCGAACGAAGGGTTTTCGGTGGTGGCGCCGATGAAGATCAGCGTGCCGTCTTCAACGTAGGGCAGGAACGCGTCCTGCTGGGATTTGTTGAAGCGGTGCACTTCATCGACAAACAGAATCGTGCGCTTGCCGTACTGGCCGGCTTGCTGCTTGGCGATTTCAACCGCCTGACGGATCTCCTTGACCCCGGCGAGCACCGCCGAGACCGTTTCGAAGTGCGCATCGGAGACTTCCGCGAGCAATCGCGCCAGGGTGGTTTTGCCCACGCCGGGCGGGCCCCAGAAGATCATCGAATGCAGGGCACCCTGCTCCAGCGCCTCACGCAGAGGCTTGCCGCGAGCGAGCAGGTGTTCCTGGCCGACGTACTCATCCAGATTGGTCGCCCGCAAACGCGCGGCCAGTGGCTGGGCAATCGGTGCACTGCGAAACAGATCCATCACGTAGCGTTGAAACCTCTATTTTTTCGAATACTGTGTGAAACCGTGTGGCGAGGGGATTTATCCCCGTTGGGCTGCGAAGCTGCCCCAAAAGCGACGACTGCTGCGCAGCCGAACGGGGATAAATCCCCTCGCCACAATAGCCCCTCAACAGCAGGCCCTCACCACAAAGGCCCTGACACAAGGGGCCTGGATTTATTCCTGGATCACGTCCGCACCCTTGGGGATGTCGAACTTGAACTTCGAGGCTGGCACTGGCTCGTTGGCCTTGACCCCGGTGAACAGGATGTTGGTGCGCTGGCCGACGCTGTCGATCAGTTGCATGTCGTTAAGCAGACCGTTGCGGAATGACAGACGCAGGTTGTCGAACAGGGTGTCCTTGGTTTTCGGCTTGAGGGTGAAGTCGATCACGCCGCCCGCTTCTTTCGCGCTGATGTCGAAGCTCTGGCTGATCTTCGACACGTCACCGGACAGCAGCAGCGCCGGGGTCTGGGTCAGGCGTTCGTCGAGCTTCTTGATGGTGGCCTGTTCCAGGTCCGGATCCCACAGCGTTACCTTCTTGCCATCGGAAACCATGGTCTGCTCGGCCGGCGCATTGGTGTGCCAGTAGAACAGGCCCGGACGCTGCAGGGTCATGTCGCCAGTGGTTTCCTGCAACTGCGTGCCGCCGCCGTCGAGGGTCAGCTGCGAAAAGTTCGCGCTCAGGGTCTTGGATGTTTCCAGCAATTGGGTCAGACGTGCCACGTCCTTGTCATCGGCGTGAGCCGTGAGGGTGGTCAACGCCAGTACTGGCAACAGCATGCGGATAAGACGCATGGGAGTCCTCTTGAATACTCGTGGGAGAGCGGCGGAACATCATTGTCCCGCCTCTTGCTTTTGCAATCAGTCGCGAACCGGGCCCGGGGCCAGGACTTCACGCGAACCGTTGGTGTTCATGGAGGTGACGACGCCGGCCATTTCCATGGCTTCGATCATCCGCGCAGCGCGGTTGTAACCGATCTTCAGCTTGCGCTGTACCGCAGAAATCGATGCACGACGGCTTTCGAGAACGAACTGCACGGCTTCGTCATACAGCGCGTCGGTTTCCGGATCATCGCCATCGCCGCCTCCGCTGCTGCCTTCGAAGCCGCTGCCGGCCTCTTCGACACCGTTGAGGATGTCGTCGTTGTATTCCGGGGCGCCGCGCAGTTTCCACGCCTCCACCACACGGTGGACTTCTTCGTCGGAAACGAACGCGCCGTGAACCCGGATCGGCAGGCTGGTGCCCGGCGGCATATAGAGCATGTCACCGTGGCCCAGCAGTTGTTCGGCGCCGCCCTGGTCGATGATGGTCCGCGAGTCGATCTTGCTCGACACCTGGAACGCCATACGCGTCGGAATGTTGGCCTTGATCAGACCGGTGATCACGTCCACCGACGGTCGCTGGGTCGCGAGGATCAAGTGGATACCCGCCGCACGCGCTTTCTGCGCGATACGGGCGATCAGTTCTTCAACCTTCTTGCCGACGATCATCATCATGTCAGCGAATTCGTCGACGACCACAACGATGGTTGGCAGCTTCTGCAACAGCGGCGCTTCGTCGTGGATGCTTTCGCGCTTGTACAGCGGATCGCTCAACGGCTCGCCGGCGTCCTGGGCTTCCTTGACCTTGGCGTTGAAGCCCGACAGGTTACGCACGCCCATTTTCGCCATCAGCTTGTAGCGCCGTTCCATCTCGGCAACGCTCCAGCGCAAAGCGTTGGCAGCGTCTTTCATGTCGGTCACAACCGGGCAGAGCAGGTGCGGAATGCCTTCGTAGATCGACAATTCCAGCATCTTCGGGTCGATCATGATCAGCTTGGCGTCTTCCGGGCCGGACTTGAACAGGATCGACAGGATCATCGCGTTGACACCAACCGATTTACCGGAACCGGTGGTACCGGCCACCAGCAAGTGCGGCATCTTCGCCAGGTCAGTGATCACCGGTTTGCCACCGATATCGTGGCCCAGCGCCAGGGTAACCGGCGATTTGAAGTTGTCGTACTCAGGCGTCGACAGCACTTCGGAGAAGCGCACGATCTGCCGGTCTTCGTTGGGAATCTCGATACCGACGGTGGTCTTGCCCGGAATTACCTCGACCACCCGCACACTGGTCACGGCCAGCGAACGCGCAAGATCTTTCGCCAGGTTGGCAATGCGGCTGACTTTGACGCCAGCAGCCGGCTGGATTTCGTAACGGGTAATCACCGGGCCGGGATGGATCGAATCCACCGTGACTTCGACGCCGAACTCCTTGAGCTTGATCTCCAGCAAGTGGCCGACCGCTGCCAGGGATTCCGGCGAATAATTGAGTTGTTTCTTTTCCGCAGGATCGAGGATCGAGATCGGCGGCAAGGTGCCTTCCACGGCGCTGTCGACGAACAACGGCACCTGTTTCTCTTTCTGTACGCGCTTGCTTGGCTCTGGGGCCTTGACCGGCGCCGGGGCAATCACTGGCGGCACCTGTTTCTCGCGGTCGGACATGTGCTTGCTCAGGGCTTGCTCACGTTCGATCAGGCGTTCTTTGACTTTGGCTTGCTCGCGCTTGTCGGTGACCGTTGGCGCGACCACATCATGCACGCGATCGTCGACTTCACGCAGCTGCGCGACCAGTTGTTTGCGCTCGGTACGCGCCGACCACCAGCGGTTGAGTGCGCCCTGGAACAGTTCGAACAGGTCGAGGGTGATCTTGCCGGTGATGTCCATCACCTTGAACCACGACAGGTCGGTGAACACGGTCAGGCCGAACAGGAACAGGGCAATGAACAGCAGTGTGCTGCCTTGAATGTTCAGCGCGTTCTTCGCCAGATTGCCGAGGCTTTCGCCCAGCGCACCGCCCGCACCCGCCGGCAGACCCGACGCCGCATGAAAGTGCAGATGCGCCAGCGCAGCGCCGGACAGCACCAGAAACACCAGACCGATCAGGCGCCAGGAGAACAGCCAGCCGCTCCACTGCCACGGCTCGTGACGCTGACGAAAAATCTGATAAGCCTTGATTGCCAGCAGCAACGGGAAGATATAGGCGAAATAGCCGAGCACCATAAACAGGATGTCGGCGCTGTAGGAGCCCGCCGGGCCGCCGAAATTCTGTACGTCGTCGATCTTGCTGTTGTGGCTCCAGCCCGGATCGTCCTTGCCGTAGGTCAGCAAGGCCATCATCAGGAACAGGCACAAGGCGCCAATGGCGATCAATGCACCTTCCTTGAGCCGGTAGTGCAACTGTTGGCGCCAGAGCGGAACGACTGTTTTAGGTGCTGCGGTGGATTTCTTCAAAACGCTACTTTTCCTGCGCCCGAGGCGCGTCCATCTATTGAATGACGATAAAAAACTGCCCAATCCAGGCAGGTAACAAAGTGAGCGAGCGCAACTGGGACTACTTTTAACACTGCGCCGAGGCTTTTAAAAACACGGCACAGCGCGAATATTCTGTAACAGCCCGGCATTGTACGGGTTTGTACGTGCGATGCCATGCTTCAAACCCCAGGGTAAAGCATAGTCAAGCACACAAACCTGTGGGCCAATTTGAGCATGCATTACCTTTTGTGACAAAGGCTTATGAGGTGTATTTGATGAACGCAGCGAAGCATTCACGCCTGATCATCCTCGGCTCCGGCCCGGCCGGTTACAGCGCCGCCGTATACGCCGCCCGCGCCAACCTCAAACCGGTGGTGATTACCGGTCTGCAGGCCGGTGGCCAGCTCACCACCACGGTCGAAGTCGACAACTGGCCCGGCGACGTCGAAGGCCTCACTGGGCCGGTGTTGATGGAGCGCATGCAGAAACACGCCGAACGCTTTGCCACAGAGATCGTTTACGACCACATCCACACCGCCAAGTTGCAGCAGCGCCCGTTTGAGCTTGTCGGCGACAGCGGCACCTACACCTGCGACGCGCTGATCATTGCCACCGGCGCCTCGGCGCAGTATCTGGGCCTGCCGTCGGAAGAAGCCTTCGCCGGCAAGGGTGTTTCCGCCTGTGCGACCTGTGACGGATTCTTTTATCGCAATCAGGTGGTCGCGGTCATCGGTGGTGGCAACACTGCCGTGGAGGAAGCGCTGTACTTGTCGAACATCGCCAAAGAAGTGCATTTGGTCCATCGTCGCGACAAGTTGCGCTCAGAGAAAATCCTCCAGGACAAACTCTTCGAAAAAGCCGCGAACGGCAATGTGCGCCTGCACTGGAGCCAGAATCTCGACGAAGTGCTCGGTGATGCCAGCGGTGTGACCGGCGCCCGTCTGCGCGACAGCCACACCGGCGAAACCCGCGAGCTGGCGCTGGCCGGCGTGTTCATCGCGATTGGCCACAAACCCAACACCGACCTGTTTCAAGGCCAACTGCCGATGCGTGACGGTTATTTGCAGGTCAAGGGCGGCAGCGACGGCGATGCCACCGCCACCGCCATCCCCGGTGTGTTTGCCGCCGGCGATGTCGCTGACCATGTTTATCGCCAGGCCGTCACCTCAGCCGGCGCCGGCTGCATGGCCGCGCTTGATGCCGAGAAGTATCTGGACGACATTCCTGTCATTTAACGGCACACTTTATCGCGGGCCGAACGGTCCGCACTGCCCTCCCCTTCTGCAAGCCTGGATGCCATGCTGACTTGGTTACAACGCAATTCCCTGACTTTTCCGCCACTGGAAAAGGCCATGCGCGACCCCAACGGACTGCTCGCCGCTGGCGGAGATCTGTCTGCCGATCGTTTGATCCAGGCGTATCGCCACGGCTGTTTTCCGTGGTTTTCCGAAGGCCAGCCGATTCTCTGGTGGTCGCCGGACCCGCGCACCGTGTTGTTTCCCGACGAACTGCATGTCTCGCGCAGCCTCGGTAAACTGTTGCGCCAGCAACGCTATCAAGTGACGTTCGATCAGGACTTCGATGCGGTGATCCGCGCCTGCGCCGCGCCCCGCGATTACGCCGACGGCACCTGGATCACGGAGGCGATGCAAGACGCTTACATTGAACTGCACCGCCGCAGCTTTGCCCACTCGGTCGAGGTTTGGGATCAGGGCGAATTGGTCGGTGGCCTGTATGGACTGGCGATGGGCCGACTGTTTTTCGGCGAGTCGATGTTCAGCCGCGCCGACAATGCCTCGAAATATGGCTTTGCCACGCTGGTACAGCACCTGAAAGACGCGGGATTCGTGCTGATCGATTGCCAGATGCCGACCGATCATCTGCACAGTCTCGGCGCCCGGGCCATTCCCCGCGACGAATTCGCTGATTATCTGGCCCGCCACCTGGATCAACCCAGTCGCGCCACCTGGGTTTGCTGAGCGACTTTTGCGCGCGTGGCTTACACTTAATTCACCAGCTTATCCCGAGGGTTGATCATGACCGAGTTGGCGCGTTTGAAGTTCTATGCCACTCAGCCTCACTCTTGCAGTTATCTGCCCGAGGAGCAGGCCACGACCCTGTTTCTCGACCCGAGTCAGCCCATGGATGTGCACGTCTACGCAGACCTGTCGGAAATGGGCTTTCGTCGCAGCGGCGATCATCTGTACCGGCCGCATTGCCAGAATTGCAATGCGTGCGTGCCTGCGCGCATTCCGGTCGCGCAGTTCACCCCCAATCGTCAGCAGAAACGCATTTTCAAACGCAATGCCGATTTGCAAGTGCGCCCGGCCAAGCCGCAGTTCAGCGAAGAATATTTCGATCTGTACCAGCGCTACATCGAACAACGCCATGCCGACGGCGATATGTACCCGCCGAGCCGTGATCAATTCTCGACGTTTCTGGTGCGCGACCTGCCCTTCTCGCGCTTTTACGAGTTCCGACTCGACGGACGGTTGCTGGCTGTGGCGGTGACCGATTTGCTGCCCAACGGTTTGTCGGCGGTGTACACCTTCTACGAACCTGACGAAGAGCGGCGCAGCCTCGGGCGTTTCGCGATCCTGTGGCAGATCGGCGAGAGCCAGCGTCTCGGGCTTGAAGCGGTTTACCTGGGTTACTGGATCAAGAACTGCAAAAAGATGAACTACAAGACGCAATATCGGCCCATCGAATTGCTGATTAATCAGCGCTGGGTCATCCTCAACTAAACCCGCACCCTAAACCCCTTGGCGTAAACCCCATTTTTCGGGCACAATGCACGCCGCTTTTGCCTGGCGCAGTTGCACCGGGCCATTCATTGGATACCGAGGGCTTTACTGCATGTCGAAAGAAGACAGCTTCGAAATGGAAGGCACTGGCGTCGACACCCTGCCCAACCCCCGGGGTCGGG
>NZ_JBIVGT010000003.1:0-3453 GCF_044748825.1 Pseudomonas sp. NPDC089741 | reverse complement strand
AACTCCGCACGTCGTAACCGCGCATATTTCCGGCAAGATGCGCAAGAACTACATTCGTATTCTTACCGGTGACAAAGTGCGCGTCGAGCTGACGCCCTATGACTTGAGCAAAGGGCGCATTACTTACCGCGCTCGTTAATCAAGTCAATACAGAACGCCCGGTTTATGCCGGGCGTTTTTGTGTCTGCGTTTTGGGGGTTAGGTTTGGAGTTGGAGTTGGAGTTGGGGGCATATCCGTTTTTTCGGGTGCTGCCGCTGGCGGTTTCGCTCTTACAGCGAGTCACCTTTTCCAAACGCCGAAAAGGTAACCCAAAAGGCTTTGCCCCGGCGTACGGCACTTCGCCGAGGCTCAGTGTTCCCTCGCTACGGTGTCCATCCGGGGGCATCGCCTACGGTTTGCTTCGCTGCACCTCCTCTCGATGAATGCGGCTTCGCCGCACGGCGCTGCGCGCCTAACCCCCGGATGGACACCTACGCTCGGCCTGCCGAAGGGGCAAAAAATCAAAAGCCAAAGCCAGATCAAAAGCCAGATCAATAGCCCCTCACCCTAGCCCTCCCGAAACGTCGGACCGCCCGTAGGGAGAGGGGACTGACCGAGTGGTTTGGGAGAGGTACGCTGACGTGCGATACCGCGTTGAACTCAGATTTTGAAAGGCCCAAAAATCGGCTCCCTCTCCCTCGGGAGAGGGCTGGGCGGGCGGCGTTCCGATGAGGGGCAGCTCCAACGCAAATCCAAAGCCGACCACGCTGTACCCCTCACCACTCAACAGGATGAGCGTTAGCTCGGCTGCAGCTTTTGATCTGTAACGCGACGTCGGAAGGCTGAGTGGAGGGGTTGATCCGGGCGTGGGAGCGCAGCGACCGTTTGGCGCAGCCAAACACAGCGAGAGGAGGTGCAGCGAAGCAAACCGTAGGCGCTGCGCCCGGATCGATCCCGCAGCGAAGGAACCCCGAGCCCCAGCGAGCGGGCCGTACGTAGGAGCAAGCCTTTTGGGTTACCTTTTCGGCGTTTGGAAAAGGTGACCCGCCGTAAGGGCGGAACCCTAATCAGCAACACCCGCAGCAACGGATATACACACAAAAACACCAGACAACAAAAAGGCGCCCGAAGGCGCCCTCTTGATCTACACCCGTCAGGCCATCTCTGCGGTGGTCTCGAAGTCAAACGTCAACTCGCCATCCTTGATGTCGATGTGCACCACACCGCCATGCTCGGCCAGCTCGCCAAACAGAATTTCCTCTGCCAGCGGACGCTTGATCTTGTCCTGGATCAGACGCGCCATTGGACGTGCGCCCATTGCCGAGTCGTAACCACCAGCCGCGAGCCAACTGCGCGCCGCGTCGGTCACTTCCAGCAACACACGCTTGTCTTCCAGTTGCGCCTGAAGCTCGGTAAGGAACTTGTCCACCACACTTTTGATGACCTCATGACTGAGGCGACCAAACTGGATAATGGTGTCCAGGCGGTTACGGAATTCCGGCGTGAAGCTTTTCTTGATCACTTCCATCGCATCAGACGAATGGTCCTGATGGGTGAAACCGATCGAAGCACGCGCCGCCGTTTCGGCACCGGCGTTGGTGGTCATGATCACGATCACGTTGCGGAAGTCCGCCTTGCGCCCGTTGTTGTCGGTCAGCGTACCGTGGTCCATGACCTGCAACAGCAGGTTGAAGACTTCCGGATGCGCCTTCTCGATTTCATCGAGCAACAATACGCAGTGCGGCTGCTTGGTGATCGCTTCGGTCAACAGACCGCCCTGATCGAAACCGACGTAGCCTGGAGGCGCACCGATCAGACGCGATACGGTGTGACGCTCCATGTACTCGGACATGTCGAAACGTACCAGCTCGATCCCCAACGCCTTGGCCAGTTGCCGCGCGGCTTCGGTTTTACCGACACCGGTCGGCCCTGCGAACAGGAACGATCCGACTGGCTTGTCAGGCGATTTAAGCCCGGCACGCGACAGCTTGATTGCAGTCGACAGCGAATCGATCGCGGCGTCCTGTCCAAACACCGTCAGCTTCAGGTCTCGCTCCAGGTTACGCAGCAGTTCCTTGTCGGAACTGGTGACGTGCTTCGGCGGAATCCGCGCGATTTTCGCGACGATGTCTTCGACGTGCGGCACTTCGATACGCTTGGCGCGCTTCTCGACCGGTTGCAGACGCTGATAGGCGCCCGCCTCGTCAATCACATCAATGGCCTTGTCCGGCATGTGCCGGTCATTGATGTAGCGCGATGCCAGTTCAGCAGCGGCACGCAGCGCTTCGTCGCTGTATTCGATGTTGTGGTGCTGCTCGAAACGCCCTTTCAGGCCGCGCAGGATACCAATGGTGTCTTCCACCGATGGCTCGACGACATCGACCTTCTGGAAGCGACGCGCCAGGGCACGATCCTTCTCGAAGATTCCGCGAAACTCCTGGAACGTGGTCGAACCGATGCAGCGAATGTCGCCAGACGACAGCAGCGGCTTGAGCAGATTCGAAGCGTCCATGACCCCGCCCGACGCAGCGCCCGCACCAATAATGGTGTGGATCTCGTCGATGAAGAGAATGGCTTGCGGACGTTTTTTCAGTTCATTGAGCAGCGCTTTGAAGCGCTTCTCGAAATCACCGCGATACTTGGTGCCCGCGAGCAGAGCACCGAGATCAAGCGAATAAACTACGCTACCGGCCAGCAGATCTGGCACCTGGTTGTCGACAATACGCTTGGCCAGGCCTTCGGCAATCGCGGTTTTACCCACGCCTGCTTCACCGACCAGCAGCGGATTGTTCTTGCGTCGACGCGCGAGAATCTGCGCGACACGCTCGACTTCCGATTCGCGGCCTACCAGCGGATCGATGCGACCCTGGCGTGCGAGTTCGTTGAGGTTGCTGGCATAAGCATCCAGAGGATTGCCTGAAGAAGAAGACTCACCGCCCTCGTCGTCCTGCATATCTTGTTCACCTTCAGAGTGATCGCCATGCCCAGGCACTTTGGAAATGCCGTGAGCGATGTAGTTGACGACATCGATGCGCGCAACGCTCTGCTGTTTCAGCAGGAACACTGCCTGACTCTCTTGCTCACTGAAGATTGCAACCAGCACGTTGGCGCCAGTTACTTCGCGTTTGCCCGAGCTCTGTACGTGGAAAACAGCACGTTGCAGTACACGCTGGAAGCCCAGGGTTGGCTGGGTTTCGCGATCTTCGTCATGAACGGGGATCAGTGGCGTGGTGGAGTCGATGAACTCCTGCAGGTCATGCTTGAGTTTGTCGAGGTTCGCGCCGCAGGCACGCAAAACGGTGGCGGCAGCCTCATTGTCCAATAAGGCCAGCAAAAGGTGTTCGACGGTCATGAATTCATGACGCTTCGAACGAGCCTCCTTGAAGGCAAGATTGAGGGTGACTTCGAGCTCGCGGTTTAACATAGCATAACCTCATACCCACGTGGTAGGCGCTTCACCGGCCTTCGCCATA